>DATEZD010000151.1:0-5172 GCA_035255865.1 Candidatus Udaeobacter sp.
CGTCGACCCCACCGTGAGATGTGATGACGACCGCACGCATCAGTCTGGACATTCGTCGCGGGCTTGGATCCAGACAAACGACTGAGTTGTTCCCACATCGACGGAACGCGTACCTGATTTTCTCCTCCTAGGGGCGTTCGCCTGCTGGCGAAAGCTTTCGGACTGCTCATCGCCAAACGCCGTCCGTTGAGTAAATCAGGAAGAGACCACGAATCGATTGCCCTCGCTGTCCTTGAACATTGCATACGTGCCCCATGGTTGCTTCTGCGGCGGACCTTCAAATTCCACCCCGCGCGCACTCAGTTCCTCGTACGTCTTATTAATGTCGTCACATTCATACGACATGTTCATGAAAGAGCCGATGCGTTTCTCGTCTCCCTCAGGCGTGAACAACACCACGCGCGTCTCCGCCTTCGGCACGCGCAATTCGATCCACCGTTGCTTTCCATCAAATGGTTGATCCGTGATAATCGTGAATCCGAGTTTCTCCGTATAAAAGTCCAGCGCGCGATTTTGATCGCTGACCGGGATGCTGACGAATTTGACTTGTTTGATCACAATGCGGCGAATCTAAATTGGTCGCAGCATCTGCGTCCAGAAACGACCGACTTGTTTGTGTAGAAATCGTTGTCCGTTTATTGGTATAGCAGCAGAAGAATTCTCTTCATCCTTCTGCCTCCTTCCGTCATCCTTTCGAAGTGCCACGCTTTGGCGAAACCATCCCGGTTGACGACTATGTTATCGATGTCCTGTTGCGCGACATCGTCGGACACGATCGCCAGCCGGCGTCGTATCTTGTTTATCTCTATCTTTACGGCCAGGCCGCACGTAACAAATGGAAGCCCGTCCCGGCGAGTTTACGCATGCTTGCTGACGCCACCGGCCTTTCAAAGAGCGCCGTTCAATCTGCGCTCGAGAACTTGCGGCGGCGCGAATTGATCGTCAGCGCGGCGGCCCACACCACCGCAATTCCGAGACATCGAGTTCTTCGGCACTGGCGGGTCCGCTAGTCCTAACCAAGTTCGAATTGCATCCCGCTTCTGTGCTAACTCGGATCCAGGAGTTACAACGCACCGTGGCGAACTTTTTCGTCGATCGCCAGGTAATCGTCGCGCGGCGGGCTGAAGGTATCGAGCACGCGTGTGGGTAAAATGGTTTCCACGCCGTGCGGAACGTTGCTGGCGAGATAGAAAGAATCGCCGGTTGAAAGCTCATGCGGCACTCCATCAACGATGAGCCGCATTTTGCCTTCGAGAATGTGAACGAGCTGCTCCTGCGCATGTGAGTGCGGAGGCATGGTACTCCCGGCCGCCAGCGTGGCCATCATCTGATACATCGTCTTCCCGTGCGCGACAGTTCGGCGTGTGATGCCGGGACAAATTTCAATTGTCGGATTTTCTTTTTTCATATGGTGGATTCCTCCCGCTATGCCTGAGTGCCGATGCGAGTTTAACAAGGCTTTCTCGAATCTGCGCCGGCGTCCAGGCCGCGAAACCGAACACGAACGCAGGCTTCAACTTCGCCCGGATGCAAAAAAATGAGAGGGCAGAAGGCCTTACGCCGATATCGATTGTGATACGCCTGATCATCGGGAAGTCTTCCTCGCGCCTCAGCCAGGCGACGATGTTCAATCCGGCTTCCGGAACCTGCAAGGTAAAATGATCGCTCAGTAACTTGTTGAAGTGTTCGATGAAAAAGTCTCGTCGCTCGGAATATATTTTTCGCATCCGTTTGATGTGACTAAGAAAAAAGCCCTCGGTGATGAATCGCGCCAGCGTTGCCTGGTCGATCGGGGACGAGTGTTGATCCATCGCGCTGCGGATCTTGACCAGCGAATCGACCAGCGGCTCTGGCGCAACGACGTAGCCCAGGCGCAAAGAGGGATAAAGGATCTTGCTCATCGTTCCCGCGTAAATCACCCGGCCGGAGTTGTCGATCCCCTGCAACGAAGGGAGCGGTGGCCCGACAAAGCGGAACTCCGCGTCGTAGTCGTCTTCGAAAACAAACGCCTGATTCGCGCGCGCAAAATCGAGCAGGGCGGTCCTGCGCTGGAGACTCATCGTAACGCCGAGAGGAAATTGATGGGAAGGCGTTACGTAGATGATCCTCGGCAGCGCTTCCTTTGGCGACCGCGCAATCACGATTCCTTGGTCGTCGAGCGGCTTTGGAACTATCTTAGCGCCGGCCAAAGTAAGAACCCTTCGGGTTTGCTGATAACAAGGATCTTCAATCCAAGCGGGCTCGCCCGGATTGAGCACTGCGATGGCACTAATCAATATCGCCTGCTGCATACCAGCCACGATTACAATCTGATCCGGATGACAGTGCGCCGCTCTGAAATCGCACAAATAAGCCGCAAGTGCCTTGCGCAGGTCGGCGTCGCCGCGATTCGAGGCATAGCGCAACAAGTTGACGCCTTTTTTCGCGAGAACCTGCGCTCTGAGACGTTCCCAGACATCCATCGGAAACTCATCGACTGCGGGAATGCTCGAGACCAGCGAGACGCCTGCTCCTGCGCCCGTAGCCCCGAGGTCAAACTGATTCCCGACCCGTCCATCCGGAATTGCACTTACGCGATCGGAGATGCGAACCGGGCGCTGGATTGGTTGATAGGTTTTCGGATGGCCCGCGGTCAAAAAGGTTTCGGGAAGAAGGTTCGAAACGAATGTTCCGGATGCAGGCTTTGAGCGAAGATAACCTTCGGCATGAAGTTTTGAAAAAGCGAGTGTAACTGTCGATCTTGAGATTCCCAGGTCCATCGCCAGAGCCCGGGAGGAGGGAAGTCGAGATGACCCATCGCCGAACTTGCCCGATGTCAGCTCGTCCCGGATTTGCCGGTAAAGCTGCTCGTGGAGCGGCTCCGTAGCCATCCGGTCGAGCCGGATCATCTCAAACGCTATGATCGAACGCCGGCGCCGCTTCTGCGGACGCGATTTTTTATTGGACATGCCAACCGCACTGGTTTCCTGCCGATCACTCTTCCATTAGCGAGCGTATTCTCAAGAGCGGAGCCATGGGCAGGCGACGTGAAACTGGACTGTGGCAAAGACACGAACTGGCTCTTGCTGGATCTAAACGAGCTCCAGAGATTTACCCATCAAAAAAGGAGACATCATGAAAAAAATAATTGTCACGCTCGCCTGTCTGCTGGTTGCACAACTGGCATTTGGGCAGCCTAACTCGACAGATAAAAAACAAACAACCACGGAACCAGTAACGGTTACGGGAACGTTCATCACAACGACTGAGCAAGGGTCGGCAGCGGTTTACCAGCCGCCCAAAACTCTCGTCGTTAGCAAGGACACGCCGGGCAGATATGTTCTCGACGGGCCTGGTCACGTTCTGAACAAGAACGGCGAAGTGGTCCGAACCGCGATCAAACCCGGCGCCCGCGTACGAATCTATTACGCGAGCCAGGGGAGTTTGCGTGCGGTTGATCACGTCGTTGTCGATTGAGCCCGCACCGCCTGGGACATCACGAACAAAAGCCGCACGGTTTCCCAGTAAACCGTGCGGCTTCTTGTTCCCCAAAAACGATTCCCCCGGGTAACTTCTCTTCTGTTCTCTGATTTCTGACGTCCGACATCTGTCATCCGTTCTCTCTGCCACGTCGGCTTGTCACGTCGAAGTCGGACGTCAGCGGAAGCTTTACGCGAAGGCGGGATACTGGCAGAATGCCTCCCATGAAAATATTCATGTCATTAATCACAATTCTGTTCGCGACCTTGATCGCGACTTCCTCATTTGCGCAAAGCCCTGACGCAGCGCCGGCGACGGCATCGAGTCCGGGTGCGGCCCAACCTGCGGCTCCAACCGGACAGCCGAATCCGCAGGAGATGATGAAACAGATGGTCGAGATGTCGAAGCTCAATGAGAACCACAAGCTTCTCTCCAGCCTCGACGGTAACTGGACCTTCGCCATCAAAATGTGGATGAATCCCGATCCAAACGCGCCGCCGCAGGAATCCAAAGGCACCGCCACCCGCAAGACCGTCATGGGCGGTCGTTACGTGATGATGGATGTCACCGGCAAAATGCAGATGCCGGGTCCGGATGGAAAACCGAAAGACATGCAATTCAAAGGCATGGGCTTGGAAGGCTACGACAACGTAAAGAAAAAGTTCGTTGCCTCTTGGGTCGACAACATGGGCACCGGAATTGAGTTCTCCGAAGGCACCTACGATCCCGCGACAAAGACATTGACTTACACGAGCGAAATTGAGCCCGTGCCCGGAATGAAATCGCAAGTACGCGAAGAGATTAAGATCGCCGACAACAACCACATGACGCTCGACTGGTACGAAAACCGAGGCGGCCAGGAAAAGAAGACCATGGAAATTAATTACACGCGCGGCAAGAAATAGCGTTAACCCCAACGAATTAACCCAAAGCGCTCGCGGAATTCTTCGCGGGCGCTTTTTATTTGGTGTGCTTTTGAATGCGGCGCGTGATCACAAAATGCGCCACGAAGCCGAGCGGAAAGGCGATCAGCGCCGTCAATGGCCGCAGCGTTATTGCGACCAGGAATTCGGCCAGCCCAAATACCCAGACAAAACTTTCACCACCGAATGCCTGCGCCCACTGTGGCCGATAATTTCCGGTCGCAACTCGCGGCCTGAGCGACGGCCAGAAACGCGGCACCGCTTCGCAATAGGCGCGGTACGAGTCACCCTGCGTCTGTCGCAACGCTTCTTCTTCGCGAAAAATTAGCCGATAAACGAAAACCCAATTCGCCAACAGCAAGAAAATAAATCCTGATAAGCTCGCGAGAACGCCGATTCCCGCCGCCATCGGCAGGTTACCCAGATAAAGCGGATTTCGCGTGTAGCGAAAAGGTCCGTCAGCTACGAGCGCCTCTGAATGCTGCGCGGCATCGTGCACAACTTCGGTGCGCAAATAGGCCGCGCCCCATGTGCGCAACGCGGCGCTCAGAAACACGAGCAGCGCGCCAATTAGAATCACCATTCGCCCGAAGGCGCCGGCATCCGGGCTACCGCGCGTTATCGACGGCGCAATCAAATGTCGAACCGCCACGATGAAAGGCGTGTGATCAAAAACGGACAAGAAAAATGCCACCAAATAGATCGCGCAAATGATCCAGAACCGTTTCTCAAATTCAAACTTCGTCGCGGCCATCGAGGCGAACTTAATCAGGAACTCGCAGAGTTGTAG
>DATEZD010000152.1:0-2112 GCA_035255865.1 Candidatus Udaeobacter sp.
GACGGCCATCCTGTGGGCGCGACCGGTGTTCGCCAGGTGTTCGAAGCTTATCAGCAGCTCACGGAACAGGCCGGCGCGCACCAAATTGAGAACGTGAAAAAATTCCTCACGTTTAACATGGGCGGCAGCCTGACGACTTCGGTGGCGATGATCTGGGGCCGCGATTGACGCGATGTAGGCGATCCTACCTGCGTGGCATCGCCTTCAAGGCGATATCTGATCGGCAAGATGCCGATGCCACGGAGGTAGGGGCGATTGGCTGCGTCACTCCTCTGCGTCCAAAATGCGAGCCACGAACGTTTCTATTGATGTGACCTCGCTTGCGATAGAAGAACTGCCCGCTGTGATAAAGGAGGACGTAGAGGAATACCTCGAGAACCATCCGCGCAGCCCGGCCGCTCGCTTGCGCCCCCGAATGGGATTGGTGGGCGATATCTGGCTCGCCTTTGTCGGGCCAAAGCTGCGAACAGGCGCCAGTGGACTAGGTCACACGCCGCGCGGCGCGCTGGAAGATTTCAATCGGCACTTCATGGAACCGCTTATTTCGTCAAACGGCTGGGGACTAAACTAGCCCTCCGATTTTACAGTTTAGCGATTCGACCATTCACGTGAAAGTTCCCTTCACGCTCGGGGAGGTTGGCCACTTTGGTTTAGCCGTGCGCGATCCGAAGAAGAGCGCGAAATGGTTCGAGCGCGCGTTGGGATTGCACAAGGAATTCGATTTCGAAAATGGCGTCGCCGTTGGCAACGACTATGTGACGATCGCGTTGTTCAAAGGAAAACCATCGCCTGAAACGATTGATCATATGTCGTTCCATTTGCCAGACATGACCACGCTGCGAAAAGCGCTCGCACATTTGAAGAGTATCGACGCCGATATTAAGGATCCCGGCAACGAAATCGGCCCGGAAGCGCCGGGATCGAAAAACATGGGCCTTTGGTTCCACGATCCTGATGGTTATCGCTGGGAGCTGAGCGTGCTCGGCGGGAGATAGCTTGCGGCTCGTTCGTTCGCTGCGGTTGAAACCGGAACTCCGTTGTGCGCTGCGCACTCAAAAGTGCCTCCGTTGACGCGCTATCTGAGGGCCTTAGCTTTTTTCAACGAAAATGATCACTGCATCAGAAAAAGGGAACGGGAAAGAGTTCGTCTCGCACGGGCCAGGGTATTGGCCAGAGACCGCGCCAGAACTCTGGAACGATTGGAAATGGCAGCTTAAGAACAGAGTCACGTCGCTGGCGCAACTCGAAAAGCACTTGGACCTCGGCGAAGAGGAGCGAAGCGGCGTTTTGCTGTCGGGCGACAAACTCGCGCTGGCGATCACGCCACACTTTTTTAACCTTGTGCCGCGAAACAACCCGGAGGACCCGATCCGGCGTCAAGTGATTCCGCGGATCGAAGAAACGTGGACGTCGTCATACGACATGGCCGATCCATGCGGCGAAGATTCGCACATGCCGGTGCCGGGATTAGTTCACCGGTATCCGGACCGCGTGCTGTTTTTGGTGACGGATCGTTGCGCGAGCTACTGCCGCTATTGCACCCGGAGTCGCGTGGTGAGCGGAGTCGGCGAACAGGAATTGCACACGAATTTCGAGGAAGCGTTTCGTTATCTAGAAAGGCACACTGAGGTGCGCGACGTGCTTTTGAGCGGTGGCGACGCTCTTATTTTCAGCGACGAGAGGCTCGACAAACTCCTGTCCCGTTTGCGAGCGATCCCCCACATCGAGTTCCTCCGCATCGGTACGCGGGTGCCGATTTTCCTGCCGCAACGCATCACACCTGAGTTGAGCGCGATGCTGGCGAAATATCATCCGCTCTGGATGAGTGTGCATGTCAATCATCCGCGCGAGCTGACCATCGAAGTGAAGCAAGCGCTGGAGCGCCTGGCGAATGCCGGTATCCCGCTCGGGAATCAGAGCGTGTTGCTTGCCGGTGTGAACGACGACCTGGAAACCATGAAGACGCTCGTGCACAAGCTGCTTATGTGCCGGGTGCGCCCTTATTACATTTATCAATGTGACCTGATCAATGGGTCATCGCATTTGCGTACGTCGGTCGCCAAAGGCATCGAGATCATCGAAGGCCTGCGCGGTCACACTACTGGCTATGCC
>DATEZD010000153.1:0-16664 GCA_035255865.1 Candidatus Udaeobacter sp.
AAATTGCTGTTCTACAAGAAGCGCATCCGAAAGGGTCGCCTGATCGCGCTCGGCGTAATCGAAAAATATCGCCGCGCCGGCATCGCCGAAATACTGGTGTTGCGCGTGATAGAAGAAACAATGGTCAAACGCGGGATCACCGGCGAACTGAGCATGACGCTGGAAGACAATTTCATGATCAACCGGTTTCTCGAAGCGATCGGCGCGCATCGCTACAAAACTTATCGCATCTACAGTAAATCAATCGCGTAACCGTCGACGTCACATTAGAATGTCAAATGTTAGATTTGACCCCTTCTCTCTCCCCCGATCAAACCGTGAAGCGATCGAATAGTTTAAGGCGCCAACCCTGCTGCCAAAGCACGTCATAGCGCGCGCGCAGGTCGGCATACTCCCACCCATGTACCCAGTACTCGGGCTCGGTTGTCTGGCGCCAGACGGCGGTAATGCGTGGGCCGCCTAAGTTGTAAGTCGAGATGAACTTGAGCCGCCAGCCGCCTGGCCAGAGTTCGTCGTAGCGCGCTTTAAACTGCGCGAAAGTCGCACCGTAGATCTGATATTCGCCTGTACTCGATGGCGCCCACGCTGCCGTGTAGCGCGGCTCGCCGCCGACCTCGATGACATCGATGAGCTTTAAGCTATTCCGCTTTACAGAGACCGACGAAGGATTGTTCGTCTTAACAGGGAGGCATTAAGATGAAAAAAATAATTCTCACTGTTGCCTGCGCGCTGATTGCGCTGCTGGCATTTGCACAGCCAGGTTCGAAGGGTACAAAGACTACAGAGCCAATAACGGTAACGGGAACGGTGATCCCATCGGCGATTGAGAAAGGCGCGGCCGCCAGTTATCAGCCCGCGAAAACGCTCGTCGTTCGCGAGGATACCTCGAACAAACCGGGCCGTTATGTTCTCAACGGGCCTGGTCACGTTGTGAACAAGCTGGGCGAAATCATCCAGACCGGGATCAAGCCTGGCACCCGGGTGCGTGTTTACTACGCAAACATGGGTGATTTGCGTATGGTTGATCACGTAGTCGTTTTAGACTGAGTCTACGCGACGTGATCGGAGGATCGGGGTCAAATCTAAGACGCGACCCCATTTTTTCCGACCGGGCGGTTACGGGTGCTGCGCGACGATGCAATCGTGGTAGGCGATCTCCAGCCGCGCCATCTGAGTATTGAGCCGATCGGAACCGAGCACGACGACAACGTAGCGGATTGTTTTCGTTGCATCGGTCGGATCGCGCTCGAAGGTCACGATCGCTGCGTCGTGGTCGCGGAGATCCCATGTGCCGATCCCAACCTTCCCAACGGCCGACGTAAAGGACCGGGCAGGCGATGCATTCGTCAGGATCCCAACGAGCCATGGCGTGCCGAGCAGCGCCTCTATGTCCGAGCTTGAGGCAGAAACCGCCAGATTGCCCGTTGCGATCAATCCGACGAAGCGAGTCAGTTGCCGCACCGTTCCGACAAAGTTCGATACGGCATGGCCTGGTTTCTGCCACTTCGCATCGATTGGCTTTCCGGCCTTGTCGTTGGCCAACCAGTCGTTGCCGTTGTAGTCCCCCGAAATCCAAAGGCCGGTGTTGGTCGCCGAATCGAAGAACCCGGCGGATTCGAGAACGCCATTGATGTAGGGATAACTGAGCGCCCGGATGTAGTTGCCCGCCGCCGCTTCGTCGTTTCGCTTCGTGGCCGCCTTGATCCAATCGGTAAACTCTTTACGGAAGCTGGCGGTGCCATCGGGAGCCAATTCCAAAATCTTGGAAAAATTCGGATGTGTGCCCTTCGGCAACTTCGGGAACTTCGCATCGAGTTGCGGCTGCCACGCTTTCTGTATGGTGTATCCCTGCTATTTCGTAAGCAACTGCGGTTGCGGCAAATTGCCTCGCCCTGTCAGGGGCGAGCCGACGTGCCACTGGCGGCCTCGCTCTTGAGCTCGACTAGGATGAAGTGCATGGGCTTATCGCCAATGTTCTCCGCGGCATGGGTCAAAGGGTCGCGATAGATAACGTCGCCGGTTTGGAAGGTGCCCTCGGTGATCTTGCCATCTGCTGCATAGTTGCGATACCGACCTCCCTCCAAAACATAAATGACGTAGGCGGGGTGCGAGTGCACCTGCTCCTTGGCACCGGGCGGCAAGATAGCTTCAAGGACGCGGACACGATCGTTTTCGAACCTGACGCGTATCGTTTTGGAATTAACGACAGCCGGATCTTGCGCGTATACAGGCATCACCCAGATGCCGATGGATAACGCGACGGTGATAGCGAAGATGATTAGAGATCGAATAGGTATCATGATGGCGGCCTGTCGAGTCAATTGCAACTCGCGTGTGCTGGCGTCGCTAGCAAATGAAACCCACGTAAAGCCACAAAGCGGCCATGGCAAGCATCGCCCCACAATTGAACCAGCCGGCAAACCGAGCCAACGATGCCGGGACGGCCGGCCCGCACGAAGGAAGCGCGTCAACATTTGAATGAACCAGGAGCTTTTCGATGTGCTCCTGGTCCTGTGCCACACGCATCGTGTAGAGCGCCATTGCGGCGCTTGTTATAGCGGTTAAGAGCGTCTGAATCACAAAAACGATGGCAATAACGTGTTTCGCTCGAGGAACTATCGGAGCGTCAGCAGGGCGCGTCAGCACCCAGCCGAGACCGACGACGCTGACAGTCAGAAATACTGTATAGAACTGTATGTAGAGCGACCAACTTGTCCGTACCGTCAGACTCAGATCCTCATGTCGACGTTTAAGGATCCATTCGTGAGGAGACTCTTCCATTGACGCTCTGTGATTGTGGCACGTAAAAGGCCGTCTAATGAGAATTGTGCCGAATTCTTCCGGGTTTTAAAAGCGGAATAATTCGATTTAACACAGCCGAGCGAATGGCAGCACATCGGAAATTAGATTGACGCCGCGATGATCTTCGCGTGTTCTGACTTCGTAAATACGCAAACTCTCTTTCATTAACATTTGAAGTTTCATTACCGGATGACCTTCCAGATGTGAAAACCAATAATAGATACGCCCGGATGGTGATGCATGCACGATTGGAGAAATTAAATGAAGAAAAGCGCTTTCCCAGCCACTCCGGTGCCGCGTGAACACCGTCCGAATGTCCTGCCGCTTAAAGGCGAAATTGATCTGCACGTTTCGCCTGCTGTCACAGAGTCACTTAACGCAATGACCGAGGACAAACCGGAACGGATAGTGATCGATCTTTCCCGCGCGACTTACATCGATAGCTCGGGCCTGGCGGCGCTTATTCTAGCCATGCAAAAGGTTGAAGCCTACGGTGGCAGGTTTTTCCTGACTGGTGTGCACGAAACCATGCGCTCGATTTTCGAAACTTCGCGGCTGGATCAAATATTTCAGATCTTCCCAGATGTAGATGCTGCTCTGGCCGCGAGCTGACTCTGATTTAACGTGGCCGGAGGGCACGCACCGCCGATTTCGAAGCAGAAACAATTTTCTTGCCTACTCACACGCGGTGATCCGCATTCACGATGCGGCGGGAAACGTCATCGATTCGGTGTTGTCGGTGTCTATAGGCAGAGGAGGCGCCATCTTGATGTTTGCGAACAGATCGGAGATCACGGCCCACTTGGACATACCGTCCTGCCAATACAGCGTGTCCTTAGGAAGCTGGCCGCGTTTCCACATTTCTTCTAGTCGCGTCTTTTCGTACGGTCCGCGCCGTTGGCCCCGCATGTATACGTAGATGTCCACGGTTTTTGGCTTCCTTCCGGGAGAAACCGAGAAACAATCAAAGGTTCGGTTCGGATTCAAAAGCTGGTTTGGTCGCCTCGATGCGCAAATTTGTGCACGAATCGTCCATCTGGACGATCATAGGCGATTCTTAACCGCTTGTGAGCTGTAGCCGCTTCGCTGTGCGAAGCGCCGCCGCTGCCTCCGCTCGCATGCTGAGGGTCACGTCGCCCACAGGGCGACGGCTACAGCAGATCCAGAGATTGCAGACTTCGCGGCGGCCCGAAAATTTCGCGCAGAATGATCGCGTCGCGCAAACCGGATTTCGATGCGAGCAAGGTCGCGATGTTTGTTTTCAACTCTGCCCCTTTGGTAATTGAACGCGTGGCCGGTGCGTAAGCTTCAACCGGCGTTTTAATAATCGGCGGCGGTTCGACCGGCAATGGTCCTTCGTGAACTTGGAATGCAGGAACACCCGGTATTGTCGGCGGAAATATTTTCTCCAGGCGTCTTGCCGTTTCAGGCGGAGGAGGCTCTCTGCGAATGACGTCGGGTTTGCGTCGTTCTTCCCGGATAACTTTCCACGCTTTCGGGAGGGGTGGTTGTACGGGCGCCAACGGCCGCGGCGGGATATTTGTACGCGGCACCACACGCGGAGGCGGGGTTGATGCAGGCGGTTGGCCAAGCGCTTCCAAAAATTTGCGGATGCGCTCTTCATCCGATTGTGCCGGTGCGCGCGGAATTGGCTTCGGCATTCGCGGCGCAGGTCTTGGCGTTGACTCTTCCTCATCTCCGCTCGCCTTGCGTGCCGCTCGCCCCAGCAACTGGAACAAGCCGGCGACGACCAGAAGCAGAAGGAAAAGCAAATTTTCGAGATGGGCCGCTATCATTTAACGATTCAATGATTTGACGATTTAACGAATCACGTTCCCTCCGTCCGCGGCTTGTCTCCGCCGGCGATGGATTCGCGCATCGAGGTGTCGGCCTGGACATTTTTCATCCGGACATAATCCATTACGCCCAGGTTGCCTGAGCGAAATGCGTCTGCCATTGCCTGCGGGACGAGCGCTTCAGCCTCAACCACTTTGGCTCGCATTTCCTGCGTCTTGGCGCGCATCTCCTGCTCGACAGCCACAGCGGCTGCCCGGCGCACCTCCGCTTTCGCTTGCGCGACGCGTTTGTCAGCCTCGGCCTGTTCGGTCTGCAATTTCGCGCCGATGTTGTCGCCCACATCCACATCGGCGATGTCGATGGACAGAATTTCAAAGGCCGTATTGCTGTCGAGACCTTTGGCCAGAACTGTCTTCGAGATGCGATCGGGATTCTCCAGCACTTCCTTGTAGGAATGAGCAGAGCCAATCGCGCTGACAATGCCTTCGCCGACGCGGGCGATGATTGTTTCTTCAGTCGCGCCACCGACGAATCGATCGAGATGGGAGCGAACCGTCACGCGCGCCTTGACTTTTACACCGATTCCGTCCTGCGCGACGCCGTCGATGGTTGTGCGGCCCATCGACGGATTGGGCGCATCAATGACTTTTGGATTGATGCTCGTCCGCACCGCTTCCAACACGGTTTTGCCGGTGCCTTTCGTAGCCAGGTCGATGGCGCAAGCCCGATTGAAATCGAGCGAGATACCCGCCTTGTCAGCAGCGATTAAGGCAAGAACAACATGGCTCACATCACCGCCCGCAAGGTAATGCGCCTCCAGTGGATCGCTCCGAACATCGATGCCGGCTTTCACAGCCGTGATGCGATTGTCCACAATCAAACCAACCGGCACCCTCCGCAGACTCATCCCGATCATTTTTCCGATGCTGACCGGCGCGTTCGCAATCCGCGCCCGGAGCCATGTCATGAAGTATTTCGAGATAACAACCACGAGCACAAGCCCGATGAGCGCCAGCACCGCGATGCCGACGAGATAAAGTGATTCCATATTGCTGTGAAGATTATCGGAAGCGATACAGCGCGAAAAGAGCTAATTCAGCGACCGAGTTAAGGCGTTAAAAAGTTTCAACGCTGAATTGGGTTGCTCCAACGCTTGAACGTTTCAACGTTTCCGTTTGGAAATCGTGCTCGGGGCGGGACTCGAACCCGCAAGCCTTTCGGCATACGCCCCTCAAACGTACGTGTCTGCCAGTTCCACCACCCGAGCCTCTGTAGGGGAAGCCGTTGGCTTCCCGTGAATAGTGACTGGTGAATGGTAAATGGAGGAAAGCGGCTCGCAAGCGCTTTGTCGGGCCGTCGTGAGAATCGCACATCACCACAAGTCCACGGCCACGCGTTTGGTGGCTTCCAAAGGTGATCGCCCAACTTCCTTCGCGCGCGGCTGTAGTGTGCGCTGTCCTCAGCACATTCGCGGCATGGATATTCCGCGCTGGATTGTCCGCTGGGGACAGCGGACGCTACAGGGATCTGCGTTTATTTTCCGGAGAGAGCATGAGCACGAGTAGGAGCGAGGAAGGAAATTGGATCAAAATCGATCTGCACGTTCATACGCTCGATGATCCCAAGGACGCGGTGGATTTTTCCGCTCATCAATTGCTGGAGCGCGCGCGATCGCTTGGGTTTGGCGTCCTTGCGATCACGCTGCACGATGCTGTGTTCGACCGAAAGGAAGTGTACGCCGATGCGGCCGCAATGGGCATTCTGCTTATTCCAGCGGCCGAGATGCGCTTGTGCGGCGCGGACGTCATCGTGCTGAACGTGACTTCCGAAGAAGCCGCGCAGTTGAAAAATTTCGACGATCTACGGCGGCTGCGAGCGCAGCGGGGAAGTTCTATCTTTACCATTGCACCGCATCCGTTTTATGTTCTTGGCGGTTCAATCGGAGCACGATTGTTCAAAGAAATCGATTGCTTCGATGCGATTGAGATTTGCCATTTTCACATTGGCCTGTTCAATCCAAATTGGCGCGCGAAAAGAGTGGCTTCCCGGTTTGGCAAACCATTAATTGCCACTTCCGACGCGCATCGGCTGCATGCCTTTGGGCAGCATTACACCAGCATCCCGAGGCCGCCTGCGCTTACGGTCGAAAATGTCCTCGCGACCCTGCGCAACGGTCCATTACGCCTAACGAGTCCTCCGTGCAGTTTCAGCGATCTCGTGAGCGCAATCTATTTTGTGTTCCTTACGCACCCGTTCCGGGTACGGCGGAAAACCGCGTCGTCGCTTAGGTAAAAAACGCGCGTGGCGCCTCAGTGCTGAGGGGCTGGCACCGTCAGGTCGTAAATTGCGCCCCAATCTCCGGACGCTACGAGGAACGACGTAGCTTCCCATGGGCGGCTGCTTGATTGGTAGTTGGCTTTTTCGTCCTGACCCCAAAAGATGTAGCGGACGCCCAAGGCCTTCGCGGCGTCGCGCCAGTCTGCGGCTCCGTTCATTAACGTCGTCAGCCGATTGTTTACCTCGCCGTAATCAAATCCTTCTGTCCATAAATGACCCGGGTATCCAGCCACAACTTTGCGGCCTTGTAATAAGACCGGACAGTTGAAGGTCGGGTATGCGGCGAAGCGGGCTTCCATCGGCAAAGGCCGCATCGCTGCGCCAGCGTTGTCGAGTCTCGCGCGCTCGATGAGTCCAAAGCCCGGGTGCCCGGCGGACAAGCCACCGAGCAAAGTGATAAATCCTGAACCAAACAACGCGATGCAAAGCGCAGCGCGTTCCGGAAACGCCCAGCGCCCGAGGATGTCGCTCCACAGAAAAGGCAGAATGAGAAAGTAGCCCCAGACCATGAGCTTGAGGTTGTCCCATTCCCATGGCGCGGTTTTGAAAAAATAACCTATGCCAAAGATTATAACAGCGGGCAAGACAAAGGCTACGTCAGCCGGTGGTCTGTCGCCCCAACGCCACCGAGCCTTCCAAATACGCCAGCCGACCAAGCCCACGAGGGCCAGCGCCAAAGGAATCCACAAGCCGAAGTTTGTCAGCCAAAATTGAAAGAACGGAGCGATGACGCCGTTCCACGTTTTTTGCAACAGCGAACCAAACGCCGTGGAAGATCCAAAATTCGCAGTGCCACCCATCTTGAAAAAGGGGGCGGCAAATTCCTGCGAATCTTGTGCCCAGCCGGGATGCCATTGGATTACCGATTTTGCGCGAAAGTGATCGGTAACCAGCCAGACAAAGAAACTTGCCGGAATCAATGCAATGGCTAGCATCGCGGCGGCGTGTCTGCGAATCGGCGCGCCGCGGAAAATTTCCGGCCACAATCGCGGGTGCGAAATCAGGTGACCGAGTCCAGAGCTGCCTTCCTTGCGAGCTAAATCCACGATAAACTTGATTTCACTTGGACGTTCGAGAACCAGTGCAAAGACCAGGACAACAGTCAGAGCGATAAACGTGTGCAGATTGTACAGGGGGATTGATGCGTAAAGGGAGAACGCGACCCAGAAGGGCAGGGGACCCTTTCGATTGCCGCGGACCTCGACCGCTGCGGATTGGCCAGAGTCATCCGCCGGCGCTGAGACTGCTGCGGAGCCGCTGGGGTCAGCGCCCCCGGCTACAGCGTTTTGGCGAAAGAATTTTTCTCGCCAGTGCCAGAGAAACACCAGGGCTACCGGGATCGCGTAAAGCCAGCCGCGTTGCGTCACGAACATGGACAACGGAATGCTTTTCCATGCGATCGGTCTGTGGGCGATATCTGCCGCCGTGCCCTGATAATCCAAAAACTTCCACGTCTTGAAGAACTGGAAACCGGCTATTCCGCCGTTGAACAAGAAACCTGCAATCGCGAAGCTGCCGCCCCAGCGGTAGAACCCGTAGAAAGTTGCGAGCGACGCAACCAGGCCGACCCAAGCCAACCCAGTGATCAGATCAACGTGAACCAGCAAAAGCAGCGCATTAAATACATCGATCCCTGCCGGATACCGCAGTTTGCTGAAGACGTAGATAGGATTATCGGGCCAAAGCGGGACGCCGTTCGCAAAAGTTTTGATCAATGTCAGGTGCAGCGAGAGATCGCCGAGATTGTTTGGCGATTGGATTTTATAGTCGCTGCCGTCGATGTAGAACAACCAGCAAAACGATCGGACGGCAAACATGGCGAAACACACGGCCATTGCCCAGAACCACACACGGCGGTAGCGCATGAGTGCCGACCGAATGCCTGTATTTGGCTGGCTTTCCGTGGCGTTCCGAGGCTTGCGTTTCAATTCCGAAGAATTTGCAGTTTTTTCGTGACATGCCGGATCGGAAGTTCCAAGAAACGCCGCAACCGCAAACGCAGCGCCGCATACCAATGCGAGACCCGCGCTCAACGTGTTCAAGCCTCTTCCGGCCATTCCCAGAAAAAGGCCGCAGACCACCGACAAATTAACAAAAGTGAGAACTGCCGTAAGCCACTTCATGGAAGCTAGGGCGTTGCCGGACTCTGTGCGTTCCCGACAAAGTCCGGTGCTTTGCCGGGAAAAAATTCTTTAAACACCTTGGCGCTGAAAAAGATCTTGGATGGGTCCTGGTAGTTACGAAGCGTCATCATGTCGGTGTAATACGCGCCTTTCAATTTTGACTCGACGTCTTTGATTTTGTCTTGCTGGACGAGGAGAAAATCGCCATCGAGATTCGCCGGCATGTTGCCTCCTTCGTAGTAGCCGACTCGATCGAAATCGCCCAGCGTCCACGGAAGGGGGTAAACGCTGGATCGGATGAGGTGCCCGGTGAGGTGATAGTAAGCCGGATCACGTTTTGCCAACGTAAGCAGCGGCTTGCTCAGCTTAAAAATGTCGTTGTATGTCTGGACGTACGCGTACGGCTCCGTGGGCGACGAGCACCGGAAGTAGTTCAGCCAAATGGATCGACCGAGCGAAAGGCACAATAGAACACCTATTGTCACGTACACTTTGCGAAGATTTTTTGGCCGAACCAGCAGCACCCACGCGCCTAAGACAAACAGGAATGGCCATCCGAAGCTGATAATGCACCAGGGTGTCTTGTATTTGACGTAGCTATAAGCGACCAGGCTTCCCGCGCCGTAGATCGCCAGATAACGCACACTGAGGTTAAACTTCTTGCAAAACTGGCGCCGAAAGAGGATGGCAACGCCAAAGATGAAGGACAGGATTAACCCCGCCAACATTGGCAGCTCGTAGCCGGTAAAATTTTCTCCGCCGGCTTCCCACGATGGTGCCATCATTTTGAACCAGTAGTCCCACGCCTTTTCATGGCCGTGACCCGCGGCGCCGGTTTCGGTCCACGCCTTGAACGCTAGATAAAGACCTTTAACACCGTCCCAGTTGAGGAACGTTCCCGAGTAGAAAAAGATGATCGCGGCGGCGCCGACACCGAGAACCATTGCAAGATCGATCCACGTCCAGGTTTGCTTCGCCGGCTTCGCGTCCGGGACGCGGCTTAGCGCATAGGAAACCGCCAGGGTCGGGATTGCAAGGATCGCGCAGGCGAGATGGATGGCGTAGGTCTCCTTGGTCAGAATCATGCCGGCTAATCCCATGCCGGCATACCAGAGGTAATTCAGCCTGCCGAACTTCCACAAACCGAGCAGCCCCAGGATGAACATGGTTGAGAACAATTGCAGCCACACTTCGTGAATTGCGTAGCGTCCGTAGAAAACGAATCCAGGCGAGATCGCCATGGCCAGAGCTGCTATGCGGGTTACATTTCGACCTACCAGCGGCTCGAACTTAAATATCAGCCAGAGACAACCGATACTCACAAGCACGACGGGCAATCGCAACGCCCACAGGTTCCGGCCAAACAAAGTCTGGAAGAGCAGCAGGACGTAAAAGTGAAGCGGCCCGTGGTAATTGGTCGGGTCGTACTTGTAAAACCCATTTTTCACCACCTGATCGACGAACCACCCGTTGATGCCCTCGTCGAAATGTGGCGGCTTCATACCGAGCAGGAAAAAGCGCAGGAAGACTGCGAGCCCCATGATAGCCCACGGAACCCAATCGGTTCCCGCCAGTGCAGCCTGCCAGTGCGCCAGGTAACGGCGCACTCCCGCGACTGCGGCAGAAGATTCTGCTGGCGCGCTCTTGTCGGCGCTGCTAGTACGCGCTGCCATGCGCATCCTTGTAACCGGTGGCTGTGGATTCATCGGGAGCAACTTTATTCGATATATTTTGCAACATTACAAGCCGGCATACGTGACCAATGTGGATGTGCTCACTTACGCGGGCAATCTCGCCAATCTCGATGGCGTGGTCGAAGAACATGGCGAGCGTTACGAATTTTTCAAAGCCGATATCGCTAACGCCGATCAAATGGACGCTCTGATGACCGAGCACCGGTTTTACGCGGTGATTAATTTCGCAGCAGAGTCGCACGTGGACCGCAGCATCAACGATCCTCTGAACTTCATTCACACAAATGTAATTGGCACAAGCGTGCTGCTGGATTGCGCGCGCCGCCATGGCGTCCAGCGCTTCGTCCAAATATCGACCGACGAAGTGTATGGCTCGCTTGGTCCGGCCGGCAAATTTACCGAGCAATCGCCACTCGATCCCAGTTCGCCGTATTCAGCGAGCAAAGCCGGTGCCGATCTTCTGGTAATCGCCGCTTACAAAACTTATGGCCAGGAGGTGCTGGTGACGCGGTGCTCAAACAATTACGGGCCGTATCAGTTCCCGGAAAAACTAATTCCGCTAATGATTATCAAGGCGCTTCGCGACGAGCCGCTCCCGGTCTATGGCGATGGGCTGAATGTGCGCGACTGGATCCACGTGGCGGATCATTGCGCTGGCATCGTCGCCGCGCTTTTCGAAGGGAAACCGGGGCACATTTACAATTTTGGCGGCGATGGCGAGATGGTGAACATCGATCTGGTAAAAATGATTCTCGATCAGCTGGGCAAACCACACAGCCTCATTTCGTTCGTGCCCGACAGACTTGGCCACGATCGCCGGTATGCAATCGACTCTTCATTCGCGCAAGGGGAATTGAACTGGAAACCACGCCGAAATTTCAAGGAAGGTTTGGAGGAAACAATTCACTGGTACGTTGATAATCCGTCCTGGTGGCAACCATTGCTCGAGCGCGCAGGAAGATACTGAACTGTGGCGGCGCTCTCTGACCGCCGATTTTATGAAGCGACGATCAGAGATCGCCGCTACAAACGATGAAACTTCTCGTCTTTGGATCGGCTGGGCGACTCGGCGCTGCGCTCATGCGCGAATATCAAGGCAAATATGACGTCGCGGGATTCAATCACGCAGAGCTCGATCTCTCGAATTTCGATAAGATTCGCGAGAAACTCGGTGAGACAGATTTCGATGTGCTCATTAACGCGGCCGCGTTCACCAATGTCGATCTTTGTGAAACACAGCCCGACCAGGCTTTTCGTGTCAACGCCGAAGCGCCGCGTGTGCTCGCCGAAATTTGTAGCGAGAAAAACGCGAAGTTGATTCACTTCAGCACCGACTACGTCTTCGATGGGGAGAAACGCGCACCGTACACCGAGGAGGATGAAGCGAATCCGATCAGCATTTACGGCGAATCGAAGCTTGCCGGCGAAAAGAATGTGCTGGCCGGGCATAATGCGCACCTTGTCCTGCGCGTCTCCTGGGTATTTGGTCCTGACCGTCCGAGTTTTATCGACGGAATGATCAAGCGAGCGCAGGAAAATGAAAAAGTCGATGCAATCGCGGACAAATTCTCCACCCCTACCTACACTCACGACATCGCCCAGATGTTGCCTCAGTTTTTCGATGGCGACGGCGAAGGCGGCATTTTGCATTTCGCCAATGCCGGCAAATGTAGTTGGCAGGAGTACGCACAATGGGCGCTGGACTGTTGCAGAGAGTTTGGGCTGCCAATGAAGGCTAAAACGGTCGGCCCCCTTAAACTGAACGACATGCAAGCCTGGGTCGCGCGCCGCCCGGTTTATTCTGTGCTTTCCACCGCTAAATATACCCAGCTCACCGGTGCGCCACCTCGCACTTGGCGAGAAGCAGTTGCTGATTATATTACGCGTTTCTATTCCAAAAAATGAAAACACACATCCTTGCTTTTACCCTGTCGATCAGCGTTTGCTTTGCCGCACGCGCCGAATTGAAATTTGATAAGACTGAACTCGAGCTGCATCCGACACCTGCCGACAAACAGGCGGTCGGCCATTTCACGTATCAGAACACCGGCAAGCAGCCAGTCCATTTGAAATCTGTGAAAGCGTCTTGCGGCTGCACGACTGCGCAAACTCAGAAAGACGAAGTCCCGCCGGGAGAAAAAGGCGAGATAACGGCGACGTTTAACATCGGCGATCGCACTGGCACTCAAGTGAAAACGGTGACGGTGGAGACCGATGATGCCGCAAATCCGAGGACGGTACTCACTCTCAAGACAATCATCCCGCAGCTACTGGAGGTAACGCCAACGTTTGTTTTCTGGAAACAAGGCGAAAAGCCGGACCCGAAGGCGATCACAGTGAAAGTGGGCAAAGAGTTTACCGTGAACCATATCAAGGTCACGTCATCGAGTCCGGATTATCAAACCAAGGTGGAGGAAACCGGTAAGGGCGAGTTCAAAATCGACGTTCAACCCAAGGACACGAACAGCCTTACCGCTTCGACGTTGACGATTCAACCGGAGGATTCACAAAAGGTATTCTATGCCACCGCGCGCATCACCAACGCGCCGACTGCTCCGGCTGCTCCGGTTGCTCCGAAAGGCCCGGTTGCTCCGACAACTCCGGCCGGTCAAACACATTGAAATTTTCCCTGGCAAGCCAAGCGCTGATTCTTGCAGTGCTGGCGCTCGTTCCCGGGATGGGCGAGGCGGTTTATTTCCGTCACAACATCTCGTGGCGGTCGGCCATTCCGCCGTCGGAACTGGCTACGGTTGCTCAAGCGCGCGCATGGGGCGAAAACGTAATCTGGGTCGATGCGCGGCCTGAGGACGAGTTCGCGCGCGATCACGTTCCCGGCGCTCTCTCTTTAAATGAAGACCGATGGAATGAATTGCTGCCGCAGTTTTTGGCATCGTGGGCGCCGGGAAGAAAAATCGTCGTCTATTGCAGCAGCCTGAGTTGCAACGCGAGCCGGGAAATTGCACGACGTCTACGCAAGGAGGCGCAGCTTCCTGACGTGTTTGTGCTCGAGGGCGGATGGGAAGCGTGGCTGAAACAGAACAGATGAAGAAAACGCTCAACGCCCAACGCCCAACTGCCGGCTCCCGGCTCCTTGGGCATTGGGCGTTGGATGTTGGGCGTTGGGCGTTGAACCGATGGAACAGCCATTAACCATCAGCTATCAGCCATCAGGTGCTCGCCAATTCGTTTGGCGTATTGTCGATTTCATTGTCGCCGGCATTTTCATCTATGCGGGCGTACTCAAGGTGCTCGATCCAGTTCAATTCGCCAACGACATCGACAATTACAAAATTCTGCCGTGGCCCATCAGTGTGGCACTGGCCTTTTATTTGCCGTGGCTGGAGATTTTCTGTGGGCTCGCGCTGGTTGTTCGGTTTTTGTATCGCGGCGCGCTGTCGATTTTGACCGCGTCAATCGTGGTCTTCACGCTCGCCACCGTCGCCGCAAAAGCCCGCGGACTCGATATTACTTGTGGCTGTTTCGGTCACACCAGCCAACACTGGAGTTTCCCCGCTCACTTGGCGACCAATCTCGGAATTCTTGCCGCGCTGCTCGTCCTTTGCGTTTCAAATCGTTCGCCCAAGCCTTTGTAGAGCAGGCGCTGCGTGCAAGTCCTGATTTGGCAACCGAAGCGGCTGCCCTACAACTCAACGCGCGGAGTCGACTTCATCTGCGAATACCCGATGGAGCAATGATCAGGAAGCTGAAATCTGGCAAATATCGGCTGTATTCTCGCAAGAAAAATCCAAAAACCGGTAACCGCAGAAACCTCGGTACCTTCACGACAAAGGCTGCGGCAAAGAAACACGAGAAGGCAGCGCAGTACTTTAAACGCCATTGACTCCTTTCACGGCGACGATAAAACAGGGATAGGAAGGAGACCAATCGACATGCACATGCTGGTTCGCCACAAAGTTGCTGATTTCGCGAAATGGAAACCTGTTTACGACGACCATCTTTCGGCACGACAGAAGGCCGGGCTGAAAGAGGTTCATCTTTTGCGAAACGTCGAGAATACAAACGAAGTCATTCTGCTGTTTTCAGTGGAAGATCCTGACAAGGCAAAAGCGTTCGCCGCTTCGGATGACCTGCGCCAGGCGATGCAAAAAGCGGGAGTGAGCGACAAGCCTGACGTCTATTTTCTCGAGTAGTCGCAAATACAGGGAGAATTTCGTGTCCTTGATCAAATGTCGTCCAAGGCGCGACAATATATCCCCGGGAAGCAAATGAACCTCCGACTACCGCTGCTTCGATACGCGCTTTGCGCGGCTATCGTTGCGGCTGTGGGATGCGGGCGGAAATCGACGAGTCAGGTTGTCAGCGGGTCACCAATGGCGCAGTCGCCATCGATATCGAAGGTCACCGCCGCACCTCAATCGCCAGCTGTCGCGCCGTCAACCGCTCCGTCGCCTGGAGCAAAAGCCAATCAAAGTCCGTCGTCCGATTTAGCAAAACTGGAAACAAGGGTCCGGCCTTCGGTGATTTGGGTGACCGTCTTTGATGCAAAGGGGAATTTGCTGCGAACGCAGAGCGGGTTTTTTATTTCTCCGGACGGTAGATTCGTTACTACGGAGCGCGCAATCGAGGGCGGAATCAATGCTGTGGCAAAGACGGCAGACGGCGGAATCCATAACGTCAGTGGGATTCTCGCGGCTTCGAAAGTATTGGACGTGGCAGTTCTACAGGCCGACGTGAAGCAGGTCACATTTCTTGAACGAAATAAGACCGGCAATCTATCCCAGGGCGCAGGCGTGGTAGTAATCGGCAGCGCGCTGGCCGGAAACGAGGGTAACGCTCGTGAGGCGACGATTGCTTTACAAGAGCCCGAACGTCTCGAAATCACTGGCGCGACCCCTCTCAGTGCTGTCGGGTCTCCGGTCGTGAATCGAAGTGGCGAAGTAGTAGGCATCGTTACATCGGCCGGGGAAAGAACCATTGCACATCCTTCCGTCGCGTTGGAGTCGTTATTGTCTCGCGTTGCGGTTAATACCCAGCCCACGTGGCCGGCAACAGCCGCGGCGAGCGCTACACCACGGGCAACACCGAAACCGCGTTTGGTCTATGCGCCTGCGCCAGCCTTTCCTCCCAACGCCTCTGTGCCCGGCCTTTCAGGAACAGGCCGCTTCCGTCTAAGTTTCGATGCCCAGGGAAACGTAACGAATATCCAGCTTGTTCAATCCACAGGAAATCGGGTCTTTGATGAATCTGCCATCAGAACGCTTCGGCAATGGAAATGTTCACCGGGCCAGGGATGGGTCGTGACAGTTCCTGTGACATTTAGAACTCGATGAACCCGCAACCTGCGGCGCTCGGCTTTCGAGTAAAATCTGGATGGGCGGCTGCAGTGCTGCTGACGGGTCCAACTCGTTCGCCTGAGCTCTGCGATGTGCGACGGATAGATCTGTCTGACCCGCGGTTTCCAGAAACGCGACAGCCCTATCACGCCGCAATGGGAAAACTCGAAACGGACACCACAAAAATAAACCGGCGCGTGCGTGTGGTGCGAAGCATCGCGCAACAGTCGATCGCGACGCTTCTTGCCAGCTATCGAGGGAAAGGTTGCGCGATCAGCCGCGCGGCCCTTGTGGTGGGTAGCCAGGTCGATCCCGATTCGATCGCAAATGCGCACATCCGCGCGCACGCCTTTGAAGGTCAGTTATTTCGCTCGGCGCTCGAGGAAGCCTTGCAGACATGCGGCATTCGCACAGAGATTCTCATAGAGCGGAATGCATATGCTCAAGCCGCCTCGAAACTTAAAGAATCGAACGACAACGTACGAGGTGTGATCCAGGATTTTGGCCGCGTTGCGAAAGGACCGTGGCGTGCAGAACAGAAACTGGCCGCGCTCGCTGCATGGCTCGCGCTTTGTTAGCTGGAAATCCATGAGCAAGAGCAAGAGTGATACTAAAAG
>DATEZD010000154.1:0-3177 GCA_035255865.1 Candidatus Udaeobacter sp.
GGAAAAGGAACAACAACGATTTCGCCGGCTACAGGTTTGACCACGCGGCATCCTCTTCTGGTGAGTTCCAATCGCGCCCGAGAACAGATTCGCTCAGCTCCGCGCCATTAAACCGTTCGTTCTCAGTATCCTCGCGCCTGGCCTGGGACTTGACGCTCCGACTCAACTGAATCAGCTCGCCGACCTTTCCAATTTTCTCTTCGAATGACTCGCGGGCCAGTTTGTGGCGGAACTCCGATTTCATTTGTTTGGCAGATTCAAGTTATGCCGCCTCAGAATATCGTCCAGCAATGCCTTGTCGATGTTTGCTTGAGTCATGAGTTGCTCGATCCGCGCGAAATCTTTATGTCGCCCAACGCTTGCAGCTATGGCGACGATGTACTCCGGACGAAAAACTTTCGCTCGTACGCCTTCATACTCGATCGGTTTTGCTTCGCGCACTGCCTCCTCAGTCAATCCGGATGCAGCGATGAATTGAACAGGAAAGTCTTTAACGAGCAAATGCTCGCGTTCGACACGCCAGCCTTTCGACTGCAAATGCGCGTAGATCTCGGGAATCCCTGCGCTCAAGCTTTTGTCGCTGGCGACGAAAATAATGTCCGCGTCATAGGTGGTAACAGGTTCGGTGTAATAGATTGCGGCAAGCGCCCCGCCAAGCGCATAGTCTTGGATCAAACCAGCTGAGACGAGTTCGTTTGCAGCGCGAAGAACGTCAGCGAGCGGGATCAGAAAGCGTTCGTCGGGCATGATTGCTGATGTTAACTAAAAAGTTCCTTTCGGCGAGGCGCCGCTGCAACGGACGTGAAGCGACGGCCAGGCTTTCAAACCAACACGCGAGGCGCGCACGCTCTCCGAAACGGACACCGGCACTATAGATTGAAGGCCACAAGAAAGTTCGTGAACGCGAGACGCGTTCACCAGCACGCGAGACGCGCGCGCTCCCCAGAAATTTCCCCTACAGCGGACGCTACAGGGAAACGGCAAAGAGCTGCCGGGGACTCGTTGCCGCCCCGGCAGCTCGTTTTTATTCTCGCTAGATTCTATGGGTTAAGGCCGTTGCGTTCAGGTTGGGCGGCGCCTCCATAGTATCTAACGTGAAATTTCATCTTCGCTTAGTTAATGAGCTGTGGCTCGCCGTAGATGAAATCGTCCATCATGACGATGTCGTGCTGCTGATCGTCGTTCGGCCCCGGGGCAACGTTGCCGGTCGTAATCCGAAGCGACGCGATGCGGGCGTCGTCAAACTTGATGCCGAAAAAGGACAGGTTTCCATCGCCCGGCGAGGCCGGAACGAAACTGCTGAATAGCAGTGTGCCGTTTCGATCAAAGTACTCGATGTGCGTGCTCCCCTTCGTCGCAGCGCCGACGCCATTTGGCTGGTCAACATCTGTGAACACCGCGCCGAAGCCTCTGACTGTTGCCGGGGCATTGCCATTGGTACCCGGTATGGAGAAGGACGCTTCGGTGATGTTGCTCCCCACAGGAGTGAACAAACGAGACAGGCTGAAGGCCCTGAAGATTTTGGCATAGGTGGGATTGCCAAAGAGCACGGCCAACCCGCCCTGAGGCCCGCCCGACGGAGGAGCCTGCGAAAGCCCCAACCCGGGTGTTTTGAATTGGCTGCCTCGCGTGTTCAGGAATACGAGGAACGGATTTACCGGGGCTGTCGTAGCCAGAAGGTTGGGGTTGCCACCGTCCCAGTTGATCTCGCGCCGACCCTTTTGGAGCGGGCCTGGATTATTGCCGTTGTTGTCCCCCAAGGAAGCGCGGAATGCATCGACTGCGCCCTGAATAGACGTAGCATCTGGTCCGGCGGCTTGGAATACGAGCGGCGTGCCTTGTGCGTGAGCAGTCTCGCTCGCGGCAAGTACCATCGACAGCAAGCCAAAGATGGCTATGACGGTCGAACGGATGTTTGAGTTGGTTACTGATTGTTTAGTTTGCATGGTTTTTTGTTTTCTAAGGTTTGGTTTTGGTTTTGCCGGCGTGTTTATTGTTGTGCCGGTTCATGTGCGTAAGCGGAAAGGGCGACTGAAACCCGCCACGATTGTGTAGTTTCTTTTGATCGCTCCCGGCGGCGCTGTAAGAATCTATCGGTCGTGTTAGAATTTGCGGCCTGTATGACGATGCCTGGTTGACCATGGCCCACGGGCGCTAATTCAAAGGGTGGTGATCGTTGCCCGGGTGAAACAAAAAGCCGCCACGCGGCGAAGCGTGACGGCTGATTGTCGAAATGCTGCTGTTTTTGTCGGGGCGCGCGGTGCTTTAAGGATTGTTGACCACTTGCGGCGCAGGTTTGCTAGCTTCAAGCTGCGCGCCAACCTTCTGGATTTGCGCGGCCTGCTCAGTTGGAGACTGCCCTGCGCCACTCGCGGGAGGGGAGCGCCGATTAAGGCGCTCCCGCTCCACGCGATTGTTACGGACGGCGCCGCAGGTTACGGGAGTGGCGCGCCAGGAAGAAAATTCTTCGAAGACATTGCTGCAACTCCGGACTCACCGTCTCCATCGAAGTGTCCGGGAGCAGACCCGGGGACGCAATCTTCATCATCCGCCGGATCGGCGAACCAGAACACTAT
This sequence comes from Candidatus Udaeobacter sp., assembly GCA_035255865.1. Taxonomy (GTDB): domain Bacteria; phylum Verrucomicrobiota; class Verrucomicrobiia; order Chthoniobacterales; family UBA10450; genus Udaeobacter. The sequence goes on from DATEZD010000154.1 coordinate 2,577, forward strand.
GTGGTTCAGATCCGTACGGACCCCGGTGATGTTGTTAAAGGCGAACGCCTCATCGATGATGGCATCCACGCGGACGGACCCTCTGCCCGCCGCATTCGTTGTGAAGTCCCCGATATACTGAACCGCGCCAAAGGGAGGCACCGGCATTTGGGTCAGGAAGACCGCAAAAGTCGTATTGGGCCGCAGGCCCTCGGCATGCAAATCCAGCGTATCCACACCGCGAACGTCCTCCCTCGGAAAAACGGCAACCTCCGCCGCCGCATTCGGCAGGCAGGTTGCGATAGCATTCGAAGCTGGTACCAGGTTGAACCTGGACAGGCCCTGTGCATGAGCTGCCTGGCCAGTTGCGAGTACTGCGAGCAAGCCAAAGGCGGCTATGACGGTCGAACGAATTGGCAGCTTCATCGGTGCATGCTTTTCTCTGCAAGCAGTCGAAGGCTGATGATTGTTTGAGTTGATTACTGATTGTTTGATTTTCATATGTTTTTCTTGTTTAGGTTTGGTTTCTGTTTTGGTTTTTCCGGCGCGTCTGTTGTTTGTGCCGGTTCAATGTGGTAAAGCGGAAAAGCCGCGTGAAACCCGCCACGGCTGCGTAGTTTTT
>DATEZD010000155.1:0-2876 GCA_035255865.1 Candidatus Udaeobacter sp.
AATACCGCACTTCGCGCCAAAGCCGAGTTTCAATGCCCAATCGATGATCGGCCCCGACCCGGTCTTAATGCCGACCTGGTAAAACCACGTGTCACACGATTCCGTGAGCGCCTGAACAAAATTTAGCTCTCCGCGATTGCCTTTTTTCCAATTGTGGAAGGTGACGTTGCCAATCTGAATTGCCGGCACGCATTCGTATCGATCGTCCGGGTAAACGGCGTGGCTTTCCAGCGCAGCGATGCCCACCCCAATCTTAAAGGTCGATCCGGGTGGATAAGACGAACGATACGCGCGTGGCAAAAGTGGAATGTCCTTGTCGTCTTGTAAGGCTTTGAGTTGATCGGCCGAGATGGAGGGAACAAACACATTGGGGTCGTATGTAGGCCAGGAGGCCAGCGCGAGAATGTCGCCGTTGTTAGGGTCGATAATCACCATCGCGCCGCGCTTCGCTTTTGCTGCGAGCGTTTTTTCCGCCAGTTCTTGAAGGTGCAAGTCAAGAGTGGTGACAACGTTATAGCCCGGCTCAGGCGGGGTGATTAGTTTCTCGGAAGTTTTCCGGCCGTCCTTATCGAAAGTCAGTTTGTATTCGCCGTGCTTGCCTCTGAGCATCTCGTTAAAGGTTTGCTCCAGCCCCTCCCGTCCCTCGGTTTCCGGCCACAGCGTTTCGTGATTGTCAACGATGCCGTCGGGATTGCGCCCGGTCTTTCCCGTATAGCCAATGATTTGACCGGCAACTTTCCCGTTCGGGTAAATCCGCACGTAAATGGGCCGCACCATCATGCCGGACGGCAGCGCGTCTTTGATGTTTTCGTACTCCTGCGGACTAAGATTCTGGGCGATCTCGAACGGCATGATTCCCCGGTTGCGGTAGTGACGCAGGATCGCCTCATCGGAAATCCGGAACCTGCGTCCAATTGATTTCGCTGCCTCATCGATCTTTTCCCTTGTGTACTTGAGCGCCTGCGCATCCGAAAAATCGAGCGGCGTTGGGAAGGTGATGACCAAATTGTAACTAAGCCGGTTTTGCGCCAGCGGCGCGCCGTTGCGGTCTGTGATCTGCCCGCGCGGCGCCGGAACATCGAGAATGTAAGTACGCGCAAGTTTTTGTGTCTCGAAAGTGGGGATGATCGTCTCTTCCTCCGGCGGAGGAGCACTTGGACTCACTGCCGGGACGGGCGCCAGCGACTGTGCTTGCGTTGCCGCCGACAGCGCAAAGAGCCACAAGGCGATCCACAGACCGGCCACAGTTCCCGAGATTGACCTCATGTGAAAAGAATCTTCGTTAATCTGCGACATCTGCGGATAAATCAATGGCTTTGCAGGAATCGGTGCACTTCTTCGGCCAGTTTGCGGCCAATGCCTTCCGTGGAGGCAATCTCCTCCACGCCTGCTTTCCGAAGCCGATTCACTGATCCAAACCGCCGCAGCAATAAACTTTTCCGATTTTGGCTTACACCAGGGCAATCATCGAGAATGCTTTCTTCGACGCGTTTTTTCATGAGCAGCTGGTGATACGCGTTGGCAAACCGATGTGCCTCATCGCGAATTCGCTGAAGCAATCGCAACGCAGGCGAATCCATTGGAAGTCGCATAGGCAACGCCCGGTCCGGCCGATAAATCTCCTCCCGTTCCTTTGCCAGGCCGATGATGGGAAGATCGTGCAAACCTAATCGCTGCAATTCACGACACGCGGCGGAGAGCTGCCCTTTTCCTCCATCGACAATGATCAGATCAGGCAAACGAACCGGCGCTGGGAATCTCCGATCCTCTAATTGGGCGTTGCACGTTGGACGTTGAGCGTTGGGCGTTTGCTGTTCTAATCTTCGCAGCCCCTCGACAGCCGCTTCCTGCGAAAACTCTGCCGCGTCAGCATTTGTCTCTCGTGCTTCGAGAAGAATCCTCGAGTATCGCCGCCGCACGACCTCGGCCATACTGGCAAAATCGTCCTGTCCTTCGACAGTACGCACGCGATAGCGCCGGTAATTGTTCTTGTCCGGCACACCGTCCCGGAAACAAACCATCGAAGCGACCACGTGCGTCGCGGAAATGTTCGAGATATCGAAACATTCCATTATGCGCGGCACGTGCGGCAAACGCAGTGCGTCCGCCAACTCGCGCACATCTGCGATGGGATCGATCGTGCTCGGCAAACTGCCACGCGTAAACCGCCGTGTAGGCTTCGTGGTATCACGCAAATCCGCGACCATGTCCCGCAATTCCGCTGCTTTTTCGAAATCCATTTTCTCGGCAACGTTGTGCATTTGTTCCTCGAGCGCCGCAATCATCTCTCGGGATTTACCTTCGAGGAACTCGCACGCCTGCGCGACGCGCTGGCGGTATTCGGCAGCGCTAATCTCGCTCAAGCGCACCGGCACCTGATAGGTTGAGGATTTCAATTCCCGCTCCGTCGGCGCGCCCCGGCCAAAGGTGAGCACCCCGAATTTCTTGCGCATGAAATTTAATGTCTGCCGGAGCGCCCCGGCATGCGCGTACGGGCCGAAGTAGCGGCTGCCATCATCCCTTTTGAATCGGGACAGCCGAAAACGCGGCCATTCTTCTGAAAGATCAACTCTGACCACGAGGAAGCGCTTGTCGTCTCGAAAGGAAACGTTGTAGCGCGGCCGATATTCCTTGATCAATTTGCCTTCCAGCAAAACTGATTCCGCTTCGCTGCGAACAGTGTGAGTTTCAAAATCCCACGTAGCATCCAGCATGGCGCGTGTCTTCAAATCGGCCTGCGCCAGTTTGGATGGCAGGAAATATGAACTCACCCGTTTGCGCAGGTCGCGCGCCTTACCCACGTAGATGACGCGATTAAACCGGTCACGCATCAGGTACACCCCAGGCTTGTGCGGCACCTCGTGCACTTTCTTCTG
>DATEZD010000156.1:0-12513 GCA_035255865.1 Candidatus Udaeobacter sp.
CGCATCCACCCCCAATGCACGGCCCGCAGCAATTGGATCATTGGCAGGGCCCTTGTATTTCGACACCGCGCTGGTGGGCAGAACGGCGAGCTGCTTCAGGTTGCTCATGCGACCGATGATCGCGTCGGCCATGCCCAGCCCCAATAGCTCATCATTCATATCCTTGCCAAGCGGTTCGAAAGGCAACACCGCGATTGAGCGGACAGTTTCGGCCACAGTTCTAGGCGGGGCCGCCGGCGTCGCGTTTCCAAACATCTGGTTCTGAAGCCAGCGAACACCCGGGCCACGCGAGAGCACTGCACCCGCGAGGACCATCACTCCGACAACCGCCGCCGCAATGTACCAACGACGACGGAAACTGGCTCCTACCCTTGAGTTTCCGGCCCCGCTTTCCTTATCAGACGTAGCCATCGAAAAATTCTCGGACAGAAGCGCTGCTCCGTTGAGACATCGTTCTAAATCCTGAGACATCTCTGCTACGGATCGATACCTTTGTGCCGGATCGCGCTGCATCGCTCGCGCGACGATTTGATCGAGCTGACCCAGCAGTTTTTGTTTTGTCTTTGGATCAGTAACGACCTCGCTGGATAGCGGTGACCCGAATAAATGCTCAAATACATCATCCTTCAAACGTCTGCCGTTCGAACTGCCATGCGGCGCCTTGCCAACCAGGAGCTCGTAGAGAAGTGCACCGAGCGAGTACACGTCGGTGGCAACTGTGGCAGGTTGCCCCGCACTTTGTTCTGGGGCTGCATACATCGGTGTGAGCCTGCGCTCGGCCACGACCGTGGTAATACCATCCTCAGAATCGACGCTAAGTAGCTTCGCGATTCCGAAGTCGAGCAATTTGGGCTCACCCTCATCGTTGACGAGCACGTTACCAGGCTTGATGTCTCGATGGATAATCTGATGTCGATGCGCGAAATCGACTGCAGAACAGACCTTGAGAAAGAGCTTGATCCGGCCCCGTAAATCGAGGTTCTCACACTGAACAAACCGCGCGATCGGCGTCCCCTCGATAAACTCCATCACGAAGTATGGTAAACCGTCGCTCGTAGTACCCGCATCAAGGAGCCGCGTGATGTTTGGATGTTCAAGATTGGCTAGAATTTGCCGCTCGATCCGAAAACGGCGCAGCACTTCGTCGGTATCTGTGCCTCGCTTGAGTACTTTGATCGCGACTCGCTTTTCAAATTGTCCATCGGCGCGTTCGGCCAGATAAACAGCTCCCATACCGCCACGTCCGAGTTCTCTGACAACCACGTACGCGCCGATCCGCTCTCCAATTCGATCGCGTTCGTCGTGAGTGAGACGCTTCGCTACAAATTCCGCTAAGTCTTCGAAGTCTGTCGTATCATGTGCGAGCAGCTTTTCGGCTTCACGGAGAAGCGTCGTGTCATCTGCGCAGGATTCTCTGAGCGCAGCCGTCCGCTCCACAGCTGAGGTGTGCTCGAGCGCATCTGCAAGGATGTGCTTGAGACGCTGCCAGCGGGCTGGATCTGATTTAATTCGTGTTGTTACAGTCGCCTTGATGTAGGCGCCAATCCGCTGGCCTGTCTGCGAAAGCCAATCACGACCTAGAAGCCCGGTCACCGTCTCAGCACATTCTTCCAGCGCGTCTTCCCTGTCACGCAAGATCGGTTCCGCGTCACGGAGAAGGGATTCGGCGGCCCGGAGGAGCGCGTCGTCGTCAGCACACCGCTCGCTGACCAGCGCGGTTCGGGCGACGGGTGAATCTTTCTCCAATGCGTCGGCGACGATTGTTTTCAGCTGTTGCCAACGTTCCGGATTCATATGCAAAAGAAGGTCGTGGGGTAAGGGTATTGAATCATAAAGGAAGTCGGAGAAAGCAGGACGCTCTAGTTCTCATTCGTCTTGAGATAAAGTCTGCCTCAACCAAAGCTTGGCGACCGCCCACTCGCGCTTCACGGTTGCCGGTGAGATTTCCAGCAGTTTCGCGATTTCCTCGACCCTCAGGCCACCGAAAAATCGCAGCTCAACAATTTGCGCCTGCCGTGCGTCGAGTGCCTCCAGTTCCCGCAGGGCCTCATCCACCGCGGTAACGTCAATCTGGTGACGATCATAGAATTCAAGGATCAGGTCGGTCGGATCGCTCCCGCCACGTTTTGCCCGGGTTCGTGCTACCGCGTGGTTGGTCAGGGTCTGGCGCATGAGGCGGGCGAAGATGGCAATGAAATGTGCCGGATTTTCCCAGGACACGTCGCGTTGCGCGGCCAGCCGCAGGTAGGCTTCATGCACAAGGGCCGTGCGTTGAAGGGTGTGTTCCGGTCGCTCATTGCGCAGATAGCCGCCGGCGAGCAAACGAAGCTCGTCGTACACGAGGGGCAACATCGCTTCCAGAGTTTTTGAGGCGTCCGTTGATCCATCCGCTTTGGGAGAAACGGGCGATGCAACGCAATCAGCTGGTCTTTCGTGGCTCGACGTCCGTTCGTTTCGCCCGCTCATGAGGCCGACTAGTTCCTTCCCGCAACTCGAATTGCAGTTCGTCAACTTTTGTCTAGCCCTAAGCGTAGTCCAAATCGCGCAATCGCGCGAGGTTTCTCTTCTCCAAAAGGGCAACACGCGACAAGGTCGCCTTCGGCCTGAAGATGCGGAGATTCCCAAGACGGAAATCAACAAACGCGTCGTCGCCGCGCCCGCGGCGTCGGTTTCCCTGCCATCGTCGACATCGTTGAACCGATGGGCGCAGTGACCAATCTTTACCTCCAGGCCGGCGCACATACCATCCTCTGTCGCGGCCAGGGGGCGGTCGATCACCGCGAACCGGGGCACCGGATGCAATTCGAGATGAACCTGTCCAAAGCTCATCTCTTCGATCCGGTTACGACGAATCGCCTCTGCTGAAGGCGCTGCCGTCAGAGTATTTCTCGCAACCTCACCGGCGCCGCCATCGGCGCCGGTGATGAATTTGCCAGGCGGACTTATTTGGTTCGCACGAAGCCGTGAACGACGTTGCTCGGGTCGTAGAAAAATCCCGTCACAGCCCCGTTCGGAGCAATGCTGAAAGGTAACGGGCCCTGGCCGGGACCCGTGCCCGCGCCCGGAACGTCGAACTCAATCAAGGCGCCACCGTTATCGCGCACGAAGCCGTGATTCACATCGGCCCCGTCCACATACCATCCCGTGATCGCTCCGTTCGTATTGACTCCGAAGGGGTAGGTACCCTCCAAGGAGCCCGGGACCGTGCCAGCGTCGGGAGCATCGAACGTCACGAAGGTGCCATCAGTATTTCGCACGAAGCCGTGACTTAGATTGTCCGCGTCGTAGTAATTTCCCATGATGGTTCCGCTCGGAGTAAAGCCCCCACCGTATGTGCCCTCGAAAGCGCCCGTGCCGGAGCCCGGAACATCGAAGGTGGTGATGACGCCATTCGTATCCCGCAGGAAGCCGTGGCTCACATCGGCTCCGTCAAAATAGAATCCCGTGATCGCGCCGGTTGGGCTAATCGCGTAGCTAAACGTACCCTCGTCTGCGCCGGTGCCAGCGCCCGGAACGTCAAATGTAGTGATGGCGCCATTCTTATCGCGCAGGAAACCGTGATTAACATTGGACGAGTCCGTGGACCATCCTGCGATGGCCCCATTGGGATTAATGATTAGCGGGCTAGCAGGAAACGTCCCTTGAAAAGGTCCCGTGCCCGCGCCCGGCGTATCGAAGACCGTAATCACGCCCTGATTGGAGCGAACGTAGCCGTGAGCCGCAGTGGTGGAGTCATAGAAGAATCCCGTAATTTCCCCGGCCGGGTTCGTTGCGTAGGCCCACGTTCCCTGTCCGCCGGCCGTACCCGCGCCAGGCGCATCGAAGATGGTGAAACTGCCTTGCTGGGACCGGATGAAAGCGTGGCGCACATTGCCTGCGTCCCGGGTGCGGCCTATGATCGTCCCAGACGGGGCGATGCTGAAGGGGAAGGTGCCCTGAAAGGCACCCGTGCCAGCGCCCGGCGCGTCAAAGGTAGTAACCGTTTGTGCGGACATCGGGATGGATATCGCCAGCGCGACGAGGATCGTCACAGCCGGCACGAGCTGTAGAGACAGCCGAGTTTTCTTAAGGTGAATTTTTGTTTTCATATTTATGGATTGAGGTGTGTTTTTCTGATTATTGTTTTTTGCGGGCTAAAATTGTCCCGCAGCCCGTAATGCAATAACGGGCTGGAAAAGGGCTCATCCGATCCCGAAAAAACCAAATTCAAAACATCGGCCCGAGTGTTTTGAGGTCACTGAAAACGGTTTTTTGCCTGGTGCGACGGGCTGGCGGGACTGCCAATTTAAATAGCGCTCCTCAACTCTATCCGTTGAACGGTGTGCCAGTGTTGGTGACTCAACAAATCCTAAACGCCGAACGTCGAGCATCCAACGGCCGATATAGAAAGAGAAAAACCGGTGAGGGAGGGATTACGCTCCCGCTAGTGCATCCGATAGTGTGCCCGCTTGTGGATTTTCCTCTCGAGTTTTGCCAGGCGCGAAACGCGGTGAGGGAGGGATTCGAACCCTCGGTAGCCTTTTGGGCTACGGCGCTTTAGCAAAGCGCTGCTTTCAACCACTCAGCCACCTCACCAAAAAACAGAGCGAGAATATCGCGATTAATTGGGGATTTCCAATTTCCAATTTTGCAATTGCCGACACCGACTTTTGTCGCGTGCTCGCGATTGGATCGGAGTTGCCAATTTCCAATTGCTAATTGAAATGATTAGCTGTGATCAGCGAGGAAGAAGCGCGAAAGAAGATTCTCCAGACAGTTCGGCCTTTGCCGGCGCGAAAGTTGTCGATCCCAAAATCGCTGGATTTTTTCTCAGCCGAAGATCATTTCGCGCGTCTGCCGCTGCCGGCTTTCGATAATTCTGCAATGGATGGTTATGCGGTCGTGGCGAGTTCTTGCAGAAAAGGCGAACGACTGCGCGTGATTGGCGAACAGCCAGCTGGCTTTGATCGGAAGCTCCGCGTTTCGTCTGGTGAAGCGGTGCGGATTTTCACGGGCGCGACGATGCCTGCCGGAGCGGACGCCGTCGTAATGCAGGAAGACGTAACCCGTGACGATGATGAGATTGTCATCAATACGGAGGTCGAAGCTGGCGAATTCATTAGGCAGCGCGGTTGCGATCTGGCGGAGGGACAGCGGATACTGGCGAAGGGCGAGCGAATTCGTTCCGCAACGGCTGCTCTTCTGGCTTCTCAGGGTTTCGCCGAAGTGACTGTCGGCGGCGAAGTGAACGCAGCAATCATTTCAACCGGTGACGAGCTGGTGAAGGCGGGCGAAAAAATTGAACCGGGACAAATCTATGACAGCAATTCGGCGTTGCTTCAGGCGTTGCTGAAACGCTGCGGTGCGGTCGTAGATTCCGTGGAGCATTGTCGTGACGAACGCGAATCGTTGATCGAAGCGATCAAGCGCGGGATCAAGAACCACATTCTCATTATCAGCGGCGGCGTTTCTGTTGGTGAGCACGACTTGGTGAAGGATGCGTTGCACGATCTCGGAGCGCAGATCGACATCTGGCGCGTGGCGATCAAACCGGGCAAACCATTCTTGTTTGGATGTGTGAAGCAGAGGGCACCCTCACCTCGATCCTCTCCCTCGGGGAGGGAGAGGCGGGCGCGAAGCGCCGGTGAGGGTTCTGTTCCAGGCGCTGAGTGTTTCATTTTTGGATTACCGGGGAATCCGGTGTCGGCTTTTGTCACGTGTTTGCAATTCGTGCGGCCCGCGATTTTGAAAATGATGGGGGCAGCGAATTTCGATCTGCCAAAAGTGCCGGCGAAGTTGACTGTCGCCCTAACGAACGACAGCGATCGCCCCCATTACATTCGCGGGAAACTCGAACACGGCCATTTTACTCCGATTGGTCGCCAGGAATCGCATGCGCTGTTTGGCTTAAGCCAATCCAATGCGTTGCTGCGGCTCGCCGTCGGCCAGTCGTTGAGAGCCGATGAAATTGTTGAGGTTCAAATCTGGGATTAGCTAATTTCTCCGCGAAGCGAGTTTGACAGGGCATGCGCACATTTCTAGCTTTATCGCCTTGAATACGGGAAGCGCCACCGCGTTTGCACGAACTCCGAGTGATCAAATTCGTGCCGATGCCGAGCGGCTTTCTCATATTGTCCTTGAAATGCAGCGCTGTTTTATGCTGCATCTCTGCAAGGAACTTGCGCCCGGCAATGTTTCCTTTCCGCAGTTTTTTCTACTCACTTATCTCGATCGAAAGGAAGTGCTCACCATGTCTGCGATTGCACAAAAGATGGGGCATACGACCGCGGCAGCGAGCGGCTTGGTGGCGCGCCTGGAGAATCTTGGTTACGTGGTGCGCTCGGTTGCGCGGGATGATCGACGCAAAGTGATGGTCTGTATCACGCCGAAAGGCTCAGCCCTGGTGTGCCGGATTCGCGAGGAAATGGTCGGGAACCTGATGAAAATACTGAACCACCTCACGCCCGATGAACAAAAGGCCTGGCTTCAAATTTACAGTAAAATTTACGATTACTGCCAGTCGAAATGACTTCCATTTGTTTGGCGGCGGTGCTATGAGACTGCGTTGAATCCGGACATCGGCTTTCGCGCATCTAACAGCTAAACGTCTATGAGAAAATTTTTTCTTCCTCTGGGGATTTTTGTAGCGTTCAGCATCCTGGGTCAGTCGAGTTTTGGCGGCAACGGAACGTCTTCCGGGCAGAGGGTCCCTACTTTTACTATAGACCAGGCGATCCTTACGGCGCTCCAACAGAATCCTGCCCTTCTGAACGCGGAACAAGAAATCAAGCGGACCAAAGGCGTAGTCATTCAGGTCCGTGCGCAGGTCCTGCCGCAGGTCACGGGACGGGCAAATTATGATTGGACTGATCCGAACCTGATAGGCGCCCGGATATTTGGAACCACCGGTACGACAACCGGAGGGCCGACCAGTACGGGCGGGGGCGCATCTTTTCTGGAGTCGCCGCCGTCGCAAGTCAGGGACGTCCAGGCGCCGCTAGCCGTCCCGTCCCCCACACCGATTCAGAATGTGCAGGCGAGCGATGTCTCCTATGCCATCAGCGTGCTGGGCACCCAGCTGATTTTTAACGGCACAAGCTGGCCGCAGATCCGCGGCACCTTTTTTCAGCGAGACAGCGCCTATTTCGCGTTCCGCAATATTCTGGACCAGCTCATTGCGACGGTAAAAACGCAGTTCTATCAAATCGTGGTTAACCGAGAGCTCATCAAGGTGAACGAGCAATCGGTCCATCTTTTGGAGACCCAGTTGAAAGACCAGCAGAATCGGTTTGAAGCGGGAACAGTCCCGCGCTTCAACGTTCTCCAAGCGGAAGTGGCCCTCTACAATCAGCTTCCGCTATTGATTACTGCGCAAAACAACTATCGAATATCGAAACTTACTTTGGCCAAGACACTCGGCCTGGATTTCCAGCCGCGACACGGTGAGAACCCATCGTTGGAAGTGGTGGGCGAAATGCCATACCTCCCGCGCACGATCGCACTGGCCAATGCGATCGAGATGGGAAAAGAGCGGCGCCCGTTTCTCAAACAGGCGCGCGCAAATGTGTTGAACCAACTCCAGCAAGTCCGCGCGGCAGCGGGTCAATGGCTCCCAACGATCACCACCACGGGCGGCGGAGAATGGGTCAGCTCGCCCACGAATTCCAGTTGGCACGATATTTCCAAAGGTTGGATCGCAACGGTGCAGGGCAGTTTGCCAATCTGGGACAGCGGCGCGATCGCTGGTCAGGTCATTCAACAGCGGGCCTTGCTTTTTGAAGCCAAGAACACGTACGACGATGACGTCCGGCAGGTGGAGCTGGAAATCCAGACCGCGTATTCAAATTTGCTGCAGAACCGCGAATTAATTCAAAGCCAGGAGAAAAATGTCGAGCTAGCCGACGAAGCCTTACGCCTGGCCAAGGCGCGCCTGGACGCCGGCGCGGGAGTGCAACTGGATGTGCTCAACGCCCAGGTGCAATTGCTCACCGCGCAATCGACGCGCTTGCAGGCGCTCTTTGGATACAACTCCTCGCTGGCAGAATTCGACCGGGCCACCGGCGCGCAGAGCAGCTTTCAAGAGACGTTCGCCAACCTTGCGCCGCGCGCTACCAAAACGAAAACCTATTACACCGGCAGCGGCGTGGACGCGGAAGGAAAACCAAAGCACGGTGACGATAACGAGCTGCGAAGCCCGGCCGGAAGATCCCGAACTTCGTTTTCCAAATAGGCTTAAATCCAAATTCCAGGCTCTGGACACGGCTTAAATCTCCAACAGCGTGGCTGGCTTTCGTTGTCATGTTGAGCGGAGCGAAACATCTCGGATCAGCGCCTTCGGGGGAAAACAACAGAGATCCTTCGCTACGCTCAGGATGACAATTCTACCTGGATGTTGGAGCTTGGAATCTGGAGCTTTAGATCATGCATCTGCCATTCGAGAAATTTCCCGCGCTGAGCGCGCTTGGAATCTGTCGCCACGTTTTCACGCATAGAATTCCGGGCATCGACCCCGCGCCTGCGGGGCATGACAAAGCCGAAGTGTTGAAGCGGCTCGACGTCGCGCATCGCGAAATTCGCAACGCACTCGGCGTCGGCGACTGGCCCCTGTTTACCGCGCAACAAATTCACGGAAACAAAATCGCCGTTATCGATAGTTGTAGCCGCGACCCTATGGGTCGCGAATTCCCCGGCTGCGACAGCCTGATCACAAATCAACGTGGCATCGTGCTTGGCGTTTACGTTGCTGACTGTTGTGCTGTTTACATTGTCGATCCAAAAACGTCGGCAATTGGTCTCGTCCATTCCGGTCGCAAAGGCACCGAGCTCGGTGTCGTCACGAATGCGATCACGGAAATGATTGATCGCTTCGGCTCGAATCCCGCTGAGATGATTTTGCAACTCAGCCCCTGCATTCGCCCGCCGCATTACGAAGTCGATTTTGCAGGCGAAATCGTCCGGCAATGTCGCGCGTTCGGCGTGAAAGAAATTCACGATTCCGGCGTATGCACGGCCTGCGACCTGGATCGCTACTACTCCTACCGCGCGGAAAAAGGAAAAACCGGCCGCATGCTCGCGCTGATTGGGCTGAACCCGACGATTGGGCGTTAAGACGGAAAAATGTTCGCTCTAACTAGAAAATTGCTCTAATTCTCGCTGGCAAATACGCTATGATGCGAATAGCGAGCGTTGTCTGTTTCCTTGTCGCCTTTGGATGCCCCGCTCCAGGAAGCGACGTTTATCGCTATGACGTCAAACGTGGCTCCGAGCTCGAGAAAGAACTCGGTTACACACTCTCCGTGCAAGACGAGCACGATGAACAGCGATCTCAAGGTATGGATGCGGTCATCCCAATCGAAGGCCCTGCGCCAGACTATTGGGTAAAATTTCGCACTACCGCAGCTAGTAAGCTCAATGACCTATTCGAGCTTGATCTTAGCCTGAACGATGCAAAGGGCACGCTGCTCCGCGTTCCTTTGGCGATTAGATCGAGAGGGAATAAAGAAAACGAAATCGACGTTCGGTTTCCCATCAAGAAGGAGCTGATCAATCAGGCCGTGTTGATCCTTCGTTGTGCTCCCCCCACGAGGATCCACCCGGAAGCTACGTATTCGATCCGCCTTGGAGATTACGCGCCAGCCAACGCAAATGCAATTCCGAGCCCTACTCCGAGAAGCACACCTATACCAGGGCCATATCACGTGATTCGGTTGGCCACGCTTCAGGATACAGGCGAGCAAGTCGCCATACTCGACTTTAAAGTGTTCAAAAGCGTCGAAGCACTAAAAGAGCACATCGGGAAGTTCCCTTGGGGGAGCGAAGTTTCTTTTCAGAGGTGGCTTGGACCGACCGGAGGGCCGGGATGGAACAACAAGTTTATTAAGGCTACGGACGAGCTGAAAACATTCTGTGGTGAGCATCACATTACTTTGACGCTGAGTGCTGTTCAGCCGTACTATTAAGAGGTACGCAACTATCTAGATCTTACTAAGCTTAGTTCGACCAGCGCCAGGTTAGCCACCTCGCTAGATTGATATCTCTTTCTTCGTGCCGCGTTTGAGTGGGCAAATGCCGCGCTTCTTTGCGTTCGCGACGAAGTCCAGGAACTCGCGCGCTGGTGCGCCGAATTTCATCGTCGCCGCGTTTTCGAGCGCCTGCGAAATGTTCAATCCGCCCAAGTAGACGAGCTTGAATGCCGCCTTGATTTCGTCTCGATCCTTTGCACCGAATCCGGCGCGGCGAAGCCCGACCACATTTAAGCCAAACACAGAATTGCGCTCTGCTGCGATGACAAAGGGCGGCAGATCCTTCCCGAACGCGGAGCTGCCCTGCACCATCACCAGCCGACCGATGTGCATGTGCTGATGAAAGGTTGAGCCGCCGCCGAGAAACGCGCCATCATCTACGCGCACGTGCCCAGCCAACAAACAATTGTTCGCGATGACGACGTTGTTTTCGATGAGGCAATTGTGTCCGATATGCGCGCCTGCCATCAGGAAATTTTTGTCGCCGATCTTCGTCGCGCTGCCCTCGGGACTGCCGCGATGGATTGTGCAGTATTCGCGAATGACGTTGTTGTGACCGATCTCCACTCTGGTTTTTCGCTCCGGAGAAAAGGAAACGTCCTGCGGCGACACGCCAATGATTGTGCCGTGCCCGATGAAATTACCAGTGCCGATCGTGACGTCGCTTTCTATCACGACGTGCGATTGCACGATCGTTTTTTCGCCGATCGACACCTGTGATCCAATAATTGAGAACGGTCCGATCTCGGCATCAGCGCCGAGCTGTGCGCCCGGATCGACAAGAGCGGTAGAATGAATCTTTATGTGAGCCATGTTGCCTTGCTACGGCCACGTGCCATGGCCATCGTCGCTGGCTTAAAGTATACCAGGGCGCAGCGGCAATCCGGGTAGCGCATGCGTCTCGCATGCTGGCGAACGCGTCCTCGCCGTCGCGAACTTTTCTTGGCGCAATGCTTACTGAGCAAATACCGCACAACGAAAGACTGTTTCGGCGCGTCGCCGAAGCCAGCACGCGAGACGCGTGCGCTACTCGGATTTCCAATTTGGGCGTCGGGAGCGACAATCGCAGTGGGACGGATTCTTGCGCTGATCATCTTGTTTCGGATTTCGAAATTCGAATTTCGGATTTTCCGTTCTTACAGAACTCCTGCCTCCTTGAAACTGAAATATCCTGGGCTTCCTTCCGACGGCGCGCCGATGATGATGTGGTCGAGCAATTTGATTTGCAACAGTTCCGCGGCTTCGGCCAGACGTCTCGTCAAACTGTGATCGGTCTGGCTCGGCGAGGCGTCGCCGGACGGGTGATTGTGAACGACAATAACGGCATGGGCCGAATAAGTGAGCGCTGGACGAAAAATCTCGCGCGGATGCGCGATGCTCTCATTCAGGCTGCCAAGTGACACTGGCTCGACACGCTTTAACCGGTAACGAGTGTCCAGCAGCACGACGCGAAGCGACTCGGTCTGCAGCATTCGCATTTCATCGCCGAGCAATTTGTGGATCAATTCCGGGGAATCGAGTTTTTGCTGAGACAAAGGTTCTTGGGCGAAACGCTTTCCCAGATTAAACGCCGCCACGAGTTCCAATGCTTTGGCCGGACCGATTCCCTTGATTTTGCTCATTTCTTGGACCGAACAACGGCTCAACTCCGCGAATGATTTGTATCTGTCGAGCAGCTCGCGCGCTACCTCCACGACGTTCATTCCAGGCCGGCCAGTGCGCAGCAGAATTGCGATCAATTCCGCGTTGCTCAGCGCATCCGGTCCGTGTGCCAGTAATTTTTCCCGAGGCCGCTCGTCCTCCGGCATCTCGCGGATTTTGAGCTGCGACATATCAAAGTGGGAGCGGCCTTAGCGCCGCGACGAAACGTTGCTAAAAGTCGGGACACCCGCCTTCGTCTGGCTACGGCGCGGCAGGCCGAGGTCCCTCCCACAATTCATCAGACGCGAAGTTGATCGAACATATCGCACAGCGTGTCGCCGAGGGAGAACAACGCATCGGTGTAGGGATTCGACGCGATCCCGTCCAGCGTGCCTTGTGCCTCGCGAATCAAATCGCTGCCGGCCGCGATTGATTCGTTTAGTGCTCCGTTAGTCGCGCCATTTTTCAAGAGCTCAATCATTTCCTCGATTTGTTCTTCCAGCACCAGCCGGCAACAGCGTTGCCGTTCGAACTCCGAGGCGGAGCGCAGGAAAATCAGAACCGGCAGAGTGAATTTGCCCTTTCGCAGGTCGGTCCCAAGCGTTTTGCCGGTTGCGCTCTCAGTGCCGGCAAGATCGAGGCAATCATCGTAAATTTGGTACGCCGTCCCGATTTGAAACCCGAAATTCTTGGACGCTTCGATCACGTTGGGATCAGCCTCGCTGATGATCGCAGCCAACTCCGCTGCAGCGGAGAAAAGGGATCCGGTCTTCATTTCTACGATGCGCAAATAATCCTGGACGGTCAGAGTGAGATCGAAACGGCGTTGCGTCTGGATCATTTCGCCAGAGCAAACCGTCGCCGCTGTGCG
>DATEZD010000157.1:0-32100 GCA_035255865.1 Candidatus Udaeobacter sp.
TGTCATCTGGTCGCGTGATTCGAAATGCGCACCGGAACCGCGCGCGCTCCACCTGATCAAGCCAGCCTTCAATCACCAACCGATTACCGAGTTTGGCTGCGCGGCGATAATCAATTTCGGTGCGTACCACCACAGGATAGATTTGCTTTTCGGTCATCTCTGTGAGGACGAGACCAAGTTCCTCAACGAGACGTGTGCGTGCGATCTCGATGAAACGCAGATAGGCGATATTAGAGACGACGCCTCCGCAATCGGTATCGAAAAACATCACCTGCACTTCTGTGCGGATTTGCGGTGGGGCCATTTCGGGACTTCAAATTTCAAATTTGAGATTTCGACTCCGCATCTTGTTGCATTGTAAAACGCAAAAGGATGATTCGATGACTTCGTAGGTCATACTCGCGAGTGTCAGATTTGGAATCTGAAATTTCAAATTTGAAATCTCCTGGTAAGGATCGACAGCACTGCATCGGCCACTTCCTGAGTGCTCACCGCTTTCATGCAGCGAAAATCAATTGGGCATTCGCGGAGAAAACAGGGGCTGCATTCGACATGATGTCGCAGGATGATGTGACCATTGCCGAGCGGCCCGGTCAGACGTGGCTCGGTGGAACCAAAAATGGCGACTACCGGCACGCCGAGCAATGCCGCAAGATGCATCGTGCCGGTATCGTTGGTCAGCAGTAGACGGCATTTCTGCAACTCGTTGATAAGTTGATCAAGCGTGGTCTTGCCGATCCGATTCACGCAATGGTCGTCGATCGCAGCTGCGATCTGATCGCCTATCACCGCGTCGTTCTTCGTTCCGAACAAAACCCAGTGCACCGATGATTGTGCGCTAATCTTTGAGGCCACCTCTGCGAATCGTTCCGGGAGCCATCGTTTGGCCGGGCCATACTCTGCGCCGGGACAAAGGCCGATTCTTAATGGCTGATTGCCAATTGCCGATAGCTGATTGCTCGTTGCCGGTTTAGCGTTGGACGTTTCCGCTCCGCATTCACGCGCGATACGAAGAAAGCGGAACGAATGATGCTCCGGCGGACCTGGTTTTCGCGGCTCAGGCACGGTTTGGCTCAGCAGCCATCTTCTCCGGTGTCCGCGATAACCAACCGTGCGCGGAATTCCGCTTACCCAGGACTCAAGAGCAACACGCAGCGAATTTGGGAAAAGGATCGCGGCATCAAAATGCGCTCGTTGCCGAATCAGCCGTACAGACCGCAGGAGCGAACGACTTGATATTGGAATAATCTCGTTCACTTCAGAGACGAGCTTCCACATCGGCGCGATCTTGGTTGGCGCAGCGATTGTGACTTGAGCGTCAGGACGGCCATTCTTGATCGCACGGACTGCTTGCGCGCTCATCACGGCGTCCCCGAGCCAGTTGCTTGAACGAATGAGAATGCGAAATGGCTTCAGTTGTTGTGGTGAAATCTGGTCTGGCAGATAGATCCCGCGTTTGTACTGGGAGAGGAGAAAATGCGGCTGGGGCGTCTTCCACCGATTATGCACCCAAAACCAATCTTCCGGTGCGTGCCGGATTTGTTGCTCGACGACTTCATTTATCTTGAATGTAAGCGCCCCAACAGATGCCTTTGCAGTATCGAAGCGCTCGGTAAACACCATGCGCCATCGCGCGAAGCCGTCTGTGTAAACTCCTGCAGCGAGTAGCGCCGCCCTGGTGCGTTTGGCCAGCAGAGCAGCCAGCGGTGAAGTGGAAGCTAGTCTTCCAAAAAACGGCGTCCAGACACCGTGGTCGCCCGCGTGTTGGTCGCACAGAACACCAACGCCGCCGCCGGAACGAAGCAGGTCGATCACGGGTTGGAAGCCGTCTTTACGATCAAAGAGTTCCAATCCCGTCTGACTGCGGGTGCGCCGTACATGCGCGTCGATAAAGGGATTGCCGAGTCTTTGATAAACGCTGGCGTTCCGTACGTAGCCAACGAACTTCGGCATTAGCTGGGCAAATAATTCCCAGATTCCGAGATGGCTCAACACCAGTACGACCGGAATACCGGCGCGAAAACGACTGTCCATCGCCTCGATGTTTTCAACCCTCACCCGCCGCAGGATTTTCTCCGGCGACATTTGCATGAGTTTTACGCTCGAAAGCAAGTTAGCGCCCAGCCGCCGAAAATGCCGGCGCACAAGACGGCGCAATTCGCGCGGCGACTTTTCATTGGCAAATGCAATCGCAACATTGCGTTCTGCCAAACGTCGATATTTCGCCGAAACGAGCCACGCGCAAGAGCCGAGGATTTGCCCAACAGCAAAGAGCAACCGCAATGGCAGCGCGGCGGCGATGGCCGACCCCGCGCGATAAAGAAGATAAACGACAAAATCGAGCATTGCGGGACCGCTGGTATCGCAGTGTGGCGCGGCAGGGTAGATTTGCCTGCGACTCGCTTCAACCAATATAATATGCGCGGTGTCGGCGTCCGTGGATATGGTCCGTCATCACCGTCACCCAATCCCCATGCACTATTTGCTTCCCCCGACCGCGGCGTTAATTAAAACGCCTATTATACCAAAAATCTTTTCTCGCGAACACGCCGATTTCTCGTTAGGCAGTAGAGCGGCTAATTGAACTAAAAATGAGCAAGGGCAAAAAAAACCTCTGGCAGGGCATCGACCCCGGCGCTCAAGATGCGCTTAAGGCGCGTGACTATCGCACCGCATCTTTCGCACAAGAGCTTTCGCGACGAGGTGTGGATGCCGGCGAACTTGTGGCGGCGGACCGCGGCCAGCGGAAGATCAAGGAAGCCTGGATCCCGGGCGTGGAAATTTTCCCGCGAAGGGTTCACCCGCAGCGTCACCGCGGATTCTTTGGCGAATTTGTGCGGCGCGACGAAGGGATTCTCGCGCAGATTAGCTTCTGGCCGAAGCAATGGTCGGCTGCGCGGATGTTCGCAAACACGGCAAAAGGTTTCCATGTGCATCCGCCCAGCGTTCCAGAAAATAAAGTGGCGGCAGAATGGTTGCGCGGCTTGTTCGTGGACGAGCCTGAGAATTATTCGGTCCGCCGTTACGATGACGAGCAATGGGACGTAATGTTTTTTTTGCAGGGTCGCGTTGAGATGATTTTGTGCGACATCCGAGTTGGCTTTCCCAGGCGGGTGATGCGTTTCTTTGTTGATGGCGATAATCATCGTAGCGACAACAACGTTGGGATCGTAATTCCACCGGGCGTGGCGCACGCGATTCGTGCTGAAGGCGCGGAAGATGTGATCATGGTTTACGGAACAAGCACGATTTTTCATCCCGAATTCGAGGGGCGCATCGCAAGTGATATTGAGACAGCGGAGTTGCCCGGGGCGTGGCGCGAATTTCTTTCGCTGTAAGACGGTCTGAACGGACACAGAAGGCATGGCATTCCTGGTAATCATCATCCTTTATGTTTCTATTGGGTTCCTGGCAGCAGCCGGGTCGGTTTGCATTGCGAAGAAATTATTCTTGGCAAAGGTAGAGCAGATTTTCTTCGCGCTGTTCCTGATTGCGATCGCGGGATTTTATCTGGCCTTTGCTGCCTATTTCGGGAATCAAAAAGCGTGGCAACTCGAGACAGGAGCCGTGGTTTTTTTTGCTGTCTTTGGCCTTGTGGGCATTCGAGTGCCGGTTGCGCTTATAATCGGGTACTCTCTGCACGGTATTTGGGACGTGCTTCATGAGATTCTTGCTCATGCCGGAGGAGACCTGTTCGGCGCTCATGTGACTGAGTTGCCAATGGCCTACGGCGCTTTTTGTGCGTCCTTCGATTGGTGCGTGGCGGCCTATTTCTGGAGCGGACGCAGCCAATGGAATGCAGCGTGGCTTGGGCGCTAGCCCGCTGCACGCGATTGGCGCTGACCAAGCGCATTGGACCAAATGAAGCGAAACTTCGATCCGGCTGTCCTGGAAATGATGGATCGGCCGCAGCCGGTTTCGCCCGAGTTGGAGCGCGATCTTGAACGGCTTCGGCAACTTAATCGGTGGTTCGGTAGCCACGGTCTCGTTTCGATGTTCGTGCGGCGCTGGCTAATTCCCGGCGCGCAAATGCGCGTTGTCGATCTTGCCACGGGTTCCGGCGATATTCCGCGACTGCTCGTGGATCACGCGCGAAGGATTGGCGCGCAAATCGAGATCGATGCAGTCGATCGGCAAGGTGCGACGCTGGAAATCGCCCGAAGCTTGAGCGCCGAGTACCCGGAAATTTCCTACTATGCAGCAAACATTCTGGAATGGGATTTCGCTCAAGGCTACGACATCGCGCTTTGTTCGTTAGTTCTTCATCATTTCAGCAATGAAGACGCCGTAAGTTTGTTGCGACGATCTCGCGAACTCTCCCGGAGGTTTGTTCTGGTGTCGGATTTGCGCCGCGGATTTTTCCTCCAAGCAGGCGTCTATCTTTTGACCGCGCTGATTTTTCGCGAGCCGATGACGCGCTACGACGCGCGACTCTCTGCGGTTCGTGCATTTTCATTTTCCGAAATGCGCGATCTCGCGGAGCGTGCCGGCTGGACCAACTTTGGGCACAAAAAATTTCGATTCGCGCGGCAGGCGATTTGGCTGGAATGAAATTTGCCAGTTTCCATGCCACTCGTTTCAGCAGTTCTCGAAATGCCTTGAAAGTTCGTCTTCGAAGGGTAATGGACTGAACTACCAAATACACAAGCATTTATGCCGCTACTGAAACCCGATCCCACGTTTTATCCTTCGCCACGGCTGGCAATGCAGGCGCCCCCGGAAAAACATGCGTTCGTGGCGGCTCTTAATCCGCCCGGCAGCAAGCTTAACGACGCGATACTAGTCGTGGATCTCGATCCGGGGTCGAGCACCTACGGCCAGCGCGTGGGCCAGGTGACCTTGCCGAAATTCGGCGACGAACTGCATCACTTTGGTTGGAATGCGTGTAGTTCGGCCCTTTGCCCATATGCGCCCCATCCGCACGTCGAGCGCCGTTACCTGGTTGTGCCTGGGTTGCGTTCGTCGCGCATGCATATTATCGACACAAAGCCGAATCCGCGAGAGCCGAAGATCGTCAAGGTAATCGAGCCTGAAGAAGTTTTTGCGCGCGCCAATTACTCGCGTCCACACACGATTCACTGCGGGCCGGAAGCTATTTACGTCAGCGCCCTTGGAGCCCCCGATGGTGATGGCCCAGGAGGTATTTTCATGCTCGATTGTGAAACGTTCGAGATTCTGGGTCAGTGGGAGATGAACCGGGGCCCTCAGTTTCTTCAGTATGATTTCTGGTGGCATCTGGGGTTCGACACGCTGCTCACCAGCGAGTGGGGCACCCCGAACATGATTGAGAGCGGATTGCAGCCCGACCTACTCCTCGGCAGCAAATATGGTCATCAAATCCACGTCTGGGACCTGCGCCGACGCCGGCATATCCAGGTGCTCGATTTGGGCAAGGAGCAACAAATGGTCCTCGAGATGCGACCAGCGCACAACCCGACCAAAGCCTACGGCTTCGCCTGCGTCGTCGTTTCTGTTAAGGATTTGTCCGCCTCGATTTGGCTGTGGCATCGTGCCAATGGCGCGTGGGGTCTCAAAAAGGTGATCGAAATTCCGGCCGAACCTGCCGACCCGGACAAGTTACCGCCGCTGCTGAAGGATTTTAAGGCCGTGCCGCCACTGGTGACAGACATTAATTTATCGCTGGACGACAAATTCCTCTACGTGTCCTGCTGGGGAACCGGCGAGTTTCTGCAGTACGACGTCTCGGATCCATTCAATCCGAAGAAGACCGGGTCGGTGCGCATTGGCGGCATTGCCAATCGCACACCCCACCCAAAGAATCCAGAGCAACCGCTGGCTGGCGGACCGCAAATGGTAGAAGTAAGTCGCGACGGCAAACGCGTCTATTTCACGAACTCACTTTACTCCACGTGGGACGGGCAATTTTATCCCGACGGTGTGGGTAGTTGGATGGTTAAACTGGCGGCTAACGCGCAAGGCGGCATCACCTTCGACGAAAACTTCTTCGTCGAGAGCAGCGATTATCGTGTTCACCAGATCCGTCTCGAAGGAGGAGATTCCTCGACAGATTCCTTCTGTTTTCCGTGAGCGGGCTCTGGCCGTGGCTGGCGGTCTTCGGGCTCGGCGCTTTTCACGGGATCAATCCTGCCATGGGATGGTTGTTTGCCGTGGCGCTGGGGCTGCAGGAGCAGAAGCGGGCAGCGGTGCTCCGTGCGCTGCCGCCGATGGTACTGGGGCACGCGCTCTCCATTGGAATCATTATCGCCGCGGTGCTTGTTGTCCGGGTTAGTTTGCCACATCGGACTCTCAAAATTGCCGCTGCCACGATCCTGTTTGCCTTTGGCTTCTATCGTCTATTGCGTTCGCGTCATCCGAATTGGGTCGGAATGCGTGTCGGGTTTGGCGATTTGACCCTATGGTCTTTTGTCATGGCATCAGCGCATGGCGCCGGATTGATGCTCGTCCCATTCTTCCTGGGATCGCCGGACGCGGACGATGCGCATCACCTCTGGTCTCAACACGGCACTGCATTCGCAAATTTTAGCGCGCCGTCTCTGCTCGCAGCTTCGGTCGCAGTTCACACGTTGGGATATCTTCTAATGACGGCGGCGGTCGCGATTTTGGTTTACGAAAAACTTGGCGTTGGCATGCTGCGCCGGGCGTGGTTCAACATCGATTTGGTCTGGATGCTCGCGCTGATGATCACCGGCGCATTTATCCTGTTCCTTTGATTAGTGCTCGCCCCGGCTAATTGCATTTCATGATTCGCGCACCGGACGCAGTTGGGTAAAGCTGGCGTCGTGAAAATTTTGACTACGGTTGCTGAAGCGCAATCGCTAGCGCGCTCAAAGGCACGGGTGCTGGTGCCCACGATGGGAGCGTTGCACAAGGCGCATGCCGAATTGTTTCGCGTGGCACGTGAACGTGCTGGACGCGACGGCGAAGTAGTGGTGAGCATCTTTGTAAATCCGCTTCAGTTTGGACCAGGAAGCGATTACGAGTGCTACCCGCGCCCGGAAAAAGTTGATGAAGAATTTTGTCGAAACATCGGTGTCGATTTTCTGTTCCGGCCTAGCGCAGCGGAAGTATTTGCAGGCGACCGTTCGGTGTTCGTTGAAGAATCCTCTCTTTCGAAGTCGCTCGAGGGCAAGTCGCGCCCCGGACACTTTCGCGGGGTTTGCACGGTTGTGGCGAAGTTGTTCAATATTCTTGCGCCGAACGCGGCAGTGTTTGGCGAGAAAGATTTTCAGCAACTGGCGATCGTTCGTCGCATGGTGCGCGATCTTAATTTCAAGATCGAGATCATTGCCGTGCCTACGATGCGGGAGGACGACGGGCTGGCATACAGTTCGCGCAATCAATATTTGAATTTGGAAGAACGAAAGCAGGCAGCAGTTTTATACAAAGCGCTATGTGATGCGGCGAATGGCAGTAAAAAATCCGCCGGAGACATCGTTGCTCGTACGCGGCAGGTAATCGGTGAAGCGCCGCTGGCTCGGATCGATTATGTTGAAGTTGTCGATGCGATAACTTTGCAACCGGTTGAAATGGCTGGACCGGCCTCAGCGCTCGTGTTGGCGGTGTTTTTCGGGAGAACTCGTTTGATCGACAATATCCGTTTGGAATGAAGGAATACGATTTTGTTGTGATCGGCAGCGGCATCGCTGGTCTCAGTTTTGCATTGAAAGCGGCTAGGTACGGCTCGGTCGCGGTCATCACGAAACGTAAAGGCGCCGACACAAATACCGCCTGGGCTCAGGGTGGAATTGCATGCGTGATCAGCGATGAAGATTCATTCGAGCTGCACGTGCGCGATACGCTTGAGGCTGGCGCCGGTCTTTGTGACGAAGCGGTCGTGCGCACGGCTGTAACTAAAGGTCCGCAGCGCATCCGAGAGCTGGCAGAGCTCGGCGTGCAGTTCGATCAGCGCGAGGTCTCTGGACATCGTGAGCTTGATCTGGGCAAAGAGGGTGGCCATTCGAAGCGACGGGTCTTGCATGTGCGAGACGCGACCGGGAAGGAAATCGAGCAGGGATTGCTGCGCGAACTAGCAAAGCAGTCAAATGTCGAACTTTGGGAAAATCACATGGCGGTGGATTTAATCACCGCCGCCAAGCTCGGTTTTGCAACCGAAGACCGTTGTCATGGTGTCTATGTTCTGGATGAAAAGACCGGCGAGGTACAAACCGTCCGCTCAGATCGGACCGTGCTTGCGACGGGCGGTTGCGGCAAAGTTTATTTGTATACGACCAATCCGGACATCGCGACCGGAGACGGTGTGGCCATGGCATGGCGGGCAGGCGTAGAGATCGCGAACATGGAGTTCATCCAGTTTCATCCCACGTGTCTCTTTCATGCTGAGGCGAAATCATTTCTCATTTCTGAAGCGGTTCGAGGTGAAGGCGGCATTTTGCGTAATTACCGTGGCCAAGATTTCATGAAGCGCTACGATACGCGTGGTTCACTGGCGCCGCGAGATATCGTGGCGCGTGCCATCGACGCGGAAATGAAACGCTCGGGCGCGAAATGTGTTTTTTTGGATATCACCCATAGACCGCCGGAGTTTATCCGGGAGCGTTTTCCGCACATTTACCAAACATGCCTGCGATTTGGGATCGACATGCTGAAGCAGGCCATCCCTGTCGTGCCGGCAGCGCATTATCAATGCGGCGGAATTAAGACTGACGTGAATGGCGCGACCAGTTTGGCAGGGTTATATGCGATTGGCGAGGTCGCCTGCACGGGCATGCACGGAGCGAACCGGCTTGCGAGCAACTCGCTGCTGGAAGGCTTGGTGGTGGCGCATCGCGCGGCCACGGCCGCTGTGCAGACACGACCAGCTCGGAAACAAAAAATCCCCTTGCCCGAATGGCAATCGGGAAATGTCCATGACGTAGATGAGCTGGTCGTCATTTATCACAACTGGGACGAAATTAGACGTCTGATGTGGGATTACGTTGGGATTGTGCGCACCGATAAGCGGCTGCAACGCGCCAGCGCGCGGTTACGCAATCTCCAGCGCGAAATCCGCGAGTTCTATTGGAACTTCAAAGTGTCAGCTGACCTGCTCGAATTGCGTAATCTTGCGGCGGTGGCAGCCTTGATTGTCGATTCAGCTCTGTGTCGGAAAGAAAGCCGCGGCCTCCATTACACGCTCGACTATCCAGAGGCGGATGATCGACAATTTAAACGCGATACAGTGCTTAGTCGTGGTTGAGCCAGATCAGGACAAGGGCATCGCGTCGCAAATGGGGCACCCACGCGGAGTTGCGCATTCGGGAAACAGGAAAATTCGGCTTGCCTGACCGCCCGAAATCGGATAGAAGATGGCGGCGTTTGTAATGAGGAGACTTCTTGCGGTCTGTCTGAGTCTGGCGGTCTTTGTCGTCCCAAAACTTTTCGGGGATGAGCAATCCACTTCCCCATATGCGACGGCGGCAGATTTCGCCAAGTATGCGATGAAACTGCGGGAGCAGGCGTTGCTCAAAGTTGAACCGCAAGTTTTTATCCCTACCAGTTCTCGCCCGGCGATCCAGCGTTACCCGTGGAAAACGAATATCGTGACGACCGTCTTTTGGGTTGGAGAACAAGCCGGGGGCAATAATCCGGTTCCCAATTATAAAAGCTCGTGGGATCTTAATTGGACGGCGAATTACGGCGGAACCGATGATCCTGATCGAAGCGCGCGACGCGATTATAGGCCCGTGGCGTTTGTTCCAAAACAGAATCCCTTCTATTTTGCGCTGCCGTACAACGATGTCACGCACGGCCAGTTCAAGCCGGAAGCGCCGCTGGTGATTCCCTGGTTTAAACAAGTGTATTCGGGTCCGGGAGAGTCGGTGTGCCGGCATCGCTGGATCGCCATTCGCAAAGGCAATCGCACCTGTTATGCGCAATGGGAAGATTGCGGCCCATTTCGCACGGACCATTTTCAATACGTCTTTGGAAATGAGCGTCCCAAGCCGAATCTAAACCATGGTGCCGGGCTGGATGTTTCCCCGGCTGTGCGTGATTACTTGGGGCTCGCGCCGACCGACGTGACGGACTGGCAATTTATCGAAGTACGTGACGTGCCTCCCGGGCCGTGGCGAACCTACGGCGAAAATAATCACTTCGTCATTGCGCGCAGCAAGACTGAGAAGCAGGTGGCGGCGGGTAGCGTTGGTGCCGCGAAGAAATAGGCGGATAAAGCGTCAAACGGGAGTTCCTTCGAGCTTCGTCATTCCGCCTGGCCTAAGGGCTCGGCGGAGATTCCGCAGGAGGAGCATGCGATGGGGAGTTGGCGCCCGGCTCAGAACTTCGCTGAGGAGCTCGCGGCGTGGCCATCTGAATCAGTTCCGATACGGTGACGAATTTAAAACCCTTGGCCTCGAGCCCATCGAACGTGGAAGGCATTGCTTCGATTGTCCCCGGGTGAATGTCGTGAGATAGCACGATCGAACCGGGCTGCGTCTCCTTGAGAATTCGATTGCGAACCACAGCCGGGCCGGGACGCCTCCAGTCATACGGATCGACATCCCAAAGAATGATCTGATAGCCGAATTCATTGTGAATCCAGTGCTTTTCGCGGTCCGTGATAGATCCGTATGGTGGCCGCATTAACGTAGGGCGCTTGCCAGTGGCGTTTTTGATTGCATCATCGGTTCGCCGTAGTTGGCTGCGTACACTCTCCTCCGACATCTTGCCGAAGTTAGGATGCGACCAACTGTGGTTGCCGATTTCATGCCCTTCCCGGGCAGCCCGCTCAACGATCTCAGGATGTTCCGCGACATTTTCGCCGATGACAAAGAACGTTGCCTTGATGTGGCGCGCTGCGAGTAGATCGAGCAGTTTTGGGGTAAGGGTCGCGCTTGGGCCATCGTCAAAGGTCATCGCGATGTAAGGACCGTCTGTATGAACGGAATTGAACGTGATATTCTGCTCCGTCGGAGCTTTACGCCCGCTCTTTTCTGGAGTTTGCGACGGATTTTCCGGCTCGGCTCCAAGCGTCCGCGTCGCAACTAGCACGACAACGCAAAGGGAGTACAAACGGAGAAAAAACATTAGCGCGAAAATCGTGGATGAATCGCGTGTATCTAGCAGAGGTCGCCAGCTACGCAAGGCGTGCCACGAGTGAACTCACAATGACTTTTCGCGTTTCCCCGAAAAGCGGAGCCGTTCAACCTTTGCGCAATTTCTCCAGTTGCGCGATAAGGTCCGCGCCCCGCAGGTAGCCGTCGTTTTGCCAAAGTTTTTGCCCGTTGCCATCGAGAACAATGAGCGTGGGAAATCCGTGCACGTTATATTGACTTGCCAGCTCACGGTTTTGCTTTTGCAATTCAGCGGTTTGCGCCTGCGCCCGAGGACCGCCGGGCCGCGGAAAGTCGAGTTCCATGAGCACCAGATTTTTGCTAGCATAATCTTTGAAATCAGATTGAGAGAAGACATCCTGGTCCAATCGAATGCACCAGCCGCACCAGTCGGAACCGGTGAAATTAAGCAGCAATAGTTTGTGGCTGGCTTTGGCCTCCTCCTGGGCTTTGTGATAATCGTCCAGCCAGCCGGCCGCGGCGGCGCTGCCAGCCGGCGCATGGAACATAAAGCTGGCTGCAACAGCGATGAGAATGAAACGATGCTTTTTCACATCGTCACCTTGAACTAGACCACGCCCGCGCGCAAGCACGGTAAACAACCGTCTGCGCGGCAGCGATCTGTTATTCGTGTCCGCAGATAGCCCGGCGGGGAAACGCCGGGCTATAAACGGCGTTATCGATCTAACGCAGATGCTTCGAAACGAGCTTGGTCATCTCGAACATGCTCACTTGGCTCTTACCGTTGAACACGGGCCGGAGTGAGTCGTCGGCGTTGATCATTGTTCGTTTCTTTTTGTCCTGCAGACCGCGCTTCTTGATGTAGTTCCAAAGCTTTTTCGTAAGCTCGGAACGTGGCAGCGGCGCTGACCCAACAACGGCGGAAAGCTTGTCGTCAGGCTGGACCGGTCTCATGAAGGCGGGATTCGGTTTGCGTTTAGAAGTTTTCTTTTTGGTTTTCGGCATGGACGCTGATTAGCGTTTCGCTCGGAAGAGAGCAACATTAAATTTTGAATAAACAAAATTTTTTTTAGGCGGTCCGACGCACCGCCAACGCCGCCACGTCATCTGGCAGCGCTTCTCCGGCTTTAGATGGCGCTGTCTCGGCCAAGATTCGTCCGAGGAGCGCCTCGGCGCTGGGCGCAGAATGATCGAGTATTTTCTCCAGGAATTGCGGACTCAGACGCGACTCTTTGCCCTTCCCTGAGCCGAACAAGCCGTCTGTGTAGAGGAGGAAAGTGTCGCCCGGTTCTAAATTGACAATCGTTTCTGTAAGTTGAGGAGATTCCACCAGGCCTAACGGGGGCACGACAGAAGCGATCGTCTCGGTGGCACCGGTGCGACGTGCAATCAAAAGAGGAGGATGCCCAGCGCCGACGATACTCGCACGTCCCGTCGAAGGATCGACTGCGACGCACATCGCGGTCATAAAGGAGCGCCCGCCAAAAATGCTGCGAAAATCATGATTCACAGCTTCCATCAGTCTGGCTGGTGTGTCGTGTTCCACGCTGCCGTAGTGAAAAAGAAGTTTTGCCAGAGTCGTGAGCAGTGCCGCAGCAGCGCCGTGGCCAGTGCCATCGGCAATCCAGAATAAAATCCTGCCATCCGCCATTCGTAACCATCCATAGATATCGCCGCCGACCTGGATTACCGGGCGATAACAAGTCGCAACCTCCCAACCAGGCAGCGCTGGCGGTTTTTGCGGGATCAACGATTGCTGCGTTAGACGCGCAGCTGCCAAATCGCGCTCAAGATCCCGGCGCCAGTTCTCCAGTTCATCATTCTGCCGCTCTAATTGCCGCCGCATGGAGCGAAGGCGAAGCTGAGTGTCGATTCGCGCTCGCAACACCGCGGCATTGACTGGCTTGGTCACAAAATCATCCGCGCCAGCGCGGAGACAAGACACCTCGCTCTCTTCACTTCCGTGCGCGGTCAACATAATGACGGGAATCTGCGCGACTGCCGGATTGTGGTCCGAGCGAAGGCGTGTCAACACTTCCGCGCCGTTTAGCCCTGGCATATCGAAATCAAGTAGCAGCAGCGAGGGCAGCCTGGCGTGAATTATCTCCAGCGCTTCGGAACCGTCTTTGCACACGCGACACTTGTAACCAGCAGCCGTGAGCGATTGCGCCAGCAGCCTGCGACTCAAGGCATCATCGTCCGCTACCAAAATCTCTCCATGGGAACTGTGCGACATCTCATCTTTAGATTCGGATGAAATGCGCCGCGTCATTGTATTTGTGCCGCTCTTTCTTGAGAGCCGACCGGCTTGAAGAAAAACTGATTTAATGATTGGCAACGAGTTGGACTCCGGATACGATTGCGACAGTATTTCCGTTTATGAAATTTTCATTGTTGCTTGCTCTCCTCGCGGCATTCCTGCTCGCCTCGTGCGCTGAAGAGCCACCGCCGCCACCCGCTCGCCATAGGCCGGCGAATTATCCTCCCACCCAGACGGGAGAATACCCGCCGCCACAACAGCCGTTCAACCCGAACGGGCCAGTTCAACCCACGGGTACGCCGCCAGTCGAAACCGCGACAACGTCACCTCCTCCCGCCGCCGCCCCAACAAAGGTTGCACCGACAAAGGTCGCGAAGGGAGATTATCCGTATGGAATTCCTGTCCCTGGCAAACCGCACCTGGTGGAGAGCCCTTATTCGCCTGGCAAATATATCGATGTGGAAGGATTCCCTCCGGGAACCGAAGTGAAGGATCCTTACACGGACAAGATCTTTCTCGTGCCGTAACCGGGTGCCGCCCCTGATAGTTTAGCGGGTTTCTCCGATGCTGGATGCTAGATACTGGATTAGCGCCGCGAATTTTCATCGAGGATCTAGCATCGAGTATTCAGTATCGCTTTTTCATTTTCTATGGAGTTACGAGTAAAACGGGCGCCTCGAATTGATTTGGAAATTACTGTACCGGGCGATAAAAGCATTTCGCATCGCGCGGTAATCATCGCAGCTCTCTCGAATGGGGTGTGCACTCTGCAGGGATTTCTCCCGAGTGAAGATTGCATGCACACGGTAAACGCAATGCGCGCTTTGGGTATCAAGATCGAGCAGCCTGAGCCGACCACGTTAATCGTTCATGGGAAAAAGCGGGTCCTTACAGGGCCGAAAAACGAGATTAATTGCGGCAATTCGGGTACGACCATGCGGCTGCTGGCCGGCTTGCTGGCAGGACAAACATTTGAAAGTCGCCTGGTCGCGGATGCGGGACTGTCACGACGCCCGATGGATCGCGTGATCGCGCCGCTCTGTGAGATGGGCGCGAGCATCGTTGCCGAAGGGCCGCACCAAACAGCGCCGTTGCGCGTCAGCGGCGGTTCGTTGCGTGGGATTCATTATCGCCCGTCTGTGGCGAGCGCACAGGTCAAGGGTGCGTTGCTGCTGGCGGGTCTTTTTGCCAGAGGCAAGACCACCGTCGAAGAGCCGTTACCGACCCGCAACCACATGGAAAAAATGTTCAATTATTTCCTGGTGCGGACTGCAACTGAAGAAGCGGGCAGCGTCACTGTATTTGGCGACCAGGTACCGGAGTCGCGCGACTTTGCCATTCCGGGCGACATTTCTTCGGCGGCCTTTTGGCTGGTTGCTGCCGCGGCGCAACGAAGAGGACATCTGCTCATCCGCGACGTTGGTTTAAATGATACACGAACCGCGTTGCTTGGCGTTTTGCTCCGCATGGGTGCGCAGGTGCGCGAGGCTGTTGAAGATGTCGATCAGCTTGAACCGCGCGGAATTGTCGAAGTCACTGGGTTTCCGCTTAAAGGAACCGTCATCCAAGGGAAGGAAGTACCACGACTTATTGACGAGCTACCGATTTTGTCTGTTGCGGGCGCCTTGGCAAACGGCAGAACAGTTATTCGGCAGGCAGGGGAACTACGCGTTAAAGAAACTGATCGCATTGCGGCAATCGCGCACAATTTGCGCACCATGGGCGCCCAGGTGGCCGAGCTGAACGATGGCCTCGAAATTTCTGGGCCGGCCCCTCTGCAGGGTACGCAGGTGGCGAGCTTCGGCGATCATCGCATCGCAATGGCGTTTGCCATAGCGGGCCTCTTCGCTGAAGGCGAAACCATTGTTCAGGATGCCGAATGCATTCGCGAGTCTTATCCGGGATTTGAAACGATGGTGGAAGAGTTCACCAATCCGAAACGGATGCAGGTCAGCACGCCAGTGATTGGTTCGCTCACTCCCACTGCGCCCGGGCAAAGCTAGGGGAGTGCCCTAGACACGTACGACACATGTGACCCATGGGATTGCGCACTGCTCAGCGAGATTTCCATCGCGTAGTTGCCATCGATGGTCCGGCTGCTTCTGGAAAAAGCAGTGTCGCGCGAGAGCTTGCCCGACGCCTCGGCTTTATCTACGTGAACTCGGGAGCTGTTTATCGAGCGATCACGTGGTACCTTCTGGAAAAAGGCATCAATACCGAAGATAGCAACCGCATCGCCCAAGCTCTCGAGTCAGCGGCCATTACCGGCTGCATTCAGGACAGCGAGTCGCGCATCCTGGTCGATAATGTCGATCCGGTGGAGCATTTGCGCGACGATCGTGTGAACGAAAGTGTTTCCCGCGTTAGCGAGTTGCCTCTGGTCCGCCAAATTGTTGGACAGAAGCTGCATGAGCGTGCGTGGAACCACGACCTGGTCGTAGAAGGGCGGGACATCGGCTCAGTGGTTTTCCGCGAGACCCCTTACAAATTTTATGTTGATGCTTCGCCTGAGGTGCGGCTCCGGCGTCGTGCCGCGCAAGGGGAACGCGACGAAATCACCATGCGCGATCACGCCGATTTTTCGCGGTCTGTTTCACCGCTCATCATCGCGAAAGACGCACACGTGATCGATACGTCGCATCTTACGATCGAGGCAGTCGTCAACGAAATCGTCGCACGGCTTAAGCAAAAAGGCCTGCAGGTTTAGAGATTTAGAGATTGAACAAAGAGATCGCTAAATCACTGAATCGCTCAGTCGTTAAATGAATTTCTACTATTGGATTGGCTATCACTTTTCCCGTCTGATCGGCCGATTGTTTTTTCGTTTTCGCGTGGTTCATCAGGAGCGCATGATTCAGAGCGGGCCTGTGATCCTCGCCATGAACCACGAGAGCTATCTCGATCCGCCGCTTGCGGGGATTACTTGCGATCGGGCGATATACTTTCTGGCCCGGCGAACACTCCTGGATGTGCCGCTGCTCGGCTGGCTCTTGCCAAAGCTGAATGTGATCCCAGTTAATCAAGAAGGCGTGGATCGTAGTGCCATTAAGGCTTTGATTCGTGTTCTGAAGGCGGGGAACGGGGTGCTGCTTTTCCCGGAAGGCTCGCGCACACTCGACGGTAAGTTGCAGCCTACCGAGCCGGGATTGGGTCTCGTGATTGCAAAAACGCTCGCGCCAGTCGTCCCGATGCGGATCTTTGGCGCGCACGAAGCCATGCCGCGCGGCGGTAGCGGTTTACACTTTGTGCCAATTACCATCGTGATCGGAGAACCGATTTTTTTTACGGCAGCCGATCTTTCCACGCCGGAAAAAAATCTCTACGGGCGACTAAGCGAGCGCGTTATGGACGCAATCGCGGCCTTGCGCTTGTAAGGTCGACTTCGATACTAAGGCGTGAATTCACGCGAGCCACCCCGGGAGAAACCGCGACCATCCCGGGTCTCAAAGAGCGCTGTTGTAATGATGCTCATCGTCATTGGCACACTGGCGTTATTGGCCGTCTTCGCGAATATCCAGCGTTTTTGGCATGGCCAGGTGGAGACTGTTGTGGTCAGACCGGTAACTACACCAGCGCCACAGGCGCGTTAAGTTTCGTTTGACTAGGCGTTGGCCTTTCGTTTGCTTCGTCTGAATTACGGAAGACCAAAATACAGTTTGCTCGTTTATATGAAAAAAATTTTTGTCCTTTCGATGCTCATCCCGTTTACGATAATTTGCTCCTGCCAAAAACAAGATTTGGCCGCTGAACAGCAACTTGCTCAACGGAAAACGGAGCTGGACGCACGCGAGAAAGCATTAGACGAAAGAGAAAAATCATTAGCGGAAAGAGAAAAAGCCATAGCGCGCGCCCGCATGATTCCCTCTGATCTTCAGTCGCGGAGGCAGGTTCGCGACCCCGCGGAGGTGAAAGCAGAAAGAGAGAGGAGATTACAAGAGCTCCCCCCAGACTTGCAGGGTCTGATCGCCGACCCCTCACAGGGGCGAGATGCAAACGACACCAGAATGCAAGAACGACTCGCCCAACGACAGCGTAGGATGGAAGAATTCGAAAAAGCGAGGATGGCTCATGCAGCAAAACCTTTTGGGTCGGAGGCGACGTCGCCAACTCCATCTCCTGCGATAGAGGCTACTTCGCCGTCCCCGTCGCCTACTCCTGAGTAAATTCGAGTTGGTACTTAAGCACCTGGGTCAAAACTGGCCGCCAAGTTTGCATGGTGCCCTGCAAGCTCGCGAGCGTACTGGAGCGTGTCGATAGAATCGACGTTCTTGTCGCGCCGGATAGCTTTGATTCTCGGGAAACGCAGTGCCAGTCCACTGGCGTGACGCGTGCTCGGCTGGATTGAATTGAAGGCAACCTCGAGCACGACATGCGGTTTCACTGTGCGATACCGGCCGTGATCGACGAGTGTGTTCTTTTTGAAGTGCTCGGTTAATTCCACAATCTCCCCATCGGTCAATCCGCTGTATGCTTTGCCAATGGGCAAGAGGTCGCCAGTCGCTCCATCGCGCACCGCGAAGGTGTAATCGCTCAGGACATTGTTGCGCTTGCCATGGCCGAGCTCCGCCGCGACTACCACCACATCGAGTGTCGCGAGCTCCTTCTTAAGTTTGAACCAAAACATCCCACGGGTACCGGGCAAATAAAAGCTCTCCGGGTCTTTGATCATCAGACCTTCATTCAAGCGCCGGCGAGCTTGCTGGAACCTTTGTTCGATCTCGGCGGCGGAATGGGCAGGGATCACTCTTGCAATTTGAAATTGTGGCGGTAAGCGCAAGCTATCGAGGTGTCTTCGCCGCTCGCGCAACGGGGTTCTTAGCAACGACCGCCCGTTTAGCCAAAGAAGGTCAAAGATGACAAACGCGACCGGCACGTCCGCTACCGCGCGCGCGAATAGATCCGTGCCGTCGCTTGTGCGGCCGAGCCGCCTTTGCAGATCGAAAAAGGTAAGCCTGCGACCTTCTTGGAAAGCGATAATTTCGCCGTCGATGATCAGCTCTTCCTGGAAGTTCCTGGCTTGATCGGCCAGCTCGGGAAATTGACTGGTGATCCGCCGCAAATCACGCGAGAAAATTTCAACGCGTTTTGCGGTGCGATGAAGCTGCGCGCGGATACCGTCGAATTTGTCTTCGACAAACACTGTAGCCGGCGGCGTTGACGCCGGTCTGCCAGGGTCATCCCGCGACTGCGGGACTACAACAAAGCGTTCCCACACGGCTTCGGCAGTCGGCTGAGGAGTCGCAAGCATGCACTTGATCGGACCAAAGAGCGACAGCTCCGCCCGGTGCAGTTCCTTTCGGGAAGCGAGCAGCGCGGTCTGGCCGATGTCACCTGACAACATATTGGCCTCTCTTACTTGCTCTAGGGGAACATCAAACGCCTTCGCAATAGCTTCCTCCAACAAACCCTCGCGCAACCCGATCCGCAGGTCGCCGGTCAGAATTTTGACGACATATTGACCTTCGCGCGCGGACAAGATGGATAAGCGATTTTGCAGCAGTTTGGCCTTGGCGTTGGGGCCGCGCGCGAGATGAAGGTTTTGGAACAACTCACGCGATTCACGGATACTGAATGGCTGCGGTGATGTTCGCCCATCCAGAATTTCGAACGCACTTCTGCCAGCATCCCCGTGGGCTCTGGCGATGCGATGAAGTTCTGTGCCGTCGATGTTGGTGGCGGGTTGCAGCGCGCGGAAGATTACCGCCCACCCAATCTGCAGTGTGCGCAAATCGCTTTTGGCAAATGCACTCCCGGTAAAGTAAAGCGTCGCTATCGGCAACTGCTCGCTTGACAGGCCGCCCAAGTAATCGGCAAGCAGTCGAGTTTTCTCCAGCTTTGCCGGAGTCGCCGCGATCGCTTCACCAATATTCGCAAACGCGAGAAATTCGGAATCAGGAGCGCCCTGGCCCCGGGCATCTGCGTGAGCGGCTGCAGTGGCTCGCGATGAGGTTGTCGTGACGAGCCCGCGAGGGTGCGTTCGCGCGCCGGAATGCAACGGGAACTCCATTTGATTTTCCTCGCTCAATGCCCAGGCTTCGACGCCGCGCGTGCGAAGATCACTGGCAAACTCAGCGGCGAAACCATGGAGCGTAAACACTCGCCGTGGCCGTACCAGTTCCACGTAGCGAATCAAAGCGTCATAGTCCGCGTGATCCGAGAGAGGAAATGCAGCGTCGACCCCGTAACGATAGACCGCATTTGGATCGACCGCCCAACCACTGATTATCGCAACGCGTCTTTGCGGGATTTTTCCCAGCATCTGCGAGCGATTCGCGCTCGGTGGGCAGATCAGAACTTTTCCTGCAACATCATTCGCATTGTACCGCACGTACTTGCAAAACGATTGGCCGAACTGCTCGTAGATGCGCGTCATTCGATAAACCGAGCCGTGCAGCATCGGCGTCAGGCCAGCTCCATCAAGCGAGCACAATATCTCCTGAGCTTTGCCTAACGAGTAGCCCAGAAGCACCGGCACTTGGGCGGCTTCGATTGTTTCGCGGCAGAAAGCGACTATTTGGTCAATGACTTGCTCTGTTGGCGGAAATCGATAGCGCGGCAGTCCGAATGTGGTCTCCATTATGAGTGTATCGGCGTGGCGCCACTGCGCTGGCTCGGCCGATTTTCCGGGACGCAGCTTAAAATCTCCCGTGTAAAGGAGTGTCTCGTGGCCGGCAAAGAGGAAACATTGCGCCGAACCAAAGATATGGCCAGCTGGCAATAATATAAGGTCGAGGCCATTCACCGCACGTTTTTCACCAAATGACAGAACGTGTTCGATGCGATGACCCGGCATGCGGTGTTGAAGCAAACGCGATGTCCGCTCGGAAACAATAATCTCCTCGTGAGGCGCTATGTGGTCGCTATGCGCGTGCGAAATGAAAGCGAAGCGCTTTGCATCCCATGGGTCCAACCACAAATCTTGTTTCGGCAAGTAAACGCCGCGTTCGTACCGAACTTCAATCATTAAAAAGAAGTTTACTTTCGGATTCGAGCGAGTTCCATAGGACCTATAAGATCTATGAGATACAGGCAAATGAGGTTTGCCGTCGCGGTTTTCGGTCTGATCTTACTTGCCCTCGGCGCTTCCAGTGAGGGGGCTCGCCGCGAAGAACCAAGAATCGTTGAAAAAGTGACAACGCTCCCAGTCGCGTTGGACAAAGATTTCGAGTTTCGAAAAACGAAGCTTTTCTTGTTAAGTGAGAAACCGTCAACGGTAGGTCAGCGCACCCGGCAGACGACGAGCACGATTGGCGGGAAATCTCCCTCTGGTACTTCGCCCAGCCAGAAAACGGCGACGCTTCAGGATATTCCGATCACCTTTGAGAGCCAATACCGGATGTTTGGCGCTGTGACGTGGCTCGATCAGCGTCAGCGGTACGGTAATTATTTCGATTTCTTCTGGCGAGCCAAGCGGCCCTCCGACGTCACCGTGCGCTTGGAGTATCGCCAGGAAAAATTACACGAACACGTCCAGGCGCAGGAGATTACCTATCGAAACGTGCGTGGGACTCATAAGACCGAATTTAAGGTCATTGGCGACGATTACTACGACGACGGGCGCGTGATTGCCTGGCGGTGTCTGCTAATCGCAAACGGCCAGATCGTGGCAGAAAACCGCTCCTATATGTGGGAATAGTGCGGGGCCACCCGTGTAGGCCCGCTTTTCTTAGTCGCGCTCAAGCGTTGCAACGGCGACGTTCCGCTTAATGCGGCCCTGGGTGGCCGACGCTTCGAATCAAATTTCCGGAGCCAGCGACAGCGTGTGAGGTTTGACAGCATGCCTTTTGGACTGGTATCGTTGACGAGTAACTGTGGATTCATCTATTCAAGTAGGTGTGAGAGGCCCGACCGTATGGGTCAAAGTGGAGGGGAAAGGTAGTTTTCTCAATAGCGGCAACCTGAAAGAGTTCGCGCGCGAGATGTTGGACCGCGGCTACCGGGAGTTTGTGGTGGACCTGGCGGACTGCGCTATGATGGATTCCACGTTCATGGGAACGATGGCCAGCATAGCGTTGCGATTGAAGGAGCTTGGCCAGGGTCACCTTCACATCGTTCATTGTAAAAATCGTAGCCAGGAGCTTCTCTCCGGGCTGGGTCTGGATCAGATATTCGATATTCATGCCAACGGGGCGCGCGCGCCTGAATATGAAGCGCTCGAGCAAAGTCCCAAAGGCCAGTTGCCAGAGACCAAAAAAAAGGACCAGGCAGAAACGATGCTGGAGGCGCACGAGGCGCTTTGCGAGGCAGCACCGGAAAATGTGTTTCGATTCAAGGACGTTCTCGATTTCTTAAGACAAGACCTTCATCACGAGACGCCTTTGAAGTAAGCTGGCCCTTGCACAATGTGGCCGACTCTTCTCCTCGGACTGCTTGTCGCGTCTGTTGGCGGATGGATCATTACCACGTACTTCCAGACACGGCGGATTCGCACGCTGGAGCGTTCTCACGAGGAAATTCAGGTCGAGGAAACGCTCGTTTTCGATTTCCTGCATGGCCTCGGCGAAGCCTTCCGGGAGACCATTCGACCGCAGGAACTGCACCGACTCATTGTCGAGGGTGCTACGCGCATTCTGGACGCGCACGGTGGCGCGCTTTATGTGACCGATCGCACGGGCGGGAAACTTACGCCGGTTTTTATCTCCAAAGGTTGTCCACCGCTGGTCGATATTCCGCCGAATATTTTGCAACAATCGGCCGCCAATCCCGTCGCGCTTGAGAGCTTTCTACGGTTGCACACACTGGTCCCGGGCGAAGGACTGATTGGGCGGGTCTGGCAAACGGGGCAATCTGTTTACTTAAATGAGTTCTCGGAAGCGCCGGAGCTGGCGAAATTGCGTGGCAGCGCTTTTGGCAGTACGTCGGTCATGGCTGCGGCGCTCCGGTATGGAAATCAAGATCTGGGTGTGCTGGCGCTCGCCAATGGTCCGGCGGGTGCATCCTTTTCACAGGGTGATTTGGTCGTTTTTAAATCCCTCTCTGAGCAGTCTGCCTTCGCGCTCTACAACGCCATCATTTATTCGATGGCGAACGAAAAGAAACGGCTCGACCACGATCTTGAGATTGCCCGGGATATCCAACGTATTTTGCTCCCGTCAGAAGCGCCGGTGATCAATGGATTTCAGATCAGCGGTATCAATGTGCCGGCCCGCCAGGTAAGCGGCGATTATTTCGATTACATCCGGGTCGATGAAGAACGACTGGGCGTGGCAATCGCAGACGTTTCTGGCAAAGGCGTTCCGGCATCGCTCATCATGGCAATTTGCCGCAGTGTTTTGCGCGCTGAGGCGTCGCGGAATCCTTCTCCAGCGGATGTCTTGCGAAAGGTGAACCGTCAGCTATATCCCGATATCAAGGAAGACATGTTCATCAGCATGGCCTATCTGATCCTGAATCACCAACGCAATGCCATCACTCTCGCGCGCGCCGGACACGATGCGCCGCTCCTTTACCAACGGAAATCGCAAACTGTTACGCCAGTAAAGTCGCCGGGAATGGTGGTGGGAATTGACAGTGGAAGCGTGTTTGATAGGCTCACAGTGGACTTCGCCGTCCCGCTCGAGCGCGATGATTGCCTCGTCCTCTACACCGACGGTGTGACCGAAGCGCTAAATGCTGAGGGAGACGAGTTCGGCCTTGAGCGCATGATGGAAGCGGTCCGTGCCAGCACGGACGATGGCGCACAGGCGATTGTGAAGAAGATCATCGCGGACGTGCGCGACTTTACCGGCTCAGCACCTCAAAATGACGACATGACATTGATTGCCATCCGCAAAACATGAAAAAAATTCCTGTTTCTGAACAAAACAAAGAAACGAGACGACCGGCGCCGTTGAAGACATCGTCGTCATTCGCCGCGTCCGCTACCGCGGCTGGCGCCGGGCAAACCGACGCCGAAGATCCCATGGCTGGCTTGCAAGCCGATCTCGACCGTTTCCGCGATCTCGCATTGCGCGGTCAGGCTGATTTCGAAAATTATAAAAAACGCTCAGCGCGCGAAAAGGAAGAGGCCATCAAATACGCCAATAGCTCGTTACTAGAGCGTTTGGTATCAATTATCGATAATTTTGAACTTGGTCTCGCAGCCGCAAAGGAGCAGGGCGAACAGTCTCCCATTTATTCAGGGATGGTTCTCGTCCAAAAACAACTTAACGATTTGCTGGCGGAAAATGGGCTGCAACCGATCGAGGCCGAGGGCAGAAAGTTTGATCCAAACGTGCATGAAGCAATTGCACATGAGCCGAGTGATCAAGTTCCAGAAGAGATCGTGCTGCGCCAGACCCGTCGCGGCTATCGATTTAAAGACCGATTGCTGCGGCCTGCAAAGGTGATCATTTCCAGCGGACCTGGAAAATAACGGAGGCTTCTTGCCTCTGAGTCCTATCAATTCCATTAGTCACATAGACTTGTAGCCATATGGCCACCACCGAGAAACGCGATTATTACGAAGTGCTCGGCGTTGAACGAAGCGCCACCGATGAGGAGGTCAAACGCGCCTATCGCAAACTCGCGGTGAAATTTCATCCCGATAAGAATCCGGACGACCCACACGCCGAGGAAAAATTCAAGGAATTAGGCGAAGCGTATGACGTCCTGATGGACCCGGACAAACGCGCTGCCTACGATCGCTTCGGCCACGCAGCGTTTGCCCCGGGAGGCGTCGGTTTCGGCCGTGGCGTTTTCCATGATCCGTTCGAGATTTTCCGTGAAGTGTTCGGCGGCGGTGGATTTGGCGGCGGAATTTTCGAGGCGTTCTTCGGCGGCAGTGGCACACGCACGGAAGACCGGCGGCGCGGATCAGATTTGCGCTATGACATGGAAATCCAACTGGAAGAAGCAGCTTTTGGTGCGGACAAGCAGATTGAGATCGAGAAGCCGGACATCTGCGATAAATGCAAGGGCAGCGGCGCGGAACCGGGTTCCCGCAGGATCAGTTGTCCCGCCTGCGGCGGCCGGGGCCAGGTCGTCAGTTCACGTGGATTCTTTCACATTTCGCAGACATGTCCTGGCTGTCACGGCGCCGGTGAGATCATTGAAAAGCCATGTCAAAAATGCCGCGGCGAGGGGCGCGTGGAAAAATTGAGCCGGGTTAAGCTGAAGATTCCCGCTGGAATCAGGGAAGGGACCCGGCTGCGTTCGTTAGGCAATGGTGAGGCCGGCATCCACGGGGGCCCGCCAGGCGACCTTTACGTCGTGATTCATATTAAGGAACACAAAATCTTTCAGCGCGAAGGCGATGATTTGTATTGCGAGGTGCCAATCCCGTTCTCCATTGCGGCCTTGGGCGGCGAGATTGATGTGCCGACGCTGCAGGGCAAAGCGCATCTCAAAGTGCCCGCCGGCACGCAAAGCGGGCAAATGTTCAAACTGCGCGACAAAGGAATCGTGAACGTCAACGGCCGCGGCCACGGCGATTTGTTTGCCCGTCTAATTGTCGAGGTACCATCGCGCTTGAATACGGAGCAACGCCAGAAGCTGGAGGAGTTCGCTGCGCTTTGCGGCGAGGAAAACACTCCGATGCGCAAGAGTTTCTTCGAGCGCGCAAAGGAATTTTTCAAGTAAGCGCCGCCGTTTTTTGTGGTTCACAATGCTATCAGATTGGTCGAGTGCCCGCGCGATGCCTGGCAGGGTCTCAAGCGACAGATCGCCTCGGAACTGAAGGCGCGTTACCTGCTCGCGCTCGTCGAGGCAGGCTTCAAGCACATCGATGCTGTGAGTTTCGTTTCCCCTAAAGCCGTCCCACAAATGGCCGACAGCGAGAAAGTGCTGGAGCAAATGGAAATGGATTTGCCTGACGACGTCGAAATCATCGGCATCGTGGTAAACGAAAAAGGCGCCGAGCGGGCGATCGCCACAAAAGCGGTTACCACGTTGGGTTTTCCCTACTCCATCTCTGATACGTTTCTGCGCAAAAACCAAAACCAGACACTCGAAGACGGCTACAAAGTGTTGGAATCGATCAAAACAACGGCTGACAAAGCAGGGCTCGGTATCGTCGCTTACATTTCCATGGCGTTCGGAAATCCGTATGGCGATCCGTGGAATGAGGATAAAGTGTGCCAGGCAGTAAAGAAATTAGCCGCCATTGGCATTCGATCGATTTCGCTCGCTGACACCGTCGGTGTTGCTAGCGCTGATCTGATTCGTCGTCTGGTCCAATCGGTCAAAAACCAATACACCGATTACGACATCGGCGTGCATATTCACGGCAGGCCCGAACAAGCCGCAGCAAAGATCCTTGTCGCGTACGATGCCGGTTGCCGCCGTTTTGATTCGGCCATCGGTGGCCTTGGTGGATGCCCATTCGCGCAGGATGCGCTGGTTGGAAACATTCCCACAGAGAGCGTACTGACAGCGCTTCAACAGCGCGGGGTAAAACTACCGATAAGTAAATCGCTGAGCGACGTGTTGGCGCTAAACTCGCTTATCGCGGCTAACTATTCATAGGTTGTATTAGTCTCATAGGTCTCATGCACCGATTCTACATCTCGCCCGAAAATTGGAATCGTGGCGCGCTCGTGTTGACTGGATCGGAGGCTCACCACGCGCGCGACGTACTGCGAGTCAGACTCGGCGAGAAGGTGGTTCTCTTCAACGGACAAGGGCGCGAAATCACTGCGGAAATTGCCGATTTTAGTGACGACGAAATTGGGTTGCGAAAATTACATGAAGCGGAAACACCGCCGCTGCGGTGCCGGATCGTTCTGGGACAAGCCATTCCAAAAGGCAAAAACATGGAGCTGATCGTGCAGAAGGCGGTCGAAATTGGTGCAGCCGAAATTGCGCCGATCTCTTCGGATCGCACCATTGTGCAGGTGGATTCCGAGAGCGCTGCGCAAAAGCAGTCGAAGTGGCAGCAAATCGCCATTGAAGCGGCAAAACAATGCGGTCAGAACTGGCTGCCGCGCGTGCACACGCCGAAAAAATTGGCAGAATTATTTTCTGCGGGGGCGGCAGAATCATTCGATCTTCGGCTAATTGGATCGCTCCAGCCCGGTGCCCAACACTTGAGGAAGATCCTCACAGATTATTCTAGCCAACATCAACATTGTCCCGGGAGCGTATTGATGCTTGTTGGACCGGAAGGCGATTTCACGCCTGCGGAACTTGCGCTTGCGCGGCGACATGGGTGTCAGCCGATCACACTCGGCCCGATCATCCTGCGAGTGGAAACTGCGGCAATTTATTGCCTGAGTGTTCTCTCCTACGAACTGCTGATTCAGTCAGGCGGTTGAAGCTGGGAAGGCTACTCGGCGACCGCCGCTTCGACGGCGTCTGCGCTCGGAAGATCTGGCGCGTGCGCGCTCTGGTCCGGCGGCGCGGGTTCGATTGAGATTATCGTAAATTGAACGGCGCCGTGTTCAGTGTTTAGAGGCACCGTCTCGCCAATTTCATGACCGAGCAGCGACTGAGCAATGGCGGTCTGATACGAAATGATGTGACGTTCAGGATCGCCGTCCCACGCGCCCAAAACTGTGTAGGTTTCTTCCTTGTTCGTCTCTGCGTTGCGCACCGTGACAATTGTGCCGATGGAAACACGCGACGTATCGGCATTCTCAAACGAAGTCCCGCGCGCGTTGTGCAGCATTTGCTCAAGCTCGGCTTTGCGTCGCATCAGGACGCTCTGCATTTGCTTGGCTGCTTTAAATTCAAAATTCTCGCTCAGATCGCCATACGATCTGGCGAGCGCGATTTCCTTGGTGTTCTCGGGAATTTT
This sequence comes from Candidatus Udaeobacter sp., assembly GCA_035255865.1. Taxonomy (GTDB): domain Bacteria; phylum Verrucomicrobiota; class Verrucomicrobiia; order Chthoniobacterales; family UBA10450; genus Udaeobacter. The sequence goes on from DATEZD010000157.1 coordinate 26,966, forward strand.
TACTTTTACAAGTTCTTCGTATTCGGCCTTTCGCTTTTCCAGGCTGCTCCAGGAAACGATCAACGCCGCTGCCTTTTCCTGTGCTTCCACGCTTGTGATCATGCTTTCCAGTTCTGGATAAACTTTGACGATCCGCGCCAGGAGCGAGCGTTTCGTCAACTCATCGAATAGCGGGCTCAGCTGGAGCCGCCGCATCGCATCGCGCGCAAGGGTCACATCGACGTTTTTAAAAATGTCGCCAAGCAATTGCCGATCGTCGGCCACCGCACGGTGCAACTTGCTGGCGCGACCCGGAGCGTTGTGCTTTTCCCGCTCCAGGGCGGCGAAAATGGCGCCGAACAAATCTGGCGTAACCAGCTCGTTCCAGTCCTGGCGTTCGCTGCACAGCCAGATGAGCATCTCGCTTGTGGCTGAATGTTCGCGAATGCTCCGCTCCAGCATTTCCCGAAGGTCAGCATGCTGTCCGCCTTCATTCAAGATGCGCGCAATTTGCGCGACCATGCGTCCGTGACTTCTTTCTATGAAGTATAAGGCGCGCTCCGTCCAGTGCGGACCGAGCGCCGACGGCAACGCTTCTAAGATCCGTTTCTCTTTTGCCGCCGACAACTTCGGCAGGATCGATATCAGGCGCTTCTCTTCATCAAGAATTAGTTTCGAAAGGGTCGAACCAACATGGGTCGAGTGGAGTGACGGAACGCGCCCGAGCAAATCGTCACGCGCCACAATAAGCTCGAACGCCAACTCAGGATGCATTTTCTGATTGCGCGCCGCCATGTTCTCGATGGTCACGACGATCGGCTGAAGCTGTTTTCCGGGCTCCTTAAATTGCTGATAAGATTTTATGATCTGCTCGAGCGCCGCGATTTGCTCTTTCGGCTGGCGCGCTTTGTTGAAAGCGGCAATTAGCTCCTCAGCATGCGACACCCCTTGGCTGCGTATTTGGATTGGCTCGGTCTTTTTCGCCGGAATGGAAAAAGCCCCGCTCGCCTTCAACGCCTTCTTCGTTGATTCCCACCAGCGCTTCCATTCCGTCTCCGTGAAAACATCGCTAACCAGCCATTCATTGATCTGCTGTGCAGTGGCTTTGCATTCCAAGCTTTCCAGAATGTTTCGCACCAGCGCGACCGGATTCTCTCTCGCCAAATTCTTGATGGATGCGAGGTCAGTTGCTTTGCGCGCGAGAAAATGCTCCGGCGGGAGCGGCGTAAGATTTTCCGCCGCGTACTGGACCTGCATGGGATGGGACTTCTTGCTGGCAAAATCGATTACGATCTGATTGAAGAGCAAGTTCCATCCGAGCACGCGACCGAATCCCCAACTCTTGTGCAGACAGAATGTGCCCGGCTTTAGTTCTTCCAGTTGCTCGGCGGCTTTGGAGGTGAGCTTTCCCGATTCGACAAGCTTTTCTAATTCAACGTCCATTTTTGCAGGGGAGACAATATCATCTCATGGCAGATACGCCATAACCGTGAGATGAGCGCGCAATTTGCGGTTGCCGTGCGCCTCGCCACATGAAAACCTCAGCGCGGTGACGACAAGCATCTGGTTTTGGATTGCCTTTCACATCGGCGTCTTCATCGCGATCGGAATCGACCTCGTCACCTTCAAGCGCCGCGGTCGCGAATTAAGCATGCGCGCGGCGGCCCAACGCACTGCTATCTGGATCGTGCTCTCGCTCCTTTTCAATTTGCTAGTGTGGAAACTGCGCGGGCCGGACAAAGCCCTCGAATTTCTCACTGGCTACGTGATCGAATACTCGTTGAGCGTCGATAACATCTTCGTTTTCGTCATCATTTTCGCTTATTTCAAGGTCCCGCCGATGGCGCAGCATCGCACCCTGGTGTGGGGAATCCTGGGCGCCCTTATCATGCGCGGCATCATGATCTTGCTCGGCGTGACTTTGGTGTCGCGGTTTCATTTCATTCTTTACATCTTTGGAGTCTTCCTAGTGGTGACCGCCGTTCGAATGCTTTTTGGAAATGCCGGCGAACCAGATTTCGGGAAGAGTCTGGTGATGCGTTTTTGCAGGAATTGGATTCCCATCACTCCGGAATTTTACGGCGAGGATTTCAAAGCGCGGGTTGGCAATCGCTGGATGCTCACACCACTCGGCGTGGCGTTGATCCTTGTCGATGTGATGGACCTCATTTTCGCGGTCGACTCCATCCCGGCAGTGTTTGCCATCACCCAGGACCCCTTCATCGTTTATACCTCAAACATCTGCGCTATCGTGGGCTTGCGGTCGCTCTATTTCCTGGTGGCGCGCATGATGGATCGCTTTATTTACCTGAGGATCGGTCTCGCCTTCGTGCTCGGTTTCGTTGGGCTCAAAATGATCGTGGCCAAATATTTTCCCGTGCCGACTCCGATCTCGCTCGGCATCATCGTGAGCATTCTCGCAGTCACCATTGGTATTTCGATGTTGAAGACGCGGAACCGGGCTGCGACCGAAGGCCGAAAATAAGTATTGCCTTTGCCCGTTGGAATCATTTAACTGGTTTCGAACGCCTATGAAAACAATCCTTGCCCTCGCAACGGTCGCTGGCCTTGCCAGCGCAGCCTTGGCCGATATTCAAGACCCCCCGGGGAATGATTACGGGCCAACGCGCAAGCTCGGTCGCGGCCTTTCGAATTTTTTCATCGCTCCGACTGACTTTTTTGTGACGGTTAACCAAGTCAATCAAACGGAAGGCAATTCCGCGGGGGCCGGTTATGGCGTTTGGCGCGGACTGGGGCGTGCGGGGGCGCGACACGTAGCGGGTCTAATTGAGATTTTGACGTTTCCGTTTCCGATATGGCATCAAAGCTATTATCCAATTCTGCCGCCGGACATCCCCTACATTCATGCCGGCTATCCGGAATTTCCGCCTGAGGTCGGTAACGAGTCGAAGTATCCTTACGTGCGCGATTCGCACCAGGATTTCAACTAGCATTCGATTTCGGGGAACCTTGCGTATTGTTCGGATGATCTAAGGGGCTTCGGCGCCGCGTTGGCGCGCACGTTAGCGCGATCGGAGCTCTGTGATTAGCTCTAAGATTTGTTCGCGGATCGCGAAGAGCTCGCTCCGATAGTAGGCATAGCGCTCTGCAGGGAGAAACGGCTTCTCCCTAACCGTATCAGCGGCTGCGATAGTCTTGTTCAAAATCTCCAGAATGCGTTTGAGCCACGCGACTACCATCCCTGGCTGAAACAAATCATCGCCACGCGCGATTCCACCGAGCGCGCCCGCGAGTTTTGCGCTCATTGTCATAAACCCGCTCACAAAATCGGCGAGTTGTTCATCTTGTTCCTCTGGGAAATGTCCCGCCGCCTCCAGCTCCTCGAGCAGCAGATGTAGCGCGTCATTGGCGCGTTTCTCGATGGGATGGGAGATGCGACCCCGCTTGTCACGCACCCAATCAATTCCTTCCCGCATCGGATCAGGCGGCGGCAATTCGTAATCTTCAATATCCTCGTCAAACGCATTTTCGTTCTCTTTGTTTACCGTCGCTTCGAAATCTTTCGTCTCTTGCTCTTTTTCCTGTTCCTGCTGATCGAGCGCCTCCTCCAGCCACGTCCATCCCATTTCGCGGGCGATGATTCGTTCGCTGTCGGGATGGTCTTTATATTTTTCCAGCAACCGCCCGTATCGTTCTGTGAGCGCATCGCTTTCGCGGAGAAATTGCTCGTAGCGAACTTCGTCCCACTCACGTGTCTCGCCGTCCTGGGTGATGGCGATGGCAAATGGCGTCTGCTCTTCCTGGATACGGCCCTCGCGCTCGGCTACTTCTTCCGACGTATAACGCCAAGCCGGCTCGGAAATTTGCAGGCGATAATCTGCACTCTCAATCACTACGCGGCCGCTCAGTTCGCTGAACCATTCCAGATAAAGACTGTTGGCCATGTGTTCCGGCGGCGTCTCACCGCGTTTGCACATCGCCAATGCTTCTTCAATCGGAACATCGAATACGCGTACTTTGCGCGCCGCAGTCATGTCGCCAGCGGGTCCGCGTTGCTGAGAAGCAGGCGGTCTCGTCGTCATCGGAATCGATTTGGGATTTTCAAAACTTAGCTCGCACCCGGCGAGATCAGGGGCGCAATCCCCGATTAAATGCAACATCAGCGGCTGGTCGATGCCCGCGAGCCAAACCTCACCCTTTACCCGCCCGCGCGTGCGGTTGTCGATCCTGCCGCGCAAAACATGCTCGTGAATTCGCCACGCCATAAGATTCGATTAAATCCGAAACCCGAATTTCGAAATTCGAAACAACAATGCTCAAAAATAAAATCTATCAAATGACGAACTGGTCGTAGCGATGGATTCTGCGATTTTGAGAATTGGAATTTGTTTTCCGATTTTGGATTTCGATATTCGAATTTTTAAAGCGCATGCGCATCGTCGATCTGAAAATCGAGGACATTGCCTTCGGCGGAAAAGGAGTCGCCCGGGAACAAGGCAAAGCTGTCTTTGTTCCTTACACGATTGAGGGCGAGCTTGTTTCGGCTGAAATCGTGCGCGAGAAAAAACAATTCGGCGAAGCGGAGCTAGTCGAAGTAAAGCAAAGCTCGCCGGATCGTGTAGAACCACAATGTCGCTATTTCGGCCGGTGCGGGGGATGCGCTTACCAGCACATCAGCTACGAACATCAGCTTGCAATCAAATGGCGACAGGTTCGTGACGCGCTGCAGCGAATCGGCAAACTGAAAGATGTTCCTATGCGACCGATCATCCCTTCTCCCAAACAGTACGGATATCGCAATCGCATCACCGTGCACGCGCAGGAGGGCGTGATCGGTTTTTTCCGCCGCGATTCACATCGATTGATTGACATCGAGCGTTGCCCGATTTCGAGCGATGAAGTCAATCGCGCGCTTGGAGAGTTACGTGCACAAATGCACGTGCGCGATGGCCATTACACGTTTCGGGTTTCAGCCAGCCCGCGCGTTTTTTCCCAAACAAACGACGAGGTCGCAAATACATTGCGCGACTTGGTCGTGGATCTCGTTGCGCCCAATCAGCAACTGTTGATCGACGCTTATTGCGGTGCCGGATTTTTTGCGAAAGCATTGCTCGACAAATTTGAGCGCGTAGTCGGGATTGATTGGGACAAATTCGCAATCGGGGCCGCAAAAGGAAACGCTACTGAGAAAGAAA
>DATEZD010000158.1:0-9132 GCA_035255865.1 Candidatus Udaeobacter sp.
CTTGGCCAGGCGCTCGACAATTTTTGCCGCGTCCGGCGATTTGAGATCAATTGCCACGCCGCGCTTGTTGCGATTGTTCAGGTGCCACATGTAGGGAACCTTTGACTGCGGCTGTGGCGGAATCTTGTTCCCGATTCTCCATAATTCGCCCTTGGGCGGTTCGACCTTGATTACGTCGGCACCGAAGTCGGACAGAATCACCGCCGCTCCGGGACCAGCGACGAAGCTTGCAAAATCGACGACTTTGAGTCCAGAGAAGATGTTGTCTGTTGTGTTTGTGTTTTCAGTTTTCATAAGTGCTTTCCTTTGTTCGTTAGGGTTTGCTTGTTAGAAATGCTCTCCGACCAGTTCTTCGCTCTTCCTCCAAAGCGCTTCGGCGGTTTTGGGATCAAGTGCGTAGGCGCGAACGCCTTCGGTATTGGTTGTCAGTAGCTTGTCCTCGGGGACGATCTGGCTGACGTGGCAGTTCTCGCAATATTGTCCGCCGATCTCTTCAGCGGAGGCAACAAAGCCAGCCCAGACCGAAGTGGCGGCTCCTTGAGGAATCGTCTTGTACTTAAACGGCTGCCCGCGCGCTGCTTTGGATTCTTTGCTGATTCGGTCGAGCGTCGCTTGCAACTGGGCCGGGTCGAGATGCCGGGCAAGCTCGGTTTGGATGCCTCCCGGATGGATGGCGGCGGCTCGAATCCCGCGGCCGCGATGGCGCGCGTCGAACGCTACCGCAAAAAGGATATTGGCTGTCTTCGAGCGGCCATAGGCAACCCATGGGTCGTAAGGAGTACGCTCGAAGTTGGGGTCTTTAAGATCGACGTTGGCGTAGCGGTGCCCCGCGGATGCGAGATTAATCAGCCGTCCGGCTGGTCGAAGAAGCGGCGCAATCCTGTTCACCAGGACGAAGTGGCCGAGGTGATTTGTGCCGAACTGCGTTTCGAATCCATCTTCGGTATGACCGAATGGTGTCGCCATGACACCGGCATTAGCAATGATCACATCGAACGGTTGGCCCTTCTTAAGCAACGCATCGGTGCATGCTCTCACACTTGTTAGGCTGGCCAGATCGAGCTCGACCACTTCGAAGCTGCCATCATTAGCTGCGGCGTCCTTCCTAACCTGATCCGTGCCAGCGGCTGCTTTTTTCAGATCGCGTGCCGCGCCGACCACTTGAGCTCCATGCGCAGCGAGCGAACGCGCGGTCTCCACTCCGAGTCCCGAAGAAACACCGGTAACGAGAACTCGCTTGCGCTTAAGGTTTACGCCCGACAGAACCTCATCTGTCGTTGAAGTCTCTCCAAACACTTTTGCCATTGTGTTTCTCCTACTATTTTTAGGTTCAGCGACCTTGGAATTGGGCGGCGCGTTTTTGCAGGAACGCTTGTGTACCTTCCTTTTTGTCTTCCGTTCCCGCGCAGAGTCCGAAGAGCGAAGCTTCAAGTGACAAGCCTTCGGTCTGGCTGGTCTCTAATCCTTTGCTGACGGCCTCGAGCGAGTATTTCACTGCCAGCGGCGCGTTCGCGAAAATCTGTTTCAGAATCGCTTCAGCGCGCGTGATCAAAGACGCCGATGGAACAACCTCGTTAACGAGACCGATGCGATACGCTTCCTGTGCACTGATCATTTCGCCGGTAAGAATGATCTGGAGTGCTCGGCCTCTTCCGACTAGTCGCGGCAAGCGTTGCGTTCCGCCACCGCCCGGAATCACTCCGAGTTTTACTTCCGGCTGACCGAACTTTGCGTTTTCCACAGCGATTCGAATCGTGCACGCCATTGCTGTTTCGCATCCGCCGCCGAGGGCAAAGCCATTGACCGCGGCGATCACCGGCTTACCGAGATTTTCGACAAGATCGAGAACAGATTGTCCAAACGCGCTCGATTTTTCCGCTTCGACGGCGGTGAGCTGAGTCAGCTCGCTGATGTCGGCGCCGGCGATGAATGCTTTGTCGCCACCTCCGGTCAAGATGACGCCGCGCACGGTCGCGTCATCCCGTGCGTCCTCGAAGGCTGTCTTCAAATCCTGCCACGTTTTCGTGTTCAAAGCGTTCAGGACCTTCGGCCGATTGAGAGTGACATAGGCGATCGCACCCTTCTTGGCATACAAGATAGTTTCGAGATTCAGTTCTGTGGTTGTTGTGCTCATAGATTGTGGTGATTCGTTAGGCGTTTGATTAAATAAAAGCGCTCAGACCAGTTACGGCCTTGCCGACGATCAGGTTTTGCATTTGGTAGGTGCCCTCATAGGTGTAGAGCGCTTCGCAATCGTTGAAGAAGCGGGCGACCTTGTAGTCGGCTACTATGCCATTGCCGCCGAGGATTTCTCTGGCCCAGGCCACGGTCTCACGACACTTGGACGTGCAGAACGCCTTCGATAAGGCCGCATGCGCGTCGCTCAGCTTTCCTTCCTCAAACAATTGGGCCTGGCGCACGAGCAGGCATTGTGACGCGGTGATGTTTTCGATCATCCGAGCGAGAAGGTCCTGGATTAGCTGGAACGAGCCGATCGGTTTTCCAAACTGGAGACGTTCCTGCGCATACTTAAGCGCAGCTTCGTACGCACCCATCGCGCACCCGGTGGACATCCAGCCAACGGCGTAGCGGGTAATCTTCAAAACCTTCGCGGTATCACGGAAAGAGTTACCGCCCTGGAGCCGATTTGCTTCGGGCACGCGGACGTCTTTTAACGTGATGTGGCCGTTTTGCACGACCTTGAGCGCGACTTTGTTCTCGATCTTCTCCACGCTAAAGCCGGGCGTGGTCTTGTTCTCGACAATGAATCCCTTGACCTGATTGTCGTCGACGTCGCGCGCCCAGACGATTGAGATGTCGCACCAGGTCGAGTTCCCGATCCACTTCTTCTCGCCGTTAAGGATCCAGGTATCGCCGTCGCGTTTGGCGGTTGTGAGAAGGCCGCCGGATGCGCCGGAACCGACGAGCGGCTCGGTCAGAGCGAAACAGCCGATCTTGTCGAACCGCGCCATTGGCGGAAGCCATTTCTGCTTCTGCTCCTCCGACCCATCGATATAGATAGAGCCCATCGCCAGCCCGATATGCACCCCAAGAAAAGTGGAGAATGAGGGGTCAATCCGTGCGGCCTCCATTTGGACGAAGCCTAACAACGCCAGGCTTCCGCCCGCGCAGCCATATCCCTTCATGGCCAGGCCGCCGATGCCGAGTTTCTTTACTTCGGGCAACAGGTCGAACGGGAATTGATCCTTAACCCAATAGTCGGTGATAACAGGCGCGACCTTGGTTTCCATAAACTCACGCACGCGTTTGACGACCGCCAGCTCCTCCGCCGGCAAGGTTTCGTAGAGATAGTAGAAGTCACTGTTGGGCGCAGGCAATGGTTTATGTGGCTTAGCGGGTTTTGCGGCCGCCGGTGTGGTAGTAGTTTTTGTAGGTGCGGTGGTTGTAGTTGGCATATTGGATCTCCTTTTCGTTAAGTTGAGAGTTGGACCGACCAGGCGTCGGTCTGATTTGAAACTGCGGTTAGTTTTGACCCGTTGACGCGGTAGAGCGCCCAACCGAGCACGTAGTCCGCGACTTTAGTCTCCCGAAGGAGCGTGAAGTGCGCGTGGTCGGGGTATTCCTTGTAATCGGTTTCGGCTTTCGATTCTCGGTACAGGTCGAAGTTTGCTTTTACGATTGAACTGGGCACGATGCGGTCTTTGCCGCCGGCGACCAGGAGCAACGGCGCGCGCGTATCGTTCCGAAAGTTGACGGTCGTTGCGCTGTGCGGACTGAAATTTGCGAACGCTGTTTGCAACAGCGCCCGATTCGGAGCCGGCACGGTGTAACGTTTGAAGGCGTCCAGCGATTCCGATTCCGTCAACGAGTTTGCAAACGCGCGATGAAATTGTTTCGGAGTTAGCGAAATAGCTTCGTGATTATTGAAAGAATTGCCGAGAACTGAGAACGCCAGCTTCAACATCGACAACGGCAACCGAGCAATTCCCTTTACCGGAGCACTGGCGATCGCCACACCGGCTGCGCCCCATCCGCGATCGAGAAGAATTTGCGTCACCAAACCGCCAAAGCCATGTCCGATAATGATCGGTGGCGTTTCGACCTCGCGAATGATTTGCTCGTAGTGATCGACAACTTCAGGCAATCCAAGGCTCGTAAAGGTGCTCGGATCGCGCCGGAGTTGTTCAACATCGCCTTCCATGCCGGGCCAGTTCGCGGCAATGACGCCATAACCTTTCTCGCTGTAGTGTTTGACCCAAGGCTCCCAACTGAGCGCGGTCATCCAAAGGCCAGGGATGAGAACGATCGTGGTAATGTTCATTGCGAGAACGCGCTGGAGCGCGCGAGTTTTTCGCCGGGAAACTCGAGCCTGATTGGGGGACGGAAATTGAATGCGGCCAAACTGTTGATGAGCAGCGGATCGTGCCTGTAAGTGGACTCCCTAACAATTGGCCGCAAAATTCGACGCAACTTTAAGACGTGTGCTTTCATGTTAGTGCAAGGCATGCGCTACGTGACCGGCTCAGCTGCGTTCGCGGTGCGTTCGTTTGTGAAAATGTTGCCAAGAGAGATTTGGAATTTGCGCGCGGCGCGTCCGCAGCGTCGTGTCCAATAACCGAACGCGCCCAACGACAGATCGCCGAGCACCTCCTCACGAACGGTTTCCGGCGCGAGATTCAGCAATTGGCAAACGTTTAAGAACGAAAATGGCCAGGAACAATCATCGGATGTGACCCAGCGATGAGCATCGAGATAGAATTCCCGCTCGACCGCGCTCGTGCCGGCGTGGAAGCGTCGCAAATCCAGCGCAGCCTGTTTGAGGATTCCGGCGGCTAATTCCCTCTGGGCAGTTTCTGATGTGTAATCTTCGGCAGCGTTCATGTTGTTGGTTTGTTTTGTTCATTCCTTTCTCAAGCTTTCGAGGACCGAGATTTCAGAAAATCTGAGATTTCGCGTCCACTGTTAGCTGTAATTGTGTTTCCGGCGTGGCTGGACCTGTCCGGCCGAATCAAAACCGAACAGTAAAATCACCAAGACGCAGATGATTAGTGATATGCTCATGGCTTCTTCAGTCAGCGACAAAAAATCGCCGCAGCGAGGAAGGCGAGCAGAACACCGAGCAACGGACTCGAGACAGCGAACCAGAAGGAAACGCGCCAGCCCGATTCTTTAGCGGTTGAATTTGTCTTCACCCTATTTTCTCAAGCGTTCGAAGATCGACATTTCACAGAACGTGAAACTAGTTTCGGCACGGCCTTGGCGCAGCTCGGGCGATCCGTGCGATGCCGAACTGTCATCAGCCAACAACCTGTGCCCAGAGGTACACCGCGATCAGGCAAACCAGTGGACTGAGCATTGTGAATCCAAGAGCGATGCTCGAAACTACAGGTCCGGTAAATTGCTTATCGGTCGAGCTCGGAACGCGCTCCAAACGCAATTTCCACCGTCCGGAATCGAATTGCGGAATGCCCCTCAATTCCGGCTGCCGAGCCTTCATAGTGTTTCAATCACAGCTGCGGCTATGAATCCAATCGCCACGCCAATCAACGGGCTCAGGACCGCAAACCAGAAAGAAATGTTCCAATCTGAGTTTTCAGGAGTCGGTTTTCTCTTCATGCCACTTTTCTCAAGCGTTCGGAGACCGACATTTCACAAAAAGTGAATTGCTTTTCGAAATGCAGTACACCACACGACTGTTCGGGACGACGTTCTGGAGACTGTCGTCTCGCGGGGGCGTTATTGCTCAGCACCCTGCGCCTGGCGATCAGTGCAATCGACTTGGTCCCGGAAACTGCCACCGTGCAGCCGTCGTGGCTTCTTCTAGCAAATGCTCGTTAGGGTAGGGACGCTCTATTTCCACTGCTTTAACAGCGGAGGGTGAGGGTGCGCTTTTAGAATTCGGATCAAATTAAGTACCCATAAAGCATAACCACCGAGCGCGACTCGGCCCGGTAGTTATATCCATGAAGCGGCTTCGCTTTCGCCCACTCCAAGATGTCATGCGGTGAGTCGAGAGCGGTATCAATCCAGCGGCGCCATGGATTTTCGCCTGCGTTATCTGATCGCGGCAGTTCGAAATCGAGCGGCTGCCAATAGGCGTTCAAGATCACGTGAAAGAGTAGTCGTTCCTGGCGGAGTTCTGCCGTGAACGCAATGCTGTGCGAATGTTCGCTCCAGTCCGGCTGATTGAGTTTGACGCCGTGCCAAGCCAGGTTCACGCCGCGGAGAAGCTGGTTCAAGCTTACGCGGTGTCGTTCGGGTTCCGCGTCTCGCAAAACACGTCGCGCGTTGAGTAAGGTGACGAAGCGAAGAACATCGGCATGCTTTGTAAGTAACGTCCAGTCGAACCAGCTGGTTTCGTTATCCTGGCAATAGGCGTTGTTGTTCCCAAGTTGTGTTCGCCGCACTTCGTCGCCCATGAGATGCATGGGCATACCGACCGAAAGCATCGTTACGGTCAGAAAATTTTTTATTTGCCGGTTTCGGAGTTTCTCCACACCGATATCATCGGTCGGACCTTCAACACCGCAGTTCCAACTTCGATTGTCGTTCGCCCCGTCGCGGTTATTTTCGCCGTTTGCCTCGTTGTGCTTGGAGTTATACGAGACGAGGTCATTGAGGGTGAAGCCATCATGGCACGTTACAAAATTAACGCTTTGCTCGGCCTCGCGTTCCTTATGACCGTAAATCGCCGGGCTGCCAGCCAACCGGTCAGCAAAGTGTCGAACCGAATGCTCTTCCCCGCGAAAAAAACTCCGGACATCATCTCGAAATCGCCCATTCCACTCCTTCCAACTATCTCCGATGAAGCTGCCGACCTTGTAAAGTCCGGCCGCGTCCCAGGCTTCTGCGATCAGTTTGGTTCCGGCAAGTTCCGGGTCCGATTCAATATCCCACAATACGGGCGGATTCTGAATCAATTGTCCTGACTCACCGCGCTCAAGAATTGCGGCGAGGTCGAATCGGAAGCCGTCGACATGCATTTCTTTCACCCAATAGCGGAGGCTATCGAGGATCATCCGGCGGACAATAGGATGATTGGCGTTGAGCGTGTTTCCTGTACCGCTGTAATTGGCGTAGCGCGAGAGATCTTGTTGGAGAATATAGTAGGTGGTGTTGTCGAAGCCGCGAAAACTCAGAGTCGGTCCGTCGTGATTGCCTTCAGCAGTATGGTTGAACACAACGTCGAGAATGAGCTCGATACCGGCACGGTGCAGCGCCTTGACCATGTCGCGAAATTCGTCCAATGGCCCCAGTGCGTCCTGGCGCGAACTGTACGCCTGGTGTGGTGCAAAGAATGAAACGGGCGCATAGCCCCAGTAATTCACTCGCTCGGACGGAGCATCTTGAGGATCAAACTGGAACACTGGCATCAGTTCGACCGCCGTTACTCCGAGTTCTTTGAGATATGGAATTTTCTCGACCACGCCGGCAAAGGTGCCGCGCTCTTTCTCCGCGACCCCGGAACTCGGATGGCAGGTGAATCCGCGCACGTGCATTTCATAAACGATCGTTTGGGATGAAGGCGTCTTGAGCGGTGCGTCTCCCTCCCAGTCGTAAGTACGCGGATCTGTCACGACGCTTTTAATCGCCGTCGCCGCGTTGTCGCCTTTTAATCGGGCGGCGTCGCGACTGTAGTTCTTTGGAACAACCGTCCCGCGCCCGAAAGGATCGAGGAGGACTTTGCCTAGATCGAACCGCATTCCATTCGGAGGATCGAAAGCTCCCTTAGCCCGATAACCGTAGATCTGCCCTGCTTTTACCCCGGGTACGAAGATGTGCCAGTAGTGATAGGTCCGGTTAGTTGCAGGATCGATCGAGATCACACGCTCTGGCCGAGCATCGTCAACACAATCAAAAAGAAGGAGTTCCATTCCTGTTGCGTGTTTTGAGTAAACGCTAAAATTCGTCCCCTTGGCAGAAACCGTTGCTCCCAGCGGAAAGCTTCGTCCTTCTTTGGTTTCTTCTGGCACAGGACGAACGAGCGATTGGAATGCTTCAGGAACTCACGCCGCCTCGGACGCTGGACCGCGCTGATTTCTAGCGAGCAAGTCTTTTGCGACCGTGACCACCTGGTCCGGTTCGAACCCGAATTTTCTCTGAAGTTCTTTGAGCGGTGCGGATGCCCCAAACGTTTTCATTCCAACAACACAGCCCCGCCGGCCCACGTATCGCTCCCACCCGAAAGTCGACGCCTGCTCGATCGCGACCCGTGCCGTTACATGCGGTGGCAGGACGCTATCTCGATATTCCTGCGTCTGATGTTCGAAGATGTCCCATGAGGGCATGGATACGACACGCGATCGGATACCTCCAGCAATGAGCTTCTCGTGCGCCTCCACAGCGAGACTGACTTCACTCCCGGATGCGATAAGAACGACTTCGGGATCGCCGCCGGGAGCATCAGCGAGTACGTAGGCTCCGCGTGCGACTCCCGATGCAGGAGCGTACCTCTTCCGATCTAGTATCGGCAAGGGCTGGCGGGACAGGACCAGCACAGCAGGTTCGTGCTGCAATTGTATGATGTAGCGATAGGCTTCGACAACTTCGTTAGCGTCGCCCGGTCGAAGAGTCACGAGGCCTGGAATTGCCCGCAGCGAAGCCAGATGCTCTACCGGTTGATGAGTAGGACCGTCTTCGCCGTCGCCCATCGCGTCGTGTGTGAAAACAAATATGGTAGGCAGTTCCATCAAAGCCGATAGCCGGATCGCTGGCCGTGCGTAGTCGCTAAAAATGAAGAAGCTTGCCCCATAAGCGCGGAGCTTGGACAGCGAAAGCCCGTTGACAATCGCACCCATCGCGTGCTCGCGGATGCCGAAATGGAGATTCTTCCCGCCCGGATTACCAGCTTGGAAGTCTCCAGCCCCTTCATAGTTGAGAATGGTCTTATTCGACGGCCCAAGATCCGCCGACCCTCCGAGAAACCAGGGAATGTTTTGAGCCAGAACATTCAGCGCTTTGCCCGAGGCATCGCGCCCAGCGATTCCTTTCGGATCCGCTGCGAACACCGGGAGGTTGCGATCCCAACCCGACGGGAGTTCGCGCCGCTGCATCAATTCGATCTCGGTCGCTGCGTCCGGATACTCAGTTCGATAAGCTGCAAACAGTTCGGTCCATTTCCTTCGAGCTTCTGCGCCGCGTGCGCCTATACCAGCAGCGAAGTGTTCATAC
>DATEZD010000159.1:0-4891 GCA_035255865.1 Candidatus Udaeobacter sp.
CGGGAAAAGGGACGACTCCGTACGTTCCTGCTCGGATCCTTGCAAAATTTTCTGCTGAAGGAGCGCGAGCGCATGCGCGCGATCAAACGCGGTGGAGCGCATCAGTTCGTATCGTTCGATGAACAAATGCCGCAAGCTGAAGCGGCGATGCAGGCGACGTCTCATTTGAGCGACGTCAACTCCTATGATGTCGCGTGGGCCTCTAGCATTGTGACCCGCGCATGGAAAAACGTACGCGACCGATTTGCTGCCGAAGGCAAACGGGAATGGGTGGATGAGCTAAGGCCATTCGTAGCCGGTGGAACGGCGACGGCGCCGAATCAAGCGGAAGTGGCGAACCGACTCGGCACATCGGTTGAAAATTTCCGTGTGTGGCTTTCACGATTGCGCCAAACCTATCGGCATGCATTGCGGGCGGAGGTGGCGAGCACGGTTTCCGATCCAAAGGATGTTGATGACGAGCTGCATTACGTTTACCGCATCCTGACCGCATGAGCGTCGTGGATATTCAGCAAGGAGTTGGCGCAGGAGTTTGCGCGAAATGCGGCAAATCGATTACCCATCCCGGCCCCGACGGCGAATGTGTTCGTTGCTTGGTCAGTTTTGGCTTTCTCGCCGAGGATGAAGTCCCGCGAGGAAGTCAGGGCGATCGAGCCAGACTCGGTCCGTTGCTTTACGCGCACTTCGAAGTCGAAGTCAATCCCGATGGTTATCCGGTCATACTTGGCTCCGGAGCAATGGCGGCCACATATCGTGCGCGCGACGCCGTTCTTAATTCGACGGTTGCACTTAAAGTCATCAGTCGAAAGTTGGCGGAAGATCCCACTGCTCGTGCCCGATTTCTGCGGGAAGCACGCGCGGCCGCGCGGATTCATCATCCCAACGTTGCCCGAGTAACTCATTACGGTGAGCAGGATGGCGAATGCTTTTATGCGATGGAGCTTGTCTATGGTGAAACGCTCGAAGAACGAGTGCGACGCGAGGGGCCGCTTCCTTTAAGCGTGGCGCTTGAAGTTGTAGAGCAAACCGCGCGCGGCCTGGCCGCTGGAGAAGAATGTGGCGTTATCCACCGTGATCTGAAGCCGTCGAACTTGATGATCGAGTCGCATGCAGGCGATCAGCTGTTGGTCAAGATAATCGATTACGGCATCGCGAAAGTGACTGCCGCACAAACAGAGACGGCTTATCGGACGCAAGCAGGCTTCATCGGAACTCCTGCTTTCGCCAGTCCGGAGCAATTTGACGAAGCCGGTCAGCAGCAGATCGATACACGTTCGGATATCTACTCGTTAGGAGTAACCTTCTGGTACCTCCTTACGGCTCAAATGCCTTTTGCCAGCCGTTCCATTGAGGAAGTGCGGGCAAAACAAGCGGCGCAACTGCCGCTGAAGCAGTTGAAGAGTGCACATGTGCCGCTGGAATGCGTGACGTTGTTGAAGTCGATGTTAGCTCTCGACCCGGCAAAGCGGCCGCAAACCGCGCGCGAGCTCCTGACAAAGATTCGCCGATGTTGCCTACGTTTTGAGCCTGTTGCGCGCCGGCGGCGAAAACGGCTCGTCCTTGCTTCAGTAGGACTGGCGCTCACACTCGCGCTCGTGTTACTCGCGAATTTTGCCTACCAACGCAGTCACTCCTCTTCCGAGCTGGACAGATCGATCGCGGTTCTTCCGTTCGAAAGCCTTAGTTCCAAAGAAGACGATCGGTTTTTCGCGATCGGCGTTCAGGACGAAATTCTGACCAAGCTTGCCAGTCTGGCCGATCTGAAGGTCATCGCCCGCACCTCGACCGAGAGCTATGAAACCAAACCTGTCGATCTCAGAACAGTGGGCCGGCAACTTGCCGTCGGCAGAGTCCTTGAAGGCTCTGTGCAAAGGTCAGCGGACAAGGTTCGCGTGAACGTGCAGCTCATCGATACGCGCACCAACGCTCATCTGTGGGCCAGCAGTTACGACCGTAAGCTCGATGATGTGTTCGCAGTTCAAAGTGAAATTGCAAAAACTGTGGCAGAGCAACTTCAGGCGAAAATTTCGCCAAATGAAAAGAAAACGATCGAGCGTGCGGCGACCGCGGATCTCAACGCGTTTGATCTCTACACTCGGGCCAAGACTCTGCTTCTCTCGCTAAGTTTCAATGTTAACCAACAGCCAAAGCTGCGACAGGCGGTTGAGCTTCTCAATCAAGCAGTGGGTCGAGACCCGGCCTTTTACGAAGCCTACTACCAGTTGGTCTATGCTCACGGCGCAGCCTATGGGGTGCTAGGCGAGCATACGCCTGCCCGGCTTGCTTTAACGGAAGCGGCTCTGCAAGCAGCCACACGGCTGCGACCGGATGCCGGCGAAACGCATCTCGCGCGAGCGCAATATCTGTATCGCTGCCTGCGCGACTACAATGGCGCACTGGCCGAGCTGGAACTGGCGCGGCGCACTTTACCTAATGATCCGCGCATCGTTGAATTGACCGGCTACATTTTGCGCCGGCGCGGGCAACAGGAAGAAGGAGTGCGTAATCTGGAGCGGTCAATCGAGCTTGATCCGCGCAACCCTTTTACCCTCCAACAGCTTGCCCTCAGCTATCAGGCTCTGCGGCGCTATCCAGAACAGGCTGCCGTATTAGATCGCGCCTTAATTATTGTTCCAAACGATGTCGCCACGAAAGCTAGCCGTGCTCTGGTTGACTTTAACTGGAAAGCCGAGACGGGATCGTTGCACGAAACGATTGATTCGATTCTGGCCGGGGACCCAGGCGCAATATCTGATGCCGCCGATGCCTGGTTTCAATGTGCGCTGGCGGAACGCGATCCAGCGGCAGCGGAGCGGGCCCTGGTGGCGCTGGGCGACAATCCGTGTTGGGGCGACGGCCCTGTCCTTTTAGGCCGCAGTTTTGGCGAAGGTTTGCTGGCGCGGATGATGAAAGACGAGGCCAGGGCACACGCCGCTTTTACGAAGGCTCGTCTGGAACAGGAAAAGATCGTGCAAGCGCGTCCAGATTATGGACCACCGCTTTGCGTGCTCGGTCTGATCGACGCCGCGCTGGGGCGAAAAGAAGAGGCGTTGCGGGAAGGGCGGCGCGCGATCGAACTTTCTCCCGTAGAAAACGATTCAATCCAAGGAAGTCAGATGCTTGTCTATTTCGCTGTGATCGCTGCCTGGGTGGACGAAAAGGACACCGCTTTGCAATACTTGGCGGCCAACGGCCAATCGTACGGCGGACAAACCGTTGCGAGCTACGGCGCATTAAAGCTGCTCCCCTTCTGGGACGCGCTGCGCGGCGATCCGCAGTTCGAAGAAATAGTCGCCTCTCTGTCGACAAAAAATTAGAGCGTGTATCGCATACTAACGGCATGAGCGTTATCGCGGGTGAACCGGCAAGTGGCGTTGGAGTTTGCGCGCGCTGTGGGCGATCGATTACTCACCCTGGGCCTGATGGCGAATGCGTGCGTTGTCTCGTTAGTTTCGGGTTTCTCTCGGAGGACGAGGAAGGCGAGCGGCGAAGCAAGGACAATGAAACCAGACTCGGTCCATTGCGTTATGCGCACTTCGAAATAGAAGTAAATAGCGATGGCTATCCGGTCATACTCGGCTCTGGCGCGATGGCAGTAACTTACCGCGCGCGTGACACGATTCTCAATTCAGCCGTCGCCCTCAAAGTCATCAGTCGTAAGTTGGCCGAAGATCCAATTGCTCGTGCGCGATTTCTGCGGGAAGCACGCGCGGCCGCGCAGATTCATCATCCCAACGTTGCCCGAGTAACTCATTACGGTGAGCAGGATGGCGAATGCTTTTATGCGATGGAGCTTGTCTATGGTGAAACGCTCGAAGAACGCGTCCGACGCCAGGGGCCGCTTCCTTTAAACGTTGCGCTTGAGGTAGTAGAGCAAACAGCGCGCGGCCTCGCCGCTGGAGAGGAATGTGGAGTCATTCACCGTGACCTGAAGCCATCGAACCTGATGATCGAGTCACTCGCAAGCGATCAGCTACTGGTCAAAATAATCGATTACGGTGTGGCCAAAGTTCTCGCCACACAACCAGACGCGACTTACCGGACGCAAGCCGGTTTTATAGGCACTCCTGCATTCGCGAGTCCGGAGCAATTTGATGAAGCGGGTCGGCAGCAGATTGACACACGTTCGGATATCTACTCGTTAGGCGTAACCTTCTGGTACCTCCTTACAGCGCAGATGCCTTTTGCCGGACGTTCGATTGAGGAAGTACGAGAGAAGCAATCGCAGCCACCTCCAATGCAACAGCTGAAGAATGCACATGTACCTCGCGAATGCGTCTTTTTGTTGAAGTCAATGTTAGCTCCCGACCCGGCAAAGCGACCGCAGACGGCGCGCGAGCTACTGACAAGGATTCACCTGTGCTACGTCCGTTTTGAGCCTGCTGCGCGCCGGCGGCGGAAACGTCTTGTTATTACTTCAGTAGCACTCGCCCTTGTAGTCGCACTTCTCTTACTCGCCAACTTCCTGTATCGACGCATCCACGCCTCTTCCGAGCTGGACCGATCGATAGCGGTTCTTCCCTTCGAAAATCTTAGTTCCAAAGCGGACGATCAGTTTTTCGCGATCGGCATTCAGGACGAAATTCTGACCAAGCTGGCAAGTCTGGCTGATCTCAAAGTCATCGCGCGGACCTCCACACAAGGCTACCAAAGCAAACCTATCGATCTAAGAACCGTTGGCCACCAACTTAACGTTGGCAGAGTTTTAGAAGGATCTCTGCAAAGGTCAGCCGATAAGGTGCGCGTGAACGTGCAGCTCATCGATACCCGCACCAACACTCACCTCTGGGCGAACACTTACGACCGTCAGCTTGATGATGTCTTCGCTGTTCAAAGTGAAATTGCAAAAACGATCGCAGAGCAACTTGAGGCCAAGATTTCGCCGAATGAA
>DATEZD010000160.1:0-2881 GCA_035255865.1 Candidatus Udaeobacter sp.
GGTTAGGCAATGATTGAGCGACCCGCGTTGCGAAATCCGATGGGCCCTCCCATGGATCGCGTTGCAGCCCGATGCGGGCAAGCTTCCGACAAAAGCGCTGATACAACGCTTGCACCCGATCGGCGCGAGGGCGCGTCCGCAGTCGCATCCAACCTGCATAAATGATTAGCAGGGCAGCGATGACAATCAGCACCTGCATGACGAGCGGCAGAGGTCCGCCATTGGTCAGTCCCAGCGTAGTCAGCAAAACGTCCTGGACGTCGGCGTCAAAACCCAAGACGCGAGTGTCCCACTGATAGTTGAGGTCTTCCCAAATGGACCGAATCTGGTTGACGAGCGCCAACCGCGCTAATCGCGTCAGGAACGCGCTCCGGCCAGTGGCCATTTCGCCGGAAGCGACGCGGCCGGCCAAAAAGGAACTGAGATCGAAACTTGCTCGGCCGGGTGCAACCACGCTGGTTGGATCAATTCGCGTCCATCCGTGCTCTGGAAGCCAGACTTCGCACCAGGCATGGGTGTCGGCCTGGCGCACGAGAAAGAATCCGCCCAGGTCATTGTATTCGCCGCCCAGATAGCCCATCACGACCCGCGCCGGAATTCCGGCCAACCGCATCAGAGTAGCAAAACTGGCAGCGTAATGTCCGCAAAAGCCCGTTCGACGATGAAAGAGAAATTCCTCCAGATCGTTCTTGTCGTATTCGCCAGGTGACAACGAATAGCGGAATCCTTGCGTCCGAAAAAACTGGAGGGCGCTGTTCACCGTCGCCCGCGGCTTGGAATCGTGTGCGGCCAGGGATGCTGCCAACTCACGCACCGCTGGGCTAATGGATGCGGGCAGCTGAAGCGCTTCCCGGCGTTCGTATGCACTGAGTTCCCTGCCTATCGGTTCGGTGGATGAGAGCACTTCATAGCGGCGCGTTTTTCGAATCGGCTGAACGCTGTATAGATAATTGCCGCGCGCGAGCATTGCGCCGGGATGCATTCCAACGGGCCGATCAAGCGCAAACATCCAGCGCGCCCCATGCGGTGCGATGGTAATTCGCTGGCGAACTGCCTTGTCGCTCGCGGGATGTTCATGCGACGAATCGGAAATGGACGTCGGCGTATAAGGCGCTCGCCATTCCATGCCTTCACAATGCCACATGACCACTCCTCGCCAATACATGGGACCGACAGGGCCCGTTCTGCGGTCGGGAAACTCCGCGCGAAAAGCGATGTCTGTAGAATTCGCAAGCGCCGCAATGCCGCCGGGAGAAAGCCGATCAGAAAAACCGGTTCTCGCCGTGTGAAGGTCGCCGATCCGAAACTGGAAGCCGGTATTAATTCGCGGAAACAAGAGGAACAACAAAACAACAACTGGCGCAGCCTGGGCCAGCAGTTTGAAAGTGGTCGCCAGCGGCAGCCAGAAAGCGCCAGGTGACGATCCACGATGAAACTGAACCAGCGCGGCAATCAGCAATGCAAATGCGACAAAGAGACAAAACGCGATCGCAAGGTCTTGCGAAAGGAGAAAGCCGCAAAGACAAAGCACCCATGCCATCATGACCATTACTTGAAACTCACGCGCGGTGTGCGCTTCCAGGATCTTCAGCGATACCAGAACGGCCAGAAGCGATACGCCAGGCTCAATGCCCTTGAGAGTATCGTAGCTGAGAAAGATCGCACCAAGCGTCAGAGCCGCGAGAATCAGTTTCAAAATAGTCGAGCGAAGCCGATAGCCTCTTGGCTCCATCCAAAATTTCATTGCCAGCGCGAGAAGAAAGAGGCATGCGACCCAGCTCGCGAGCTTTCCGAACATCGGGGGAAGAGTGAACAGCAGCGCCGCTGCCAGCCAAAGCAGCGGCCGCCGTGGAATGGTGGTGTCTCTCCACTGCTGTGTGCGTCTGCTACTCCTGCTCGTACTCATGCTCCTGCTCCTGCCTGAAACAAACTCAACGCGCGCAGGCATCGATGAAAATGCGCCTCTCCAACCGCGGGCGGGATATCTGTGTTTGGCAAACGCAAACCGTAGGGGCGTCGCACGCGTTCGGCTTCGATTACCCAGAGCGCAAGTTGCGACAACCTCTCTTCTACGCCGTGAAAACGCAGTGCAGAGAAATCGAGGTGGACGGAGCCTTCCGCTTCGGCGGCAAATTGTTTCGTCATGAGCGGGTGCCCGCGCGCTACGGCTCTCCAATCGATGTGACGTTGAGATTCGCCCGGCACATAGGCGCGGACTCCTGCAAAATCATCGCCTTCGCCAAGCTCCGTTTGTGGTAGGCTGTGCGGCGAACGCGCACGATGTACCGGGAGCCGGGGATCGCCCGATGGCTTTGGATACACCAGATACGTTTGTGAGGAGACGAATTTTTTTAGAACGCGAACGAAACCGAGCGGATAAATACTCGTCAGGCGAAACGTTCCTACCCTGTGTTCGCCACGCTGAGCCGCTGGGAATCGAAGCGTCACACGAGCGGCTTTGCCGGCTGGAATGTAATCGACGTGTTTGCGTTCGCCGCGTGAACCTGGCAGAAACAATTCGATTCCGCGCCGCATGGTACGCGAACAATTCACAATTTCGACTGGCAGGGAAACCTCTTCGCCCGCAAACGCCGGCTTGGCAGATTCAGGCGCTATCGTTACATCGGCCAGATTGAGCAGCGTGTGCGGAATTGAAACCAGAAACACCGCCGTTAGCCCAAATAGCAGCAGGTAAACGGCCGGGCTGTTTTGGCTTGAAGCTGCATACCACATCGCTCCTAGCACAAACAGCAGCGCCGCAAAACTTGCGGTTGGGTAAAGCAGCGGAAATTTTCCTGCTTTCACGGGACGGGCACGCTGTGCAGCAGATTGTCCGCGAGTGTGCGTCCGCTTTGTCCGAGTTGCTCGATATCGTGCCCGA
>DATEZD010000161.1:0-8174 GCA_035255865.1 Candidatus Udaeobacter sp.
GCTCCGCCAGTTTGGCAGCGGCACATTTTGATCGGCAATATGTTGTAAGTCGTCGAGCAACGTGAATGCCGGCTCGAACGAATCGCGGCTGAATCCTTCGGCATCCAGCGTTTGCTCCAGCGTCTCGTGCGCTGCTTGGAAATTGATCGTGCCCAATCGTTGTCGATTTGCTTGCATCCAGTTTGGTGACGGACAAAGCGCCGCGGGCGTGGAGAAGTTTTTGATTTTGCCCGCTGCCTGGAGCTGCCGCCAATGCGAGGAGATTTTTTGCCAGTAATCATGCAGTTCCTGCGGATTCCCCCCGCGAACAATTGCCAATACTGGCTCCCAACGGACCGGCATTTTTTTCATGATTGCCTGAAGGGCGCCACTCGCGCGGATGTTTTTCGGTTCCAGTGAACGTGTGCTGGCTTCGAACCGGAGCGGGGGAACCGGCGAAAAGCCAATGGCAGTCAACAGCAACAAAACGATACTCGAAGAAATCAGCATGGGCGCGGGTTTGCGCACAGTCCATCGCACATAGTTTCTCACGATCTCAAAGAGCCAATCGTGGTGAACTGCTCCGTGTTGTTCGCGCACAAACAGAAACAAAATCGAGCACATGAACAGGCCGGCGACGAAGATCCCGATCGCAATGAGCACACCGAGTTGGGAAAAGCTCATGGCGCCGCTTAGCACCAACGCAAGAAATCCTACCGCTGTAGTGAGCGCGCCAAAGAAAATCGCGCGTCCGAGTTTTGCCACTGACGTAGCGATAGCCTGCTGGTGCGGCTCCCCGTCCGTGCGCGCCTGGTGGTAGCGTCCGATGGTGAGAATTGCGAAATCCACGCCGAGCCCAACGAGAATTGCGCAGAAGGCGACGCTAATCATGCTGAGTCGCCCGAAAAGAAGCTGACCGGCTGTCAGCGCTACCAGACAAGATAAGAGAAGACAAAATGCCATGCCCGCCAACCCCGAAAGCATTCGGGGAAAACCTGCAAAGAAAATGATGCTTACCAGCACGACCGATCCAAGCAATGTCGCCACAACGTCGTAACGCATGCTCAACGAAATCTCCGATACAAAAGCTGGACGCCCGGTCACGAGGACTTGCAACGGAGCGCCTTCCCATCCTTGTGCTGCGGTCGCACGAAATTCATTTACCCGACGCATCAAACGTTGGCATTCGAACGCGCTTACGGTCGTTTGGTTCGTCACGACTAGAAAGATTCGCATCGTGCGATCAGGTGATGTGAGCGGCTGTTCCTGTTCAATGATCGTGCTTTCCGCAAAAGGCTTTAGCGCCGGTGCAATCAGACCCAACGGATCGAAGGAAAGTTCGAACTCCGGCCGCGGTGAGCCAGCCTCGATCTGTTGACGCAAGCGGCGAAGACGATCCCGAATTTTCTCCGGTTGCAAGATCGACATCGTGTCGTCGAAAACGTGCGGTTCCAGATTGAGAAGTAACGGGACCGCGATTGATTGGAGATCGCGAATGCCTTCGGGTGTGGCCATAGGCGAACCCGCGAGCACGCGCGCGCACCAGGGTTGCTGCCGTAATCGTTCGGCAAATACTGGTGCGAACTCCTCCAGTTTGTCGACATCGTTTGGATTGCATAGAAGCGCGAACGTCAGTTCCCGTGTTTGCTCAAAATCGCGATCGTAAATTTTCAGGCCTTGCACCGATGAAAACCTGCCGGGCAAAACGTTGAAGACCTCCGAATCAAGTCGCAACGAGCTGCCGAGAATCGCAACGCAAGCGACAGACAGCGCAGCAACGCCGCACCAGACCAGCGCGCGGCGCTGAGTGATTGTTCGGGCGATAAAATCGCTGGTGCGCATGAACAAGCCACATTCAACACGAACCGGCCCGAAGATGCCAATGCCCGAAACGCTTTGTTATTAACACTCGGCTCTAGACCGGCTAGTGCAGAACGGCGATCAGGGAAGCCGTTGGAAACGGCTTTCGCGCGCGATGACGCATGATCACCGGCCTGAAGGCCGGTGTTAATCAGAACTGGAATACAAACGTCTCGTCGCCGGCGGTGTAGCGCAGGATCTTCTGATTCGACGCGCGAAGGAATTGATCTCGCAACGCCAGCCAGCCGCGGAGCTGCGGCGGAGCTTGTGAGGTAGGTCCAGACCAGCCTTGGCGCGCAAAGGCACCAGTGATCTTGGCGAAGGTGGCATCTTGTCGGAGGGACAGCAGCGTTATTCCCGGGCCTTTCGACACTGTTAATTCGAAATCGCCCGTGTTCGAAAAGCGGACGAGCGCCTCGCCAATCACAATCGTTTTAGGGCTTCGATACATGAGCTGGCCGCTTTTCGTCCGCCATCCAGTAGTCGGTTCGGAGAATTGGTGAAGCGAAATGGTTGCACAGCTTGCTATGCCAAACATGACGGTCCCGAGAGAAAGAAATGCTGTCACATAGCGGCACGTCCTGGTCAGAAACGTCGCATGAGTGGTTGACGAGGGGATTTGCAATTCTGGTCTGCTCACGGCGTGCCGAACCCTCACCCTACCCTCTTCCTTTTCAAGGAAGCGTGTGTTTAGCGCCAACGGCGCTGTGCTCAGGTCAGCCTGGGGCAACGCCCCAGGGACTATGGACCAAGAGGCCTCAGTGCTGAAAGCGCGTGTCCATGAACGTCATGAGTCGCGCCTTCAGCGCTCAGCCGTAATTTTAACCCGCTTTCCTGGGGCGATGCCCCAGGCTTAGGTTGAACCAGCGCTCTTAGCGCTAAACACATATTTCAAGGGAGAGGCGGAAGCACAGGCTGCGCGCTCTCCGTAACTGATTAAATCGCGCCAGCTGTTTCGGCGGACACTGCCGCTTCTTCTTTCTTTGGCACGAGCGTGAGCCTCGGGGCAATCGGATGATGGCGTTGCAGCCAAACCAGAAAATAAAATACCCACATTCGCCAGCGGATTGGAAAACTGTTTCCGACATTTCCGCCAAGCACTGCGTTTACTGCCGGTGCGAGGCCAAGCACATTGCGCGGCGCGAGAAAAACTTCGATGAACTCCTTCGTGTACCAAGCGTTCACAAATCGGAGGTAAACATCCATCGCCCGGTTGACCGCTGTCTCATAGCGCACGAAAAGCCGTTTCGTCTTGCGCGGACAATCAAGGACTTCGTTAAGCGCATCGGCAGCTAGTTCGCCGCTGAACACGGCGAGGAAAACGCCACTGCTAAAAATTGGATCGATGAACCCGGCGGCGTCGCCCGCAAGCAACCACCGGTCGCCGTACAATCTTGCGCTGCGATAGGAGAAGTCCGCTTCGACATAAACTTGCGAGACGCGCCGCGCGTTTGTCATCCGTTTTGCGATGCTTGGCTGTTCGGCCAATGCCTGTTCGAGAAAATCTTCAGCGCTAAGCTTGGATTTCCGGAAAGTTTCGCTGTCGAGAACCACTCCAACACTGGTGCGGTCGGCGGCGAGCGGAATCAACCAGAACCAGCGATCGATGGCACGGACCAAAACTGTTAACGTGGCGTCGATTCCCTCTGCGCGCCAGACACCGTCGTAGTGCGCGAAGATAGATAGCTTTTGAAGATGATCGTAGGTCTTTTTAATTTTGAATTGCCTGCCCAGAACCGAGGTGCGCCCACTGGCGTCGATCAGATAGCGCGCCCGAATCGAATGAGACGAACCGTTGGACTTGATCCCCAGTTCGACGTCTTCATTTGAGAACTCGACGCGATCGACTGAAGTTTCTTCGCGGATTTCCGCACCGCATTCGACGGCATGATCCAATAGCACTTTATCGAAATCACCGCGTGTGACTTGATAAGCATGATCGGTTTGCGAGTGATAGCCGTCTTTGAAATAAAACTTGGTTCCATTTTCCGAGCACGCGCCAATGATTTCGCCACCGAATTTTTTCATGAACCCGGCCCGCCCGAACTTTTCGTGCAACCCCAACCTGGTAAACGCCTTCATGCTGAAGGGCAGCAACGATTCGCCAATGTGAAACCGCGGAAATTTTTCGCGTTCGAAGGCGATGACGCGTCGGCCGGCGCGCGCGAGCAGCGCGGCGGCAGTGCTGCCGGCCGGTCCTCCTCCGATGATCGCGACATCGTACGTGGCGGTGCTCATCGTGTGTTGATGTTAGCAAATTTTCGAGCTTTGGGTAGGGACGCTGCGTTGCCTTTTTCCCGCGGTAGGACGCGTCACTCCGTGCGCGCTGCGCGGCAGACGGCGTGCAGAGGACTGCCCGCCCTACCAATTTTGTGGTAACGTGTGCACCGGAGAATGAAACTGATCGATCGATTTGTTAGCCGCGAGTTACTGGTCAACGTGGCGTTTGCAATCGCGGTGCTAAGCCTGGTGCTGGTCGTCGGAAACATTTTACGGAAGCTGCTTCCGCTGCTGGTGAATCACGATGTTCCGGTGGAATACTTGATCACGTTTATCGCGTATGTGTTGCCGTTCTCACTCATCTTCACAATTCCATGGGGATTGTTGACCGCGATCTTGCTCGTGTTCGGACGGCTCTCCGCGGACAACGAACTGATCGCGTTGCGCTCCAATGGCGTGAGCATTTCGCGAATCTGCATTCCACTGGGTGCGATCGCGATGATGTGCACGGGGATTTGTCTCTGGCTCAACGTGCAGGCTGCGCCGGCTGCACAGGAAAAATTGCGCAGCACGATTTTCGATCTGGCGACGCGAAATCCGATGGCGCTCTTTGGAAGCGATCAGGTAATCGACCAATTTCCCGGACGCAAGATCTACGTCGGCAAGAAAGAGGGCAACAAGCTCGAGAACATTACTGTGTTCGAGCTGAACAAGAATTCGCTGCCGGTAAAGGTGACTTTTGCGCGAACAGGGATGCTGGAAACTGATTTGGCGAACAAGCAAATTCTCATGCACCTGTATCAGGCGCGTTACCAGGAGCGCGACTCGAAAGACCCCTCGAACCTGCGCAAGATTCGAGACGGCATTAACATGGTGGAAGGCACATTGCCCATCAGCCTTGAGGAGCTCTACGAGAAAGAAAAAAAACGGCCAAGCCGTTCCGCATTGTCGATCGAACAACTGCTTGACCAATTAAAAAGCGCGGATCAGCAAGAGCGCAGCGCCAGCCGCACTGAAATCAACAAACGCTTTTCATTTCCATTTGCGTGTGTGGCCTTCGCAATAATCGGAGTGCCGCTTGGTGTCACGGCGCATCGTCGTGAGACCTCGATTGGGTTCGCCATGGGTTTGATTGTTGCCACCACCTATTTTCTTTTTGTCATCATTGCCGATACGTTGCGCGGCAACCCGCAGGTCCATCCAGAACTGCTTGTCTGGTTTCCTAATGTTCTGTTTATCGTGCTCGGCGCATTTTTGTTTCGCCGATTGGCGCGTCAATGAGTCTGCCACCACGGCCTGATTACACCGAATCGATTCCTGCGTTCCTGATCTTCATCGGCATTCCACTCTGATATTCAATTGCCGACGGACTCGCGCTCGGATTTATCAGCTACGCTATTATTAAGGCATTCAGCGGTCGCAGCCACGAAATCAGTTGGCTGACGTATGTTCTGGCAATCGTGCTGGTGTTGTACTTCGTCTTTGTGCGAAGTCGAATGGGTTAACTAACGAGCGATTAATTCGCCGTTGTCAGTCTGAACGCTTCAGGCTTCTTCAGGCTTGGCACCCAGCGAGAGGGAGGGGGCTGTTGCGTCTTTCGCCGCTCCACGTTGAAAAACTGGAATGCGCACTGGAAAAGCGGGCCAGAGATAAACAGCCACACACGCCAACACCAGTACCGATGCATACGGTCGAATACCGTGGAGCACGTCAATCGTTCGCAGCGTCGCGTCAAGTTTCTTATCGATCAGCATCACGTGCACGATCATCGCCACGCTTGCCGCCGAGATGATGAAATGAACGATGCTCAATCTGATGTTGACCCCCAGCGCGACTGCGCTGACCACCGCGCCCCACATGAGGTAGCGCTCATGCATTTGGCCCAGCAACGCAAACATCAGTAGCCATGGCGTCGCGATGGCAATCAGCGTACCCGGATCGCGAGCGCGAAGATGTCGCGCCATGGCGCGCGCACAAAACGCGAGTGCGCCAAGGTAGAGCAGACGCAGCGTCCATTGCAGCGTCAGATGCAAATCGAGCGATCCGATGTGAACCGACAGAAGGGAATCTTTTAATGACCAGCCGAGCCCGGCGAGCAGCGATGCAAGGTTGTAGCAAGAGCTGATGGCAAGGTAGGGATAATGTTCGCTGCCGTAGATAAAACCGACTTGCAACCAGGCGAAGCTTCCGCCGGTGAAGGCGCCAATTACGAACACAGCGAACCCGGTAGCTCCGGCCAGCAATACGCCTGGATGTGGCAATCTGTATCGCAGGAGAAACAATAATGTAAGAGCCGTAACAGTTGCGACCGCGATCCAAGCTCCCGGAGTGCGTAACAGCCAGGGACAAACGATCAGCGCTGTCGTCGTCGTTAGGCCGGCGAGCACGCGCAGCGCGCGGGTCCACCTTTTTTGCCACAACGGCCAGAGAACAAAAAAGGGCGCAACGAATAGCAGTTGTCCTTTGAGCATTGCGCCTGCGGCGAGCAAACAGCCACAGCAGAACCAGCGATTTTTCAACGCTGCGAGCGCGGCGAACAGATAGAAGGGCAGAACCCAGACGTCCCATTGTGGCCAGCCGTGCGCGTCGAGAATCATCGATGGTTCAAGCCACGCAACACTCGCGGCTGCCAGACCTGCAAAGTGACCCCTCATCTCAGTCCTCTCCCCTCGGAGGGGAGAGGCGGATCGCGCGCTCGCGCGACCATGATCGCGTGACCAGTAGGCCGACGCGGGTGGCCTCTCCTCTTCGCCAAGAGGACAGGGGGAGGGTGAGGAGTTGGCTCGCTGCACGCAAAAGCGAACCAGGAAGAAAATCGCCAATGCGGAAAGCAGTTCGCACAGGACATTGATCTTCAACAGCGGATTGATCAGCCTCGGGTGTCCGTCATCGACTCCGGGAAATTCATTGCGCACATGTTTGGCCCAGATGGACATGGCCAGAAGTCGCAGCGGTGGATAATCGAGACCGTAATCATTCTCGTACGCCTCATCTTTGACTCGCTCGTATAGCGCGAAATAGCCGCGGAAGAATCCTTTCCATGAATTGGCAGAAGCTTCATCGGGTGATAAGCTATGCGCCTCTGCCAGAACCTCACTCCCCCAGTAAAAACCGTTGACGATGTCGTGCTGATAGCGCACGTGCCTCGTGTTTTCCGCGATCCAGCGGCGCAGCTGAAGCCCTGCAAGTAAAATCGTTGCCACCAAAAGCGCCACGAGAACGCGCCGGATAAATTCACGAGCGCGCCCAGAAGCTATTCGGAGACCCAAGAAAGATCGAATGCCCATTCCCCCAAACAACAAGACAGAAATTCTCTTCGACAGGTTACAGCAGTTTTTGTTCGAAACTGTGCGCTATCTAATCGTTCGCGAGTTCAGCAGCAGCCGTATGACGCCGCAATTGGTCTACACCACTCCGCTATTCTGTAGCCGTCGCCCTTTGGGCGACGCGGAGTCAACCTGTAAAATTCTCCCCGTTTATGGGGTGAATGTACTGATTACCGTGTGAACAGCTCTTCGTGTGCCCTTCACGGTGCTATGCGCGACATTCTTGGCCGTAATCGCAGTGTCCCTCGCCACGTGTCGCGCAGTGCGAACAGGCCCAGCCTGAACGCTGCCAACGCAAACAGCGAATGCGAGAATGATTGAAAATAACGCCTTCATTGTACTTAAATTTCGTAACTGACGCATCGGGTGCGCTTATGGTCCGGCAATTAACTGATTGGCAGTTGCCGCAAGCCAATCGTGCGCGAAAATATCGACTCGCCGGTTTTTCAATTGGGTGATCCAGCGTAGCTCAGTGGGCAGAGCGGTCGGCAGTCAGCCGAATGACTAGCCCGCTGCTCAGGATCGCGCTAGAATCGTTTTCGATTGCTGGATGCCCAATGACCGGCCATGATCAACGAGGAAAGCACAAATGAAAACAATACTGATGTTGATCGTTGGGCTGATGCTCGCAGGCTGCGAATCAACGGAAAACCATGTTCGTAATCGTGATGCGGTGGATCGTAATCGTTATTTGGTGGGGCATAATGCGGTGGACACGATATGTGCTTGCCCTTGACGATTAAAGCATGGCGTTGCCTCAACCTACCGGCCCCCTTCACAGGATCACGC
>DATEZD010000162.1:0-2720 GCA_035255865.1 Candidatus Udaeobacter sp.
CTCGCAAGCGCCACTGTAATAATAAGTCGCGCTGCGTTCGGGCGACTCAGCCAGGTGACAAGCGCACAGTTTTGCTTCGACATCGGAGAACAGCGGCGCGACATCGACGTAGAGTTGCCGGGCAATGTTCTCCGCAGTTGCCGGAACGTCGTGAAAAGCGGAATTGTCCTCGTTAAGGAATTTGTGATCGAAACGTGCGCGCACAATTTTGCCGGCGCGCTCTTTGATTTCGCTGATGTTGATCAGCATTCCCGTCGCTGGGTCCACCGGCCCCGTGAACACGAAATAAGCAACGTAATTGCGACCGCTTCCATAGCGCGCATTCGTTTCGGGGCCGAAAGCGCGCAGGTTCTCAGCATCGCTCCATTGGGCAACGCGCAAACGCCGGGAAGCGGAGAATTCGAGGCGCTTGCTTACGGTTAGGAGCATCCAGAAACATACTACAAACACGCCGCGATTTCTTTTGCAGTTGTAGCCGCCGCCCTGTGGGCGGCGCGGCGCTTCGCACAGCGAAGCGGCTACAGTTTTAATCGTTCAGCAGCGAGAGGAACTCGGAGCGCGTTCGCGCGTCCTCTTTAAAAACACCGAGGAGGCAGGAGGTCTTCATCACCGAATTCTGTTTTTCAACGCCGCGCATCATCATGCACAGATGTTTCGCCTCGATAACGACGCCAACGCCTCGCGGATTCAACGCCTTCATCAACGCGTCGGCGATTTGCATCGTCAGGTTCTCCTGGATCTGGAGCCGCCGCGCGAACATGTCGACAATCCGCGCTGTCTTCGAAAGGCCGACGACTTTGCCGTTTGGGATGTAAGCAACGTGCGCTTTGCCAATGAACGGAATCAAATGGTGCTCACACAGCGAATACAGTTCGATGTCTTTGACGAGAATGATCTCGCTGGCTTCCGACTCAAACAGCGCGTTGTTGATTAGTTCGTCCAAGCTCTGCCTGTAACCAGCAGTCAAAAATTCGAACGCGCGCGCAGCGCGGGCCGGCGTTCTGACCAAACCTTCGCGCTGTGGGTCTTCACCAATGGCTTCGAGCAAGGCAAGAAAGGATTGCTCCATGCTTGCGACCCGAGCGGCGCCGCAGCGCGGAATTTTGCTGATGCGACGTTCAGCGGCTTGCAGTTCAGTTTCAGTCTCGGAATTTCCGTCCCGCATAAAAGTAATTTAGCTCGCCTAGTCGGGTGCCTCAAGGAGCAGCGGTCGCTAGGCTGCCGCATCGCGTTCGGAGAATGCGATCCACCTTAATCGAGCCAGCTTTGCGGATACTTTTCGTCATCCAGCGCAACAGCCTGCTCTGTCAATTCGAGGGTATGCTGTGTATCGAACATTACCGCCAGCTCTTCCGTACGCATCGCGTTCCTGCTCGCTATGATCGTGCCCGGATGCGGCCCATGTGGAATCCCACGCGGATGGAGCGTAATTGAGGCTGGCTCGATTCCGCGACGCGATCCGAAATTTCCGCGGACGTAAAACAAAACCTCATCGGCCTCGACGTTGTCGTGCACCCACGGAATTTTCACGGCCTCAGGATGCGTATCGAGCATGCGCGGAGCGAATGTGCACACGACGTAGCCGCGAATTTCAAATGTCTGATGGATTGGCGGCGGCTGGTGCACCGTGCCGGTGATCGGTTCGAAATCCTGCGCGTTAAAAGTAAACGGATAAACGTATCCATCCCAACCGACGACATCGAACGGATGATGCGCCATCGTCACCACAGTCCAGCGCGGGCCGTCTTTGACCAGAATTTCGGTGTCGCCTTCCTTGTCTATCGTGTTCAACTCAGTTGGCCCGTGCAGATCGCGCTCGGAGTAAGGCGAACCCATTTTAATCTGGCCCTCTTTATTTAGATAGCGTTGCGGAATTCGGACCGGCCCGACGGACTCGAGAATCAGATAATCCTCTTCCTCCACCTTGTCGGGCACGAGCTTGTAAGTAATTCCGCGCGGAATCACGATGTAATCCTCGGCGCGATAGCGTTGCTTCCCGAAGATGGATTCGAGTGTGCCGCCACCCTTGAACACGAAGATGATCTCATCGGCGCCGCCGTTACGGTAATATTGAAATTTGTCGTACGCCTTTTCCGGTCGTGCGCGGTACGCGATGACGTCCTGATTAAACAAAATCGGAATGCGACCCATGTACAGATCTCCTTTACGACGAATATCCGCCGTTTTCAGATGATGATGCCGCAGCGGGCTGTCAGTGGCTTTCTTCAGCTCCTCGCATTTCAGGAGCTTTACATTGCGCACGCGCGTGGGCGGCCGCAGATGATAGATGATTGAAAAAGCTTCGTTGAAACCTTCTGTCGTAACTACGTGCTCGTAATAGATGCCTTCGCTTTTGTAACCGGGTCCGGCGCCATCGCGATGGAACCAGATGTGATGCTTCCGCGGCATTTCGCCAAGTTTTTGGTAATACGGCATTCTTGTATCCTCCTTCGTTATTCTGTCATTCTGATCCCGCAGTCGCGGGAGAAGAATCTCTGATCAATCCGAGATGTTTCGCTTCGCTCAACGTGACAAGATTACAAATTGCCTCGCGCAGCTTGTTCCCGCTCGATTGCCTCGAACAGCGCCTTGAAATTTCCTTTGCCAAAACTCTTCGCGCCTTTGCGCTGAATGATCTCGAAAAACAGAGTCGGCCGATCTTCCACCGGCTTGGTGAAGATTTGCAGCAGATAACCTTCGTCATCGCGATCGACCAGAAT
>DATEZD010000163.1:0-9565 GCA_035255865.1 Candidatus Udaeobacter sp.
GTCGAGACTTCCAGCGTGCGTTTGGAATGTGGCAACCGTTAGTGCGGTCAGTATAACAGTGAGCGGTCGCATAAGGGTTGCCAGGGCGTCTAATCCGCTTGGCTCCTCTCGTGACCGCCGCCCGATAAAAGCCGAATCATGAAAATTTATTTTAGCGGGAAGTGCGACGTGACGCGAGCAAATTCAGATTAGGACACTACCGATCTGGTTTCCCGATGCGATGCGATTCAGTCGGCTGTGGTACGGCGAGCCAAACGCAATTGAGAACGCAATCGATTACGCAAAACATCGCAGCCGCTCAGATCGCGCTGTGACCCGTGTTTACGATGATGCGGGCAACGTGACCGAAACGCGCGCGAGCACGCGGGCGATTTCAAGGAGTGGTGAGTTCGCTCGCGAGGGGGCAAGACTTTCCCTACGCAATTCTACGTACGCAATTTTACGTATTGACCAAAAGGGGGAATGCGCGAGGTTCGCACCTTCACGTACTTAAAACTTACTTAAACCCCAGAATCAAAAAAAGTATGATCCTGGCCGTTCAATTGATCGCCGCCAAGCTCAACATCGCCGCCGGCGCCGACCCGACGCCTATCGCCAGCACAATCATTCATGCCGACAGCTTGCTTGCCATGTTCAGCGGCAAGCTGCCCTACCATGTTAAACCATCCTCTGTCATCGGCCAGATGATGGTCAACGACGGCACGACGCTTGATCATTACAATAACGGTTTGCTGACCCCGGGTTGTTCTGGTAGCCGCGCAGTCCGACCCCGATAAACAGAATAGAGCAAACACGTTCACAATCAGCCGTCACGCTCCACCGCGTGACGGCTTTTTGTTTCACGCGGGTAACGCTCACCACTCTTTGAAATCGCCCAATAGCAATGTGAGTTGGACGCGTACGCGCTTCCCGCTTCACGCTAGCTCTGCTAAGAAGCTGACGCTCGATCAAACTCCCGTCATCACCGTTGCCGGCAAGGCGTTTTTCGATGTCGGTCATTCTCTTAAAGATCAAAAATCAAACCGGAGAAGCCATCTTCCGGGCTACTCAGCACGGGAGATTCATCCGGTGATGAAATTAGAAGTTGCTGAATAACCGGCTACGCTGCGCTTCGCTCAGGACAGGTTTTCAGGTTCGCGATCTTCGGTTTGCTCGCGGCGTTTACGAAAGAAATCCTGCAAAATCGCTGCGCATTCATTTTGCAGAATTCCAGAGGCAATATCGCACCGATGATTTAAGCCTGGCATTTGCAGAAGGTTTATCACGCTGCCTGCGGCACCGGCAGCCAGATCTTTGCAACCGAAGATCACGCGCCGGATTCGCGTGTGCACGATCGCGCCCGCGCACATAGGGCACGGCTCCTTGGTCACGTAAAGATCGCAGTCAGTCAGCCGCCAATCGCCAACGGCTGCCTCAGCCTGCGTCAGAGCCAGCATTTCCGCATGCGCGGTGGCGTCTTTGAGCAACTCCACCTGATTATGGGCGCGGCCAATCATCTTTCCTGCAAGAACAACAACCGCGCCGACCGGGACTTCGCCGGCTTCGCACGCTTTTTGCGCCTGCCGCAATGCTTCGCGCATGAAATACTGATCGCTTGGCGGTTCGATCATCGACAACGTTACAACGGCGCCGGGATCTGTCATTCCGACCGAAGTGGAGGAATCTCTTGATATTTCGTTTGTCTCGTTCATTGGGGAGATAATCGGAGATGTTTCGACTTCGCTCGACATGACAAAGAGCGGAAGCCGCGCACTTGCCGAAAAAAATTCTTGGGCATATTACGGACTGCTCATGCAGAACAACATTGAGTCGCACCTGGTCGAAAAGCGCGTTTTTAAACCATCAAGGGACTTCGTGAAAAACGCGCGAATCAAAAGTCTTGGTCAATATCGGCGGATGTACCGGGAATCGATCCGGCAGCCGGCAAAATTCTGGGCGCGCGAAGCGAGCGAGCTGGTCTGGCGCGCGCCGTGGAAAAAAGTTCTCGAGTGGAAGGCGCCATTTGCGAAGTGGTTCGTCGGCGGAAAACTCAACATCTCGGAGAATTGTCTCGATCGGCATCTGAGCGGGCCGCATCGAAACAAGGCGGCAATTATCTGGGAAGGCGAACCGGGCGACAAGCGCACGCTCACCTACCAGCAGCTGCACCGGGAAGTTTGCCGCTTCGCGAATGTACTGAAACGGAACAACATCAAAAAGGGCGATCGCGTGATCATTTATCTCCCGAATATTCCCGAGACCGCGATTGCCATGTTGGCCTGCGCGCGGATCGGCGTAGTGCACTCAGTTGTCTTCGGCGGATTTAGCGCAGACAGCATTCGCGACCGCATCATCGACAGCGGCGCCATCGCCGTTGTCACTGCTGACGGCGCCTATCGCCGCGGCGGCATTGTGCCGTTGAAGAAAAATGTCGATGACGCACTTCGTGATGGCACGTCAGTCAGACGCGTAATCGTTTTTCGCCGGGCCGGAAACGAGATTCACATGGAGGAAGGCCGCGATGTTTGGTGGCACCGCGAACTGCAGTATGTGAATGCCAACCGCCCACCTGCGCCGCTCGATAGCGAGCATCCGCTTTACCTTCTCTACACCAGCGGGTCCACTGGAAAACCAAAGGGAATCTTGCACACCACTGGTGGTTATCTCGTGGGTGTTTACTCCACCATGAAATACGTCTTCGATATTCGCGATGAAGACATCTTTTGGTGCACGGCTGATGTGGGCTGGGTCACCGGCCACAGCTATATCGTTTATGGTCCGCTGGCGAATGGGGCCACGGTGGTCATGTACGAGGGCGCACCGAACTGGCCGGAGCCAGATCGGTTTTGGAAAATCATCGAAGAATATCGGATCAACATTCTTTATACCGCCCCAACGGCGATTCGCGCATTTATTCGCTGGGGCGACCATTGGGTGGCCAAACATGATCTTTCATCGCTTCGGCTGCTCGGCACGGTCGGCGAACCGATTAATCCGGAAGCATGGATGTGGTATCACAAGAACATCGGTGGCGGTCGTTGCCCGATCGTTGATACATGGTGGCAAACCGAGACGGGAGCGATACTGATCACACCTTTGCCGGGCGCGATTCCGACAAAGCCCGGCAGCGCGACGCTCCCGTGGTTCGGTGTTGATCCGATAGTTGTGGATGAAAAAGGAAACGAAGTCGGCGCGAATATTGGCGGCAAACTAATCATTCGTCGCCCGTGGCCCGCAATGCTGCGCACGATTTACGGCGACAAGGATCGCTACAAGAAACAATATTGGAGCGAGTTCCCAGGAAACTACCTCACCGGCGACGGCGCGCGCCGCGACGAAGACGGCTATTTCTGGATCGTTGGCCGGATTGATGACGTTCTGAATGTGGCTGGCCACAGACTTGGCACGTCGGAAATAGAAAGTGCGCTGGTGAGCCATCCGCGAGTGGCCGAAGCGGCGGTGGTTGGCAGAGCGGATGAACTAAAGGGCCAGGGAGTTGTCGCGTTTGTGACACTGAAAATAGGAGTTAATGCCAGTCGCGAACTAAAGGAGGAACTGCGCGATCACGTAGGCGTGCATATTGGCGCCATAGCGAAACCAGATGAAGTGCGCTTCGCCGAAGCGCTCCCAAAAACGCGCAGCGGCAAAATCATGCGGCGACTGCTCAAAGAGATCGCAGGCGGCGCAAAGGTCACCGGCGACACCACTACACTGGAGGATTTTAGTGTGCTGGCCAAATTGGCGGAGTCGGAAGAATAAGAGTCATCAGTCTCATATGACCAATGGGGCGAATGGAACCAAATTTTCTTTTTCCCGCTCTCCATTCGTATAGCTTTAACCCGTGAGTTTCATCCGCACAGGCTTTCGCGAGATCGGATTGAAGATCAGGCGCCAGCGAACGCGCATCGCGCTTCGCCACGAGAAGCGCCTTCTCCAAAAAAGTGAAATCAACCTCGGACGGGAAGGCACTGCGCAAGCGGCCAATTTTCCAGAATTGCGCAACGAGATCGTGGCGCTTAAGAAGCTCGAGCAGGAACAAAAAGAAGTCGCACTTCGAATCGCGCGGATCGAAGAGGGAATAAAAAGGATCGAAGAAGAACGGCAGCAAAATGCCCGCGAACAAGCTGAAGCAATTGCAAGGCTCGACGCGGAGAAGAAGCCGCTTCTCCAGCAACGCAATCTGGCGAAGAGCAATGTCGATGTGTGCGAGCGCGAGCTTGCGGCCGTGGAACGGCGCATTCAGGAAAGCGAAGCTGCGGATCGCGACCTCTTGAAACAGCTCTCCGATCTGCATGCGCTCGATCCAGCGCCAGCAGACTTGGAAACACGATCTGCCGATATCACCGCGCGGCGAGCGCGTCTTCCGGAAAAGCGTGCAGAACTTGTCCGGGCGCGCTTGGGCAGCGCGGATGCAGTTCGTCTGGCCAAGGAGAAGCTGAACGCGGCCGAGACGGAGCTTTCTACGGTAGAAAAAAACATAGCGCGGACGCGCAGCGAATTCGAAGCGCGCGACCGAAAATTGAATGATAACGTTCGCGCGCAACAAGAAGCAGCGCGCGATGCGCGGACGCACCACCAGACGGTCGAAGAGCGAAAAAATCCAGCCTATTTGAGTATCGGACGGCATCTAGCTGAAAAGGGGGTCGCACCTCCAAACGCGCCGCACTTGCTGGCCCAGGCACATCGGCGCCGGGAGACGGTGGATCAACTTTTGCAACACCGCGCAGAGCTGAGCACGCTTTCCAGCCAAATCGACAAACAGGAGCTACGGAAGTTTTACTTCAGCGTCTTCTCGGTGTTCGTCCTGCTCGCACTCACGCTGCTTGTTGTTTTTCAGTCTCCACGAGGGCGCGAATGGTTACCGCAAGAAACCGACACCATCGTGTCGATTAACGCCGACCAGTTTGAGCGCGCGAATCTCGCCAAACGCTGGCCCAACGACCAGCCAAAGCTTTTGCCCGGATTAATCGGCGCAGCCGCATCGGTTCCAGGATTGACGCTATCCCGCGATGCAGTGCGCGTCACCCGTGCGCTCACCACGAATGAAACCGGAGAGACCCGAGAGTTCAACCTTGTTGAAGCCCGCCGTAGCCTTTCGAAAGTCATTCGTGCGATCACCGACGATAAGAGTTTCCAAAAACGACCCATCAGCCTCTTGCCTGTTTGGGACCGCCAGCCTGATTTTGCCGTTGCCCGAGTGGGACCGGCGACCCTGGCCGTCGGGGCGCCCAGTGAAGTAGATGAACTGGTGCTCGTGCGCCTCGGAATGAAACCCGATCTGAAAATAACCGGTCAACTATTCGATCGTTTCCAGGCGCTCGACCGTGACAGCGCGCTGCGAATTATTTCCCGTAATCCACCCGACCTC
This sequence comes from Candidatus Udaeobacter sp., assembly GCA_035255865.1. Classification (GTDB taxonomy): domain Bacteria; phylum Verrucomicrobiota; class Verrucomicrobiia; order Chthoniobacterales; family UBA10450; genus Udaeobacter. The sequence goes on from DATEZD010000163.1 coordinate 5,348, forward strand.
TCACGCGTTTTCCACCCCATTTTTACCTCTGAACTGCTCAATGCTTCACAATTGCTCGGCCTTGCAGTGAACCTGCAAACTCCAGTAAAAGCCAGAGTGCTCATAAAAGTGAATTCAACACAAAACGCTGCCGATCTTGCCCGAAACTTGCACGACAATCCGCAGCAATGGCTGCGTTTGCCGGACTCGCAACTGTTACTTTACTCAGGGCCGCCGGAAGTCCAAAGACAGGGCACCTCGAACATGGAATTGCGTTTCACGGTCCCCGAAGATAGCGCTCGCCTTCTACTCGAACGCCTGGCAAAAACGGATGCTCCTGAAGCAGTGGCCGCGTATTAACGACACAACACAAATGCGACCTTTTAGCGTTTACGTTCCTTTACTTGCTGGAATCGCAATGGCGCTGGTGTCAATGGACGCTAATGCGGGCGACGCTCTTGTTGATGTCCGTTCGGTTGATCCAACAATCATCGTCGAGTTGCGCTACGCGGAGCGCAACAACCTGCTGAGGCAACCGCTTTATCCACACGGAACACGCGCGCTCGCTCGCCGGGAGGTCGCCTCAGGTTTGGCCAAGGCGCAGGCGTTTCTGCGACGCTACCAATATAGTCTAAAAATCTGGGATGCGTATCGACCCGTGGCCGTGCAGGCGAAACTTTGGGAAGCGTCACACAACAGTGATTACGTTGCCGATCCCGAAACGGGCGCGGGGTCGCTCCACAGTTGGGGTATCGCGATTGATGCCACTTTGGTCGATTCATGGAACAACCCTGTTCGCATGCCCAGTGACTTTGACGATTTTACGCCTGCTGCAATGTGGCGTTACGCAGGCCCTTCTGACGAAGTGCGCGCACACGTGCGTTTGCTGCAGAACGCAATGCTACGCGCGGGGTTTTGGGGATCGCATAATGAATGGTGGCATTACACGATCGCTCACTGGCAAAAATATCTGCCTCCTGAAAAGGCGAAGAGTGCCGCACGAACTTTAGCGACTCACTGGCAAGGCAGTTTGTGATCGACCCGCTCCGCGCCGCAACGGCAGCCGATTGGAACAATCGGCTGGATCGCCCAGCTCCTTCTGTCTACGTTCTATGGTAATCGCCGCGATATTCCTGAAGGAGCTGTCCGCCTTTGGCGGATTCGGCGATCCGATACTCCGAGGCTTGCGCCAGCCGGAATACGTCCATGTCTTGCTCAATCCACTGCCAGTTTACGGATTGCTCATTGCTTGGATCGGACTGGTTATCGCCGCCGTTTTAAAGAACCGTCGCGCCCAGCTTGTCACCTTAGTGCTTGTCTTTGTCAGCTCGCTTTCCGCGTGGCCGGTCTATGAATTTGGCCAGCAAGCATACGATCGCGTCCTGTCGATGACGGACGAAGATGGAGAACGCTGGCTCGATGAGCATCAAGATCGCGGCGAGGATCTCATCTGGGTTTATTACGCGCTCGCAGTCTTGAGCGCGGCAGCCATCGCAGTACCAATCAAATGGCCAAGGTCATCTGTGCCCCTCGTGATTGCTGTAATTTTGCTCGGCGCAGGCGCCTTGGGGACCGGTAGCTACATCGCTTATGCCGGCGGCAAAATTCGACACCGCGAATTTCGCAATGAACCAGCGCCGCCCAAAAGATCCGAACACGAGCACGAGTAAATCGACGTTGTAGAGCAGGCGGTCTTGCCACGCCGAAGCTGGGCGAAGGCGGGTCGCCCTGCCGAGGTTTTTCGAGTAGGCAAGCGGAACGCTTGCCCTACAATTTCGCTGTGGAAACGCAGTTAAATCGCGCAGAACGCGACGTCCAGGAACATAGCGTTGCGCTCAAAAAGCCGCTCGGCCTGCGCGATCTGGTCCTGACGCAGATTCTTTTCGTCGTCGGCTCGACCTGGGTCGGCGCCGCCGCCAAACTCGGACACGCGCATCTGTTCTTTTGGCTCCTTGCCATTTTGCTTTTCTACATTCCACAGGCCGCGGTCGTTATTTATTTGAGCAATCGGATGCCGCTGGAAGGCGGGATTTATCAATGGACGAAGCTCGGCTTCAACGAGTTCGCCGGATTCGTTGTGGCTTGGAATCTCTGGCTGCTGTCGATCACGGTGATCGCACTCGGTGGGATGTTCGTCACCACAAACATCTCCTACGCGCTCGGGGCCAGCGCAGCGTGGATGCCGAACAGCAAATGGTGCGTCTCGCTGATCAGCGCCGCATTGGTCGGCGGCCTCGGCGGGGCCTGCGTTCGTGGCTTGTCGTTAGGCAAATGGGTCCACAACATTGGCGCATTCGCGATGCTCGTTGTTTATTCGGCGCTGATCTTCTTGCCGCTCCTCGGCCTCGCGCGGGGCGAATTAAAAACTTATCAGCCGCTTCAATTCGCGTTGCCAGCAATGTCGCTCTTCTATTGCTTTAATATCTTCAGCAAACTCGCGGTCGGCGCGCTCAGCGGATTTGAGTACGTAGCGATTCTGGCCGGCGAAACGCGCGCCCCCGCCCGTGACATCGGCCGCTCGGTTGTCATCGCTTCACCGGTGATCGCCCTGATGTTCATTCTCGGCACGAGCTCGGTGCTCGCGTTCATCGGCAACAATTCGATCGATCTTATCGGTCCGGTGCCGCAAACCCTGCGACTCGGGCTACGTTCCTTTCCAATCGCGGGCGCCATCGCGTCGATTGGAATTTTGTTGATGACCATGCGAACGATTGCTTCGACCAGCGTTCACGTAACCGGCGGCTCGCGATTGCCAATGGTCGCAGGTTGGGACCACTTGCTCCCGAGTTGGTTCTCGCGTCTGCACTCGCGCTACAAAACGCCGATCAATTCGATCATCTTCGTTGGCGCAATCACGCTTGTGATCGCTGTCTCGAGCCAGATCGGCGCCGGAATTCAGGAGGCGTTTCAACTTGTCGATAACGCGGCAAATGTTTTCTATGGCATCGTTTACTTCACGCTGTTCGCCCTACCACTCTTTGGAACGGGCGCGATTCGTTCCGGCGCGCCGATCTGGTTGCGCATCGGGGCGATCTGTGGCGCTGCCGTCTCCTTATCCGCGATTTTCTTTACTATTTATCCGATCATTGATGTTCCGAGCCCATTGACGTTTGCCGTGAAAATCATCGCCGTAACAGTGATTGCCAACGCAATCGGCGCAGCAATTTTTGCGCTCGGCCAGAGAAGACGACGAGCGGCAGTCAGCTAGCGCAGCTCTCCGCAACCCAGCGCAGATAATCGGGTAACCCGCTCGCAACTGGAACGAAGACCATTTCAGGGACTTCGTATGGATGAAGCGAGCGCAGCTTTTCCTGAAATGCGGCTTGTCGATTTTCGCTTAGCTTGAATAAGACGAGTGTCTCATTGGCGGTTTCGATTTTTTCTTTCCAGCGATAGATCGATTCCACGCTGGGCAAAATGTTCGCACACGCGGCGAACTTTTCTATGACCAGTTGATTCGAAATCCGACGCGCAGTTTCGGCGTCCGGAAACGTGCTGAATGCGAGTAGAATTTTTTCAGTCATCTACTACGCCAGCACCGCCGCCTCGCGCCGGCAGATCCAGCCACCGCCGAGCACAACGTCGTCCTTGTAAATTACTGCGGCTTGTCCGGGCGTCACCGCGCGTTGTGGCTCATGCAGACAAACGCGAGCGCGATTGTCCTCCAATGGAGTGATCGTCGCAGACGTGCCGGGATGGTTATAGCGAATCTTCACCGTCGCTTCGAAGGACGAGCGAGGATCCTGCTCTCTGTACGCCTGTTTTTGTTCGCCTCTCCCTTCCCAAGGGAAAGGGTAGGGTGAGGGTTCTCGGCTTTCACGGTTTTGCGATGGAATGCCCCTCACCTCAATCCTCTCCCCTTCGTCAAGGGGAGAGGCGGAATCGGCCTTAGTTATTGAAGCTACAGGATGCCAGTTGACGCGATCAATTTCGAATTTATCCGCGACTAGGTCGTCGGCGTCACCAACGATGACACGATTCGTTTGCGGATCGAGATCCACCACGTAGCGCGGACCCGGCGAACCGCCGGGCAGCCCCTTACGCTGACCGATTGTGAACATCTCGATGCCGTCGTGTTCGCCGACGAGATTTCCATCGACGTCGTAAATTTCGCCGCGATGGAATGCCGAGTCGTCGAGATGCGAGCGCAGGAAAGCTTTGTAATCGTTGCCGGGCACAAAACAAATCTCCTGACTGTCGATCTTGTCCGCGACTCTCAGGCCTAACGAGCGCGCGATC
>DATEZD010000164.1:0-2937 GCA_035255865.1 Candidatus Udaeobacter sp.
CAGGAGCAAAGCTTTCCCTCCTTGTTGCACGATCTTTTGCAGCAACTCAAAGGCGCGCTCGGAATTGGCAGTGTCGAGGTTGCCGGTTGGTTCGTCTGCCAGAATGACTTTTGGATCGTTAGCCAGCGCGCGCGCGATAGCCACACGCTGTTGTTCGCCTCCGGAGAGATGACGGCTGGGTCTCCGCAATTTGTCTCCCAAGCCAACCGCTTCCAACAGTCCGGCAGCGCGTTCGCGCATGTCGCTGTCGGAAAGCTGCCCCAGTTTGCGCATTGGGATCATCACGTTTTCCTGCGCAGTGAAATCCTCCATCAAAAAATGGAATTGGAAAATGAAGCCGATGAACTTGCTCCGTTTATGCGCGAGCTCGTCATCACTCAGCTCGGACACTGGCTCCGATTCGATTGAAACGTGGCCAGCATCGGGCAGATCAAGCAGTCCAAGAATGTACAGCAACGAACTTTTGCCGCATCCAGACGGACCGACAACCGCGTGGACGCTACCGGGCTCGATATCGAGCGAGACCCCCCGAAGAGCATGCACTCGCTCTTCTTCTTCGCCCAGATAACGCTCGATCCCTTCGCAACTAAGGCACGTTTCTGAGTTCATCTGGAACCTCGAATAGTAACAACCGGTGGCAATTCAGCAGCGCGACGCGCGGGGACATAACTGGCGATGAACACCGCCAGAAGCGCAAGAAACGTCGCAAACACGTAATGCTGCCACTCCCATGTCACCACAAAATGATTCGTATACAACAAGCCTCGAAGCCGAATGGGAATGTGCGAAATGCCCCACGTCATCAAAGCGCCCAACAGACAGCCAACTAATGAACCGGCCGCAGCGATGAGCGCTCCCTGCCACAAAAAAATCCAGGAAATATCGATGCGGCGATAACCCATCGAACGCAAAATGGCGATCTCCTTTATCTTCGCGAGTACCGACATGGTGAGCACATTGAAAATACCGAAACCAGCCAGCAGGATGATCAGAGAGGTGGTGATGGCCACCGACATTCGCAAGGTCAGAAAAAGTTGTAGCGTGCTCTCCTCGCGTTCCTGCCAGCTAGTGGCATTGTGCTGGAAAAGCGTTTCGAACCGGCTGGCCAACACCGGCGCACGATTTCGGTCCCGCAGTTTATAGATGATCATCGAAGCTCCGGAAGGCTGCTTCAGCAACGCCTGTGCAACCTTGGCGTGCGAGTAAATACGAGTCGAATCGATCGAGCCAATCCCTGCACGTGCGATCGCTGCAACGTTGAATCGCCAGTACTCGCCGTTTGGGGCGAGTAATTGCACAGTCTCGCCGACGCTAGTCTGAAGGAGCTCTGCCAGGCGCGAACCGATAATGATCGCGGTGGTGTTATTTCGAAAGTCATCAAAGTTGCCGTCAATCAATTGGTGTAGAATGTCGGTCGTCTGTGCGTGCAGGCCGGGATCGATGCCGTAAAGATCGACCGTCGCGTTCTCAAACCCTGCGCGAGCGCTAAGGGTTCCGCGCAGAACCGGTGAACAGGAAACGACATCTGGGAATTGCCTGCTCACCCGCATGATTTCGTTGGGGTTGGTGATGCCTTCAAAATAGAGACGCCGGCCAGTGACTGCTTTGGAGTTTTTCGCCGCGACCATGAGCGGCTCGTAACGCGGCCGAAAACGGGACCTGACGACGAGCGCGCCATTGCTCCCGATGTTGGACTCAATGAAGTAGCGCGTGAATCCCTGCGTTTGCGCCTGAGTACAGATGAAGATTGCGACGCCGAAAACGACTCCGCTCAGGCTCAGAAGCAATGCACGCTTGCGATTCGTCAAAAAACGCAGGGCAATGTAAAGTGGCGGTGTCACCGCGCTTTCGGTGGAGGAGGCGAGTTGACCATGCGCTGCCGTACCGGCTGACCGGAACGAAACTTGTCCTGGTCGGCAACGATGACGTGATCGCCTTCGGCCACGCCACTAAGCGTCTCGGAAAAGTCGAGAGTGCGAAATCCCACGTTGACGGTTCGCCGCTGCACAATCCCCCCGTTTACCACCAGCGCCTGGTCCACAAGAAGAGCGCGCGTCGGCACGAGCAGGGCATTTTCGTGAACGCCGGTAATGATGTTCATCTCCCCGGTCATTCCGACCATCATGTTGTCGGGCGGATTTTCCATCTCCAGCACAACGGTATAGCGCTGCGTAGTTGGATCGGCTGCCGGCTGCACCGACGTGACGCGCGCCGCGAATGTGCGCGTGCGGTACGCGTACAATTGCACTTTGGCTGTCATTCCTGGTTTCACTTCGCCTACGTCTTCCTCGTTCACTTCGCCGCGCACATAAGTCTTTCGCGAAGAGACGGTGAAAAGTTCATTCCCGTCCGAAACCAATTCGCCGTCGATTGTCTGTACGTTGGTTAGGATTCCGTCAATCTGGGACCGGACTTCAGCGTTCTTCATTTCTGTTTCGAGCTTTTTGGCAGTTTCTTCAAGAGACTTGAGATTGCGATCCCGCTCGATGCGCTCTGTTTCCACGGCGCCCCGCAAACGGTTCACCTCGCTCTTGGATTTCTGATACTCGACAGCGGGCACGTTCCCTGAGGAAACGACTTTTTCGAGCCGTTGCAGATTGTCCTCCGCCGCTTTGAGCGGCTCCGAGGACGGCGAGGGAAGAGCCGCACGGTCAACGGCTGCCTGCAAATCGGTGCGCGCCTGTTTCAATTGTCTGGAGGTTTCCTCGTCAGCAATGGTTGCTAGTAATTCGCCCCTTTGCACGCCTTTGCCGATTGCGCCGCGACCAGCAGAGAAAGAGTCGGCCAGCCGAATAAACCCGTCGTTTTGCGCGCGTACACGCACCACAAACGCGGGTTCGATCCGCACCGTCCCGTAAACCGCCGAGATGGCCGTCCCCCGCTGGACTGTCGCCACTTCCGCGACTGGCATCAGAAAAAAATATGCGAGCGCGAAAA
>DATEZD010000165.1:0-11892 GCA_035255865.1 Candidatus Udaeobacter sp.
GATTCAACCGGCGCACATCTTTCTAGTGCGCCGTTGAGCGCTGGGCCTAAGGCGTAGTAAACGTCCTGTCACTGCCGTACCTGGTGCCGGCGCTGTTGGTCGCTGCCATTCGGAAATGGTAAGTAGTGTGTGTAGTTAAGCTGCTGATGTTGGCACTGATGTTTAGGTACGTGTTCCCAGAATGACTCTGCGAGGCGGTGGTGTGCCCATAGCTAGTTGTGGTACCATATTGGAAATGAACGCTGGTAGTCAATCCATGCGGATCGAGTGAGCCATTGAGTGTCGCTGAAGAGCTCGTCAGATTGGTCGCTGCATTGGTCGTGACGACCGGTGGCCCTGTGGCGCTGAGCGTGGTGAAGGTCTGGTCCGTACCGTAAGTAGTCCCGGCGCTGTTAGTGGCTACAATCCGGAAATGATATGTGGTGCTCGCAATCAAGCTGCTGATGCCGGCAGCCACATTCTGGTATGCGTTGCCAGCCTTACTCTGCGGAGAGGTGGCGAGTCCGTAGCTGGTTGTTGCACCGTACTGGAAATAAACAGCCGTGCTCAACCCATGGGGGTCGACTGAGCTATTGAGTCTGGCTGAAAAGCTAGCGATGAGGGTTGCCGGATTAGTTATAACGACCGGAGGCCCCGTGGCGCTGAGCGTGGTAAACGTTCTATCGCTGCCATAGGTTGTCCCGGCGCTGTTCGTGGCCACCATGCGGAAATGCCACGCAGTGCTCGCAGTTAGACCGCTGATATTCGCACTGACAGCCTGATACGTGTTTCCTGTCTTGGTGTGGGGAGTGGTGGTCAGGCCGTAGCTAGTCGTGGTACCGTACTGGAAATAGACGGTTGTGGTCAATCCATGCGGATCGACTGAGCCATTGAGCGTAGCTGAATAGCTCGCAATGTTGGTAGCCAAGTTAGTCACCACAACAGGTGCACCGGTCAGGGTCAGGGTCGTAAACGTCCTGTCGCTGCCGTAGCTGGTGCCGTCATCGTTTTGAGCTACGATTCGAAAATGATATGTAGTGCTCGCATTTAACCCGCTGATGTTCGCACTGACACTCTGCGCCGTATTCCCATTGTAGCTCTGGCCGGTCGTGGTATGCCCATAACCTGTTGTGGTGCCATACTGGAAATAAACAGTGGTGGACAACCCACGGGGATTAAATGAGCCGTTGAGCGTGGCCGAAGAGCTAGCCACATTAGTCGCTGGATTCGTCGCCGGGGGCGGCGACGGGAGCTGGAAAACACGGACGCCCGAATACGTTTCGACAGCGATCCAGTGGCCATTAGCGCTGGCGACCAGCGTGCCCGCACCAAATTCGTATGCATTTGAACCAACGTTTTCACCGATAGTCAGCCTGAATAATTCGGCATACGTGGCCGTGCTATAAGCAATGATTTGGTCGGTCGTGCTGTTTATTCCATAGAAGATATCGTGAACAGCGTCGAAGGCGACGCCGCTGTCAATTTCATTGAAACTGTGCACGAAACTGAAATCGGGCGCTGTCCTCAACGAAGCTGGTGTGCCATACGTATGGAGTCCGATCAGATTGCCATTACGATTCACTGCGCCGCTAGCGAAATCCAAGCGGGAACTTATGCGGAAGCTTGGGCCAAAAGTATTCGTGAGGGCGCTATAGGTGAAAACCGGCCCACGGTCATCATCGCCCTCCATGAAAGAAAGACGTGTTCCATCCGCACTACGATGGATTAGCGTACTCGTGGCCAGTTGATGATTAAAACCGGACCCAGGAGCGTCGGTACGAACCGTGATTGCATTCGTGTTCAGGTCGATCTGCCGTAAGGGAGTCCAACTTGAACCCCCATCGCCCTGAGTCGTAACGAGTGCAAGTCCGTTTGAACTAATCGCCACGTCCCAGCCGCCGCCCTCAGTAGATTCTCGTGGGTAATTAATGTCTGTAATCGTTCCGGTCGCCAGATGGACTCGCTGAAATTTCCCTTGTGATGTACCAAAATTGTTCTGGGCAGCTAATATGAAGGAGTTATCTCGCGCGATGTCGATTCCGTTGAGTGACCCACCGAGATTGTAGGTCCTTACAAGGCTGCGCGTTGAGAGATTGAAGGTTTTAATCAGTCCGGTTGATGTCGAGATGTAGAGATTTTGTCCTGCAAAATCGAAGACCATACCTCTGGAGGTTGTATCGGGAATAACGAATCCAGACGCACCAACCAGATCGTAACCGATAACGTCGAGATTGATTCCTTCCGGCGATGTCGCTGCGATATCGGAAGATGGTCCCGTGCAAAAAAATGCGTTCTGCACATACGGATGTGCCTGTGGACATGAAGCGCTAAGCCAATCACCGAAATCGCCGTTTGGATTCTGATTGAAATTGATAATGTTGGTGCTGCCACTGTTGACCGAAAAATATCGTGTTCCGCTTGAAGTGGTATTCCTGCCGCCAGCAGAGGACCAACTAAACAGATCCTGTGGGCGAAGATCGTCACCATCTGGGCCAGAGATATTTAAGTGCGATCCAAAACCCATAACCTCGTCGATTTCATGCTCCGTTGCACGTTGCGCATCGAAGTTGCCACTGGTGGTCGGCCGGGTGAACCGAAACGGCTGCACGGAATTTAGCGTAACAATTCCATCATACGGCCCGCCGGTGCCAACCGTGCCGTTTGCAAACATTTCCGGGGGCGTGTTTAAGCCCACTGCCCGGCCGTTCGCGCTCGCCGGCGTCATGTGAATAGACAAAAAATAGTCTGGCACACTCGCGCTCGCGAGAAAATCGTTGCTGGTGGTTGCATCCGCTCTCCATGCATTGATAAACGTGTCCCACGGAAGCACGTAGTAAGGCCAATCACTTCGCGAAACAATTCCCCCCGGCAGAGGAGTGCCGTTTGGCGCGGTGGTTGAATAGCGGAAACGAATCTGGATGGTGATTGGATCGGTAAACAGCGACTCGTAAGTCGAGATCGCCCGGTTAATCATCGCCTCGATGGCCGCAGCGTTTGGATTCCCGGTAATGGAGCTGTCAAACGTCGCGTGAATGATCAGTCCGGTCGTCGGCTCTGTTGTAACTTCTATGACCTCCGAGTAGCTGCCTGGACCGGCTGCGTCATAAGCGCGTACCCGATAATAGTACGTCGTGCCTGAATTCAGACCGGTCACTACGCGGCCCATCACGTTGCCAACGTCCAGGTCGTGGTAATCGTCCACGAAAGTATCGAATGAGGGATCCGTGGAGACATCCAGCCGATAGCCAATTGCGCCGCTTACCCTCTGCCAGCTCGCCATAAAACTGCCGCGTGTCGGAGGCACCTGCGTTTGCAGCAATTCGACTTCTGGTTGCACTGGAATTTGCGGCGCGCTCTGTGAGGCGAGCAGGTTCTGCGCGTCCGCCTGAGTCTCATGCGCGCCCGCGCCCGCCGGGAACTCAGGTAGATTAGAATCGTCCTGCCTTCGCGAACTCGTGTCCGCACCGAGAGCAGCGAGTCCCAAGATCGCGCCAGCACTAACAAGAAATGAACACCTCATCGGAAAGCTTCGCCGCCGTATCATTTCGCCGGACAAACCCCGAGCTTAGGTGGGGGAGGCGATTATTACAAATAAAAACGGAAGAATACAGAGACGTACGGCTGGAAAGCCTCATGTTCGTCGCGTTCGCCCGCGACGCTGATAATGGCCGGGATTCCGCAGTCGCGGGAGGCCGTCCGCTCGTGCCGGCGCACGCGGGCAGCTGCGCTCGACCAAAATGGCGGTGTCATGTTGAGCGAAGCGAAACATCTCTGTTTGCGGCTGCGGCAATCGACCCAGACAGGAGCAAAGATTCTTCGCATCGCTCAGAATGACATGGGACAATAATGTACTCAGTAACCTGCCGACTTGATTTGTGTTTGATCTGTCGGTTGAGCATTTGCATCTGCTAATTGCTCCGCATATCGTTACCGAAATTTCTGGCATGAAGATTTGGGTTGTTCTGTTTGCTGCGCTGGCGAGCGCGTCGCCTGTGATTGCACAGGAACCTACTCCCTCTCTGGTACCCCAACATTCGCAGACCATCATGGAGACGCTCCTCAAAGCCGGGCCGGTGATGATTCCGCTGTTTCTGTTGTCGATTTTTTTCGTCGCGCTCGTGGTCGTTTACCTGATGACGATCCGGCGAGGCGCAGTGGTTTCGAGCGGTTACATGGCTACGGCCGACGCGCTTTTGCGCAAACGCGATTATCTGGGTTTGCTCGCTGTTTCCAATCGGCACGGGGAAGCGGTTGCGCGGGTCGTGCAAAAAATGCTCGATTTCACTACCAAGAATCCGCATGCGGATTTCCAGCTGGTTCGCGAAATCGCCGAGACAGAGGGAACGCGGGTCGCGGCCAGTCTGAATAATCGCGTGATTTACCTCGCCGACATCGGAATGATTGCGCCGCTGCTCGGGCTGCTGGGCACGGTCTTTGGAATTATCCATTCCTTCGGCGCGCTGGGAGCCGACATCGGATCGGCACGGTACGTGGCGTTATCACGCGGAATCAGTGAGGCGCTCGTTAACACGGCCGCCGGCCTGGCAATCGGCATTCCAGCGATGATGTTTTATGCTTTCTTCCGCGGCAGAGCGCAAAAGCTGATTTCAGAGTTGGAAGCTGCTTCGACGCACGTCCTGGCTTTGCTTTCGTTGCAATACGGCAAACGGGCGGAGCGGACTCCTGTGTTGATCGAGGACGAACTGTAAGACTGCATTACTCCGATGAACTTGCGAGGTCACGCGCCGTTGCATCATCCCGGTATCCAACTGGCGCCGCTGGTTGATGTGCTGCTGCTACTGTTGATCTTTTTTCTGCTGACGTGGAACGCAGCTCGCACGGAAAACGAACTCGACGTGAAGGTGCCAAAAGCGTCGGCTGCGAGGGAGAAAAGTGCGCCGATTGGAGACGTTGTCGTGAACGTAAAGGCAGACGGCAATGTGGTCGTTAACCGCCGCACGCTAACCGGTCCCGAGCTGACTGAATTGCTGAAGAGCCTGGTTCAATTAAACTCCGAGCAAGCTGTGGTGATTCGTGGCGACGAAGCTGGCGCGTACAAAAACATCATCGACGTCTTAAACATTTGCACTGAGGCGGGGATAAGCAACGTGGCCTTCGCCACCGCAAAATGAAAATCAGGCGCAGCGGTAGGAGCGGCGCGCTGCGCGCGTATTTGTCCAGCGCCAAAGGCGCGGGCATTCATCTCAAGCCTGGGGCAACGCCCCAGGATTATGGAGACGCGAGAATCTCAGCGCTGAAGGCGCGCTTCATTTTCGGGGAACTCCGATGCATCAGGAATACCGCGAGTTGAATGGCGCTTTCAGCGCTTGCTCCTGTTCTAATCGAATGCCTGGGGCGTTGCCCCAGGCTAAGGCTGACATAACGCCGTTGGCGCTAAACACATGCCTACGCCGTACCACGACGGCTGTTGGCGCAGTGCGGCGTCCCTACCTCCGCGTCAGTTCCACTCTCTTTGGACTGGCGATGCTGCTTTGGAGTGCGAGCATCGCCATCGCTCAATCGCAGCCGGAAGTTCGCCGGGCCCGGCCGATAGATGAGCCGGCCGTCCAACGCGCCGTCCCCGCGGAAGATTCAATCGAGCGAACCCTTCGGTCCATGGAGCAAGAATCTTCGCAGCGCCCGGCAAGCGACACCGAGCGATCTGATCAGCGTCAGCTCGATTACGCCAACGCGCTGTTCACTCGCAAGCTTTATGATCTTGCGGCTCCGGAATATCAAAAGTATCTGGACGATTACCCGGGACGTCCTGGCCGGGCCAACGCCTACTTCTCGCTGGGCGAATGCAATCGAAATCTCAATCATTCTTCAAGCGCTCGTACAAATTTTCAGAAAGTGCTGAACGATTACGGTGACAGCGAGTTCGCTGCACCCGCGGCATACGCGCTCGCTGAAATGGCGTTCACTGACAAGGATTACGCCACGGCGCTTCCGCTCTTTCATCGTGCGGCTGCGAAATCAAAGGAGCCGACGGTGTCACTTTCCGCTCGCTACTTCGAGGCGCGTTGCCTCGAGGCAATCGGTCGCAAGGACGAAGCCGCTGATATTTACGTGCAAGTGGCCGATGCCGGAAATCAAAATCCGTATCGCGAAGACGCGCGAGTCACGGCAGCATCCATTTTCGCGGGCAAAGGAAGAAAAGTTGATGCGCTGAAGCAATACGAAGCGCTCGCCAATGAATCTCAAAAACCGGCATTAAAAGCGGAGTCGGCCGTGCGCGGCGGCATGCTCGCGCTCGAACTCGTTCAAGCCGACAAAGGCAAGATTGACAAAGCGATGGCCGATAGAGCCGCCGCTTTGTTGCAAAAGGGCCGCAGCCTTCCCGAAGCCGGAAAATTCCGGGCGATCGCGCAAGTCGGTTTGCGCAAGTTGCAATACCAGACTGGCCAATACGCACAGTTGCTGGCCGATTACAAAAAGGAACTCGAGAAGCTTCCGGATGCTGCGCAGGCCGAGGTATTGCTGCTCGCGGCAAACAGTGAGCGGCAGCTCGGTCACCCAAAGGAAGCCGAAGCGCTGTATCGCCAGATTATCACGAACCATCCAGACCGCGAGGAAGCAAAGGACGCCGCGTACCAGCGGCTGATCAACGTTTACAACTCCGATCCGTCGGCACTAAACGCAGCAGTGGACGAATTCCTGGCAACGAATCCTACAAACGAGCGCGCCGACGAAGCGAAACTGTTAAAAGCCGAAGCACTCTACAAACAGCAAAATTACACAGAAGCAGCGGCAATTTACGGCGAATTGCGCGCGTCTGAGCTTTCCCCACGGCTGCGCGCCGAAGCAGCTTACAAACTTGGCTTGTGCCACACCCAGACGAAAAACACTCCCGGCGTGATCGAGGCTTTCACGTATTATGTGCAGACGTTCCCGGATGGTTCGCAAGGGCCCGCCGCTCTCGCTCAGCGAGCGTTGGCATACCAACAAAGCCAAAACTACAGCGCCGCGCTTACGGACTTGAACATCATCCTCGCCAAGTATCCCAAAGCCCGCGAGCGCGAAGCGACCTTGCAACTAAAGGCCCTTATTCTTGGCCAACAGGAGAATGCCAAGGGCATGGTCGACACTTTCCGGCAACTCCTGAAAGAGTTTCCCAAGAGCTCCGTTGCAGCGCAGGCGCAGTATTACATCGGCAAGACGGCGTTTGAGGCAAAGGATTACAAGACCGCGTTGACCGCGCTGAATACCGCGCGCCAACTCAACAAGGACCAGTACTACAATCTCGCGTCGCTTCGGATCATTCTGTGCCAGTTCTATCTGAAAGATCGGCCTGCTCTCACCAAAGAAGTGAACGACTTCATGGCCAGCAGTCCCAACACAAACGTCCCGCCAGAAGTTCTGGAGTGGCTCGGGATTGAATATTACAACGAGAAAAATTTCCAGGCCGCGGAAAAATACCTGAGCGCGCTTCGAAAAACCGACAATCCCGGCAGCGTGAAACCCGATTATTTGTTTTATCTTGGGGACGCGGCCACAAAGCTAAAAAATTTGCCGGAAGCCGAGGAGGCGTTCGCCAGGTATCTGCTGACTGCGAAAGACCCCGCTGGAAAGGCGAAGGTGTTGCTCGCTCTGGGCGCAGTCAAGATCAGCGCGCATAAACCGGACGAAGCTCAGAAAATCGCCGAACAAATCATGGCGCTGCAACCGGAGGGCCGCGTGAATGCCGAAGCCCGTTTACTCGCGGGCGAGGTCCAGTTGGAGCGCGGCAACTTCAATGACGCCGGCAAAGCGTTTAAGGGCGTCGCTCTCCTTTACGACGATCCGGCCATAACTCCGCGCGCGCTGGACAAAGCTGCGCTGTCATATCGACAAGCCGGCAAAACCGACGAAGCAGACCGGCTGTCGCACGAATTGCGAGAGCGATATCCAAACTACGCCGGCGGGTAGTATGCTGAACGCATTCTTATCCGGTGGAGCAAGACGGTTGATTTCCAACGGGCGAACGATCTGGATTGCTGACGCGCATCGCGACGACGGAAAGTGTTTCGTTGTGTGCGCGGATGAAAAGCTGACTGCGTTTGTGGAACTCGGAGCGGCGATTCGAGCCCGCGGCTTATTGGACTTCGCATGAATCCTGAGTATGAAGGAACGATGCATATCCAATCTCAGTCCATTTTAACTATCGCCGCACTTGCCTTTTCGCTTGTCAGCGGGGTCAGAAATGACGTCAAAGCCGACGAGCTAAAAGAAGCCAAGGTGACTCAAGTCATCCAGGACGTTCGAGTGCTCCCATCAAATGCCTCATCGCGTCCGGCTGCAGTGAACGACGATGTTCGCCAGGGCACCGCCGTGCAGACGGGTGTTCGCTCCCGCAGTGAGCTGACATTCAAGAATCAAACGATCACACGCCTCGGCGAGAAAACTACTTTCAGTGTGGGGGAAAGCCCGCGAACCATTGATATTGGCAGCGGCCAATTTTTGCTGTACGCGCCGAAAAAGGCGGGTGGGGCGAAAGTTAAGGCCGGGCCCGTCACGGCAGCGATCACTGGGTAAATAAATTTCCTGTAACCCGGCTTGTCCGGGGTTCCAAAATACGTTCACCGCATTTAGGTGCGGGTGAAATACTGGGAAATAATCGCTGACAATCTCAGCAAAGCCGGTTGGAGTTTGGGCTACGTCTCGGCGATTGATTCCAACGGGCGAACGATCTGGATTGTTGACGCTCATCGCGGCGACGGAAAACGTTTGTCGTGCGCGCCGATGAGATACTGACGGCGTTTATTGAACTTGAATCGGTGATTCGTGCGGCAGAACTTCCAAGAGGACTGCGGAGCGGGTAAAATAAAGTTCGACAGACTGTCGCGGATTAAGGAAAAGCCTCCTCGATTTCGTCATCCGACAGTTTCAACTTATCTTCGGCAGGGCTGAATAAGCCACAGTCGTTGGATCTTCGCTGAGACACCCTTTAGCGCGATCCCCCCAGATCCAACTGGAGCCCCGAGTCACACGAAGTGAGGTCGCTTCTTCAAAGCGCCTCGTGAGGATGGTTCCTGGTTACGCGCGGAACTGGATTGCGGTCAAGCGAGCCCAACACTACACCAACCCGAATAAACAAGGGCGTCTGTGTCAGACGCCGACCGAAATCAAGTCGCCGCGCCGACTGCTCCCGAATCCGTGACATCCGCGTAATCCGCGGTTCTCCCCACCTTCCGCGTAACCCTGCGCGCAGGCGGAAACTTCGGCGAAGGCGGGGATCCGCGGTCTCCGGTAAACTTTCTTTGCCATGCCCGCCAAAATTTTCCGAATGAAAGGGTAAAGGCCAGAAATGAGTTCTCAAGACGAGAGTTCACCGAAAGCCAAAACAAAAAAGAAAAACAAATAACATGAAAAGAAAAATCATCAGCAAACTCCTTCTTAGCCTCGGCTTGGTGTTCGTGCTTGGGAGCGCGATCACGCAGGTGCGCGGCGATACCTCGGCAACTCCTCCTCCTGGGGAATTCCCGGCTGTCACTATTCACAGCACGGATAATGTCGCCCGGGGCAAGACCGGTTCATTCGTCCTGGATATGAGGCAGTCCACATCCAGTGAGAGGGGTGACAACCCGTACAACCCGTACCACCCTTACGTAAACTTCTCTGTTAGCGGCACCGCTATCCCAGGAGTTGATTACGTTGCGATTGCGTCGCCGGCCTTCATCGCACAATCCGGCTACGGAGTAATCTTGGTCAAAACCTTGCCCAATGCCAGAGGAGCATCCTCCCGTCAAGCGTACAGCGTTGTGGTAACGCTCAACTCTGGCGCAGGATATTCAATAGGAGCACCTAACTCAGCCACAATGTGGATTAAGCCTTGAGTATAAGTCTTCGAAAGGCGGCAATAACGGCGCGCTGCGCTGTCCCCGGAGAGCTTTCTGGGCGGCGCAGCGTCGCTACGTTGGTGCGTAGCTTTCCGGTTGCGGTGGCGTTCCCGTTTATCGCTGCAAGCGCCTTGGCCGAAAGTTTGGAGGTATTCAACAATGATACCGGCGCGACCACCGTGTTCATGGGCGGTGCAGGCCCATAAAAAAATAGAGCCACTAAGTTCACAATCAGTCGTCACGCTTCACTGCATGGCGGCTTTTTTGTTTCACGCGTAACGCTCACGGCTCTTTGAAATCGCCCGCGTGCTCGTGCGTTTCAATCAGAGCGCCAGCCGCATCGTAAACGCGAATCACAGCATTGTCTCAGCGACTGCGAAACTTCGCCTAGTCAACTGCATTGCTGATTGCGTTTGGCTTGCCGTACCACAGACGACCGAACGGAAGCGCATCGGAAATTAGATCAACGCCGTGATAATCTTTGCGCGGGCTGACTTCGTAAACGTGTTGTGGCTGCCGCAAACCACGGAGTATCGAGTCGATCATAATCCGCCTTCCGAGTGAGTTCCTAAAACTTGTGCGGCACTCTTTGCTTTTTCAGGCGGCAAGTATTTTTGCCAATCAACGATCGTAAAATGCCACCATTCAGTGCGTAAGCCGCAAAAACCAGCCTTGTGCATAGCGTACTTCAGCAAACGCACATGTCCGTCTATTTCGCGGGCTTCAGCAAACTTCAGCAAACGCACATGTCCGCCTTTTTCGAAAGACAAACCCATGTAAGGCAACATTGCAGCGGGAGTAAACTCGTCAAAGTCCGTTGGCATGCGGACGTCGCGATTCCGTGAGTCGACCAGGGTGGCGTCGACGGCGATACCCCAACTATGCAGCGAGCCGGCGCCGATTTCGGGATTGGCAACGTAATCACTGTTGTGTGACGCCTGCCAGAGCATGGCCTGCACTTCTACCGGCCGATACGCATCCCAGATTTTGAGGCCATATTGGTAACGCCGCAGAAAGCTCTGGGCCCCAGCCAAAGCTGAGGCGACTTCGGGACGAGCAAGTGCGTGTGTTCCACGGGGATAAAGCGAATGTCCAAGGAAATTATTTCGGCCCGCATAGCGCAATTCAACCGTGATCGTCGGATCCACGGATCGGACATCAACAAAAGGTCCGCTGGCATTTGCGTCTGTTGAGACCAGCGCTGCCATTCCGGCAACTAATAAGACGGACATTTTATAGGGTCGCATTTTCGGCGTTTGGTTGCTTCAGCCACGGCTCCGACAGGCGCAAGTGGCAGCAGATTGAATCACAACTGTGCCGAATTATTCAGCATTTAGAAAGCAGAATCCACCTCTTTCAATTTGTACCGCCTGTTCATGCGTTTCGATCACGTTCCCCGCATCATTTAAGCTTTTTGTTCGGGTCGATGAAAGCCCGGAGCTGACGTCGTTGCCGAATTCATCGTGCATAAGATGAGACTTTGGCCATGAATGCACTCCATTTTGGACCAAGGCGACCGCCATCCAGCAGGATTCTTGGGCATCGTTTGAACCCCAAATCGCGGCCGTCACTGTAACGGATCATGCGCCAGTGCATGTGCGGGACAACATGATTGAGAGGGACATCATATTGACGCATCAGTCTGGCTGTGAGTTGCGCGGTGCGGTCGATGGTGATGTCAAGATTGTTGCCCCGGTTTACACACATTTCGATCCCGATGGACGACCTGTTTCCCTGGCCTTCGTAATCAGCGTGCTCTCCGGTTTCGTTAGTCGGGAGGCTTTGGTAAATGGAATGATCGTCCACAGTGAAATGCCAAGTGAGAAATCCAGTGCGATTGTGACGGCCTCGGAGCCCCTTATTCATGGCGAGCGCGTGATTCAATGCGTCGGCGCTACGAGACGTATTGTCGGTCGAATGAATAGTGATAAATGTCGGACGCATCGGCCGATGCAAGGGACGTCCGCATTTTTCTGGGGGGATAATGTTCTGCGTGATTGTCAATTCGGCTGCACCGGCGGGAGCCCGGCCGCTGATGGCGACGCGTCGGGGAGCCGCCGCACAGGAAGATAAGAGAAGACCCACCAAGACAACG
>DATEZD010000166.1:0-5678 GCA_035255865.1 Candidatus Udaeobacter sp.
CACGTCTTTGAGCAAGTACCCTTTGGCGCCGGCCTGAATCGCGCGATAAATATCTTCATCGCCGTCGAACGTTGTAAGCACGATGATGCGCGCGTTCTCATCACCGGCACGGATCTCCTTGATCGCGCCCACGCCGTCGAGTTCGGGCATTCGCAAATCGAGTAGCATCACATCGGGATGGTGCTGCTTCCAAAGCTCGACTGCTTCCCGGCCGTTGCTGGCTTCTCCAACAACTGTCATGTCTGGCTTACGCCGGATCAGCGAAGCCAAGCCTTCGCGCACAACACTGTGATCGTCGGCAATCAGAACCCCAATGCGTGCTTTCTTCCCGGGTCGCATCGGTGGAACGCGTTCTCCGAACGCGTTGATCGTCTTCGGAGAAGCCGATCCACCTCGGCGTGGCGCAGCGTCCCTACCCGTTTTGGCAGCTTTCTTTTTGGACTTCACGAGACCGATTGATCATTAAACGGCAACCTGACGAGGACGTCCGTGCCTTTGCGGCGAGCGCTGCTGATCTTCAGTGTCCCGCCCATCTGTTCGACTCGTTCGCGCATGCCGGCCAAACCGAAGCCGTCGTGTTGATCTTTTACTTTGAATCCGTCGCCGTCGTCACGAAGTTCCAGGCGAAGTTCTTTTGTACTGAAGGTCAGCCTCGTCTCAAAATTCCGCGGGTGCGCATATTTGAGAGCGTTGGTCAACGCTTCCTGTCCGATGTGCAGGAGATTTTCCTGCCAGACCAACGGCACATGGCGCATTTTGCCACGAACATTAAACGTCGTGTGAAGAGCAGTTCCCGCTGTTGTATTTTTAATGATTCCTTTTAGTGCTTCCCAGAAGTTGCCTCCTTGCAACGCTTGCGGCCGCAACGCGTGAACCGATCGGCGTGCTTCATTCAAACTTTGGCGCGCCAATTCGCCGGCGCGCTGCAAATGCTGGTTCGCTTCCTTGCGACGGCAACACGCAATTGCGTCCTCGGCCGCTTCCAATTGCACGATCACGCCCGTAAACCCTTGCGCCAGGGTATCGTGGATGTCTCGTGCCATCCGATTTCGTTCTTCCAGAACGGCTGCCTGCTGGCTTCGCTCGGCAAATTCATTGAGCTGAATCGCGAGCATCGCTTGGTGTGCGAGAGCTTGTGCCAATTCGATCTCTTCCGGCCGATACGGCAGCCGTTGGCCGTGACGGATCCCGATGAATCCTTTCACCTGGCCGCCGACGAGCGTTGGAATTCTCAGGAACTTCTTCGTTCCTCCAGATTTCAGGTAGTCGCGAAGTTCCTTTGAAATGTCGGGATCACCTTCGATATCTTCGCAAGCAACAGGTGCTCCCGAAAAAAACATTTCGTGCAGGCCCGGATCTTCCTTCCACGACGAAGGGTTTTTGATGAACGGATGTTCCGGATCGCCCTTGGCGAAATTTGTCCCCTCGGCCCACGCGCGCAGGACGAGCGAATCATTCGCCTCGTTTAAGAGCCAAAGGATTACACTCTGAGCGCCCAGGAGGCGACCAATTGTGCTTAGCATTTGACCGAGGAACTTGTCCGGTGCTGGCGCGGTGGCGAGAACATCCAGGCTGTAGGTCAGCGCCTCAACCTGGCCGCGGGCAACTTGCTCGGAAGCGCGTAGAGCTTCCGCAGCACGATCGCGTTCAATTGCAACCCGGACGAGGTGCGTTGCCAACTCGATCAAACCGAAATCTTGCGGCGTGGGAGTTCGAAGTTCGCGATAGTACATGCAAAAGGTTCCCAGGACTTTTCCTCTCGAAGAGAGTACTGGATTCGACCACGAGGCGCGCAGCCCGTGTTTCAGTGCTGCAGCGCGATGCTCCGGCACGTCCCACAGCGGGTCGGCCGCGATATCAGAGACTATGACCTGTGATCCGCGATACGCCGCGGTGCCGCAGGAGCCGGCGCACGGTCCGATTGGCAAAGTTTCCATTTGCTCCGTCCATTCCCGCGGGAGGCTTGGCCCTGCGACCGAATTCAGATGAATACCATCGGGATTCAGCAACAAGACCGAAGCAAGCGTGCCGCTCCGCTGCTCTTCGATAAACAGGCACAATGCATTTAGGATCTCCTTCAACGCGACGCCAGTTGCGATCATCTCGAGGACCCGCTTCTCTGCAGCTAGCAAGGCCTCCGCTTTCTTCCGCTCGCTGATATCGCGCAGGATTGCCTGGAAATATCCGCTGCGTAACCGGACAGCTGAGACTTCCACTGGAACGATCTCACCGTTTTTGCGCACGAATTTCCTCTCGAATCGCACAGTGCGTTGCGTCTTTAATTTCTCGAGCCGTCCTTGAAGGAGGTGGCGTTCTTCCGGCAGATGGGTGTCGGGGATGGACATGCCGACCAGCTTATCCTGGGTAACTCCAGCCAGCTCAGCGCCCGCGCGGTTTCCTAAAACGCAGATGCCATTGGCGTCAACGACGTAGATCGCGTCGGGCGAAATTTCGATCAGGTCCCGATATTTCTCTTCGCTCTTGCGCAGTTTTTCTTCCGCGGCTGTGCGCTCGGTCACGTCCCGCAATGTGCAAAGAGTGGACAAAAATTCGCCACTCTCCGAAACACGGGGAACCGATGCGCCATCGAAATGGACGACACCCTGATCTTTTGTCCTCCAACGGACTTGATATTGCTGCGCTTTGCCTGCCACCAAATCCGTGAGCATTTCACGAGCATTCTCCCGGTCCTCGGGAAGGAGCAGGAGTTCAAAAATATTTGCTCCGCGCAATTCCGATTCTGAATAGCCGCTCAGTTCAACGCCGCGCTGGTTAATGCAAAGGATGTTTCCGATGCGATCCAGGGAAAGGATCACATCGCGGGATATTTTGAACAGGTGTTTTGCAGCGCTTTCATCGTCCGCGCCTGCAGGACGAGGCGTCTGTTGATTTCGGATTTCGGATTGTGAACACCGAAATTCTTCGCGTGCTCGCGACTTGATGTCGGAGTTGCTGATTGGTTCCAAGTGGACCGGCTGGGCTGGCGCGCTCGTGCGCATGGGGAAAGTGTAACGCTCTGACGTGGGCGCGCCACCTTTGTTTCCTCCCTCGAAAGAGGTGTTATCCGCTCTCCCCTGCGAAGCATAGAAAAATCCTCCGACCGCTTCGTGGTGGTGCAAAGCGACGTCGCCTAGCTTCAACGAAACAAAATGAAAACCAAACAACACCAATATGCTTCCCGTGCTCGCGACCTAATGTCGGAGTTCCGTAGCAATTCCAAGCGGGGCCTGTGGAGGATGTTCCGGCGTTCCTCACGGCGTCACGACCCGATGCTCGTGCTCAACATGGCTCTGTTCAACTTCACCGGCGGATGGAACCGGGTTTTGTCGAGGGATCAGTATGCACGGTTCTCTGTCTGACAACTCAACAGAGCTAACGGATCCGCCGCTGGCCGGCCAACCAGCGATGAACGCCGCACAACAATCCGTGATTGTGAGGGCACCGCTCGACCGGGTGTATGAGCAGTGGTCCCGCATTGAAGACATGCCGAGATTCATCACGCTGTTGCGAGAGGTGCGAAGAATTGATGACGCGCATTTTTCTTACACGTGGCACCCCAATGGCGGGGTCCAGCACGGGATCTTTCACATCGTCCTTCAAATTCCCGGCCGCCGAATTGCGTGGCGGAGCATGTCCAACGGTTTCATGTCAGGGGTGGTTTCATTCGAACCGCGATCCGATCAGGAAACCGAACTTACGCTGAAAATACGTTCGATTTTTGATCCCCCAACTCTGTTGCAACGAGTGGAGGAGTATCTGCGCAATTTTAAACGACTGGTTGAGAGCAAGGGAGGTATGCCGTGAGATATTTGCCCAGCCGGGAAACACTCGTAGCGGCCTACTGGGCGAAACTGACGAGGTCAATTCGGGCGTCATACAAGAGTCGCGGCGGTCGGTCTGCTCATCGCGGCCTGCCCGCTGGTCGAAGCAAGATGAGACGCGCTGCGCCGGTGTTGCGAGAAGGTGAGCACTACGCGTCGCGCATACGTTCGCGGGGCTACGTGTAGGAGCCAGCGCGGCGCCTGTAACTCTCAGGCTGCGCGTCAGGTCGCAGCCTCCAACCGGGGAAAGCGAAGATTGTCGAGACCGGCTTCGGCCGGAGGGATCGCAAAACCCAGAAATGTCTCGGCATCCTAGGCGCGCTTCGAGTAAAAGGGTTCCTCACGAGCTCAACAGTGAAAGACAAATCCGCTTCGCGTCCCACGCCCGCTCGTCGTAGCCTCGACGAAGGCGGGGTTTCGAATCTGTGCGTTAGGATTTGCCTGGCGCTGCTTTGCGCAATCGCGATCTCTGCCCGGGCGACGACCATCACCGTTATCAACACGAACGACAGCGGTTCTGGCTCATTGCGTCAGGCGCTGTTTGATGCGCAGAATGGCGACACAATTAATTTCGATCCCGCGCTTAAAGGACAAACGATTACCCTGACCAGTGGCGAGCTTGCGATTGATAAGAACATCACAATTACCGGGCCTGGAGCGAATTTGCTGGCCGTATCGAGAGTTCAAAACGCCTCGCCTTTCCGGGTTTTCCACGTCCTCCCCGCACACACGGCCGTCATACAGGCCCTGACGATCAGCAACGGGCTTGCTCAACCCGGTTTCGGCGGCGGCATTTTAAATGAAGGGTCGGCGACTGTGGGCAACTGTGCTGTGAGCGGCAACTCCGCAACAGCTTCCGGTGGTGGCATCTTCAGCGGTTACACGAGTGAGAGCGCGACAACGCTGATAATCGAGAGTAGCACGCTCAACGGTAACTTCGCTGGGGATTATGGTGGTGCCATCGCGAACTTTTTTTTTGGCATGGTCACTATTCTCAATAGCACGCTGAGCGGTAATACAGCTGAATTCGCTGGCGGCGGAATCGTAAATTTCGCCGGCAATCAGGACTCCTCGGTGGCACTCAGCAATACCACATTAAGCGGGAATGCGTGTCCCTTTAATGGCGGCGGTATTTCGAATGCCAGGGCCGGATCGGGGCATGCCATTGTGGAGATTGGGAACACTATCTTGAAGGCTGGCGCTTCAGGGCAAAACATCGACAGCAGCAACGCCACCGTCACGTCACACGGCTTTAACATCAGCAGCGACGATGGGAGCGGTTTCCTAATCGGCCCGGGCGATCAGATCAACACGGACCCGTTGCTTGGCCCGTTACAAGACAACGGTGGACCAACTCTTACGCACGCGCTGTTGCTCGGCAGCCCGGCCATTGATACAGGCGCTCCGAATTTTACTCCGCCGCCTTTCTTCGATCAGCGCGGCCCGGGTTTTAATCGCGTCGTGAACGGCCGGATAGACAAAGGCTCCTTTGAAGTGCAAGGACCGACGCCAACGCCCACACCGTCGCTCACTCCAACTCCCACAGCAACGTTCACTCCAACAGCGACGGCCACAACCACACCGATGTCGACACCTACGGCTACCGCGACTCCTACTGCCACGCCAACATCAACGTCGACGGCGACGCCGACTCCGAGAGCAACGCCGACTCCCAGAACCAGCCCGGCGCCAAGATCTCGTCCAACGCCACCGCCGCGCCCCAATGCACGGCGCTGAACGAAAAAGTGATCAGTCATTAGTGATCGGTCGTTCCAGGCGAGGGAACGGGATTGCACTGGAGTTTTCCGGATCCATCTGGGCTCCGTGGCACGCACGACGAACGCCTAGCCGGCACAC
>DATEZD010000167.1:0-6582 GCA_035255865.1 Candidatus Udaeobacter sp.
TACGTCGAATCTGCCGATCTCGTGCTCATGCTCGGCACTTTCATCACGGATATGAGCATGGGCTTTTACACCGCGAAGCTCGATCGCGGGCGCACCGTCCTGGCGACGTCTGAGCGCGTCAGCGTGCGATACCATCGCTACGATTCAATTCAGTTTCGCGATTTCCTCGACGCGCTCGCCGCCGCAAAGATCAAGCCAAAGCACTTCAAACATCCCAATCCGCATGCGCTGCCCAAGCCGTTGAAAAACGCCGAGCGCTCGCAGTCGCTGACCATGGTCGATGTTTTTCGGATTCTTTCGTTGCATCTCGATGAGCGGTGCTGTGTCATCGCCGATGTTGGCGACGCCATCTTTGGCGCGGTCGGTATTCGCAGCGCAAGGCAGGCGCAATTCATTGCGCCCGCATATTACATGTCGATGGGTTTCGCGGTTCCAGCGGGTATCGGCGTTGCCTTGGCAGCCAAGAATTTGCGGCCTTATGTTCTGGTCGGCGACGGCGCATTCCAGATGACTGGCGTTGAAATCTCGACCATCGTCCGCCTCGCTCTGAATCCGATCATTATCGTTCTAAACAACGATGGCTATGGCACCCTGCGCCAAGTGCGCGATGGGCGCTTCAACACAATCACGCAATGGAATTACACGGAAGTCTGCGAGCTCGTCTGCGCAGGCGAAAGTACCACCGCATCTACAAGAGGCGAATTCGATGCTGCACTCTCGCAAGCAGAAAAAACCGGCCGACTCCACGTGATCGAGCTTAAAATCCCGCGCGACGAAGTTAGTGAGCAACTTGCCCGAGCTGCCTGCGAAGTGCGCAAAATGCGCGGCGGCAAAAGGTGATCCGGTAACAGGTTTCACGCGCGCCGTTTTATTGGCTCAAGGCGACACCGTCGAGGACG
Organism: Candidatus Udaeobacter sp.; assembly: GCA_035255865.1. Taxonomy (GTDB): domain Bacteria; phylum Verrucomicrobiota; class Verrucomicrobiia; order Chthoniobacterales; family UBA10450; genus Udaeobacter. Next base: position 900 of record DATEZD010000167.1, read on the forward strand.
GACTCTTCGGATAAGTCGAAAGCGCGCGCATGTATTGAGCGCGCTCGAACACAGTCGGGTCCGGACAATTTTTCTGGCTCATGATGCCTTTGATTTGTTCGACCGATTCGTACTCGTGTTCTTCCATCCAGTCGCGCATCTCGCGTTCAATCACGCGAATGTGATCGATTCCGTGCCGCAACAGGACCGAGCAAAGCATTGTGACATCTGCGCCGGCCATGAGCATTTTCAGCGCGTCCACGCCGTGGTGAATCCCGCTGGTCGCAGCCAGGTTTGCGCCGATCTGGCCATGTAAAAGCGCAATCCAGCGCATTGGCAGCCGCATCGCCATCGGCGTGCTCAGCAACACGTTGGGGCTGACCTCGAGCGTCTCCAGTTCAATATCCGGTTGGTAGAAGCGGTTGAACAACACCAGCGCGTTGACGCCATTTTGATCGAGGCGTCGCGCAAAGCGGGAAAGATTGGTGAAAAACGGGCTGAGCTTCACTGCAATCGGTATTTTCAACAGACCTTTTATTGACGCGACAATCGTCAAGTAATCAGTCTCGATGTCGTCAGCGGTGCGATCGGGATCGGTTGGCACCGTGTAGATGTTGAGTTCGAGCGCATCGGCGCCAGCCTGCTCAATTTGCCGGGCATACCGCTGCCAGCCGCCGAACGTCGAACCGTTCAGGCTGCCGATGATTGGAATACGCAGGGCAGCTTTCGCCTTCGCGATGTGATTGACATACGCATCGGGATCCACTTTGAATTCCGGCTCGTCGGAAAAATCGGTGAGCGCGTCCGATGAGAATTCGTCGCCGTTTCCAGAACCGTGGCGCACGCGATAATTTCCCGGGCGCAGTTGCTCTTCAAAGAGCGAATGGAAAACCACGGCCGACGCGCCGGCATCCTCCATCCGCTTAATATTATCAAGATTTTCCGATAGCGGCGACGCCGATGGGACAAGCGGCGTCCGCAGTTTAAAACCGAGATAAGTAGTGGCCAGTTTCATGGGATTACCTCCAAGAATGATTTAAATGCGTTGTCATTGGCGAAATCATAATCGGCGGCTCTTGCGACGATGTACCTCCGTTGCGTTTTGCTGTGCAGTTATTGCGCAGGCTTTAAACCTCCGGCGCCGGATACGTCTCCAGAGCGCGCATGTATTGGGCGCGTTCGAATGCGCTCGGATCCGGACAATTTTTCTGGCTCATGCTGCCTTTGAGTTGTTCGACCGATTCGTATTCGTGTTCTTCCATCCATTCACACATCTCGCGTTCGATCACGCGAATATGTTTGATGCCGCGGCGCAGCAGCACCGAACAAAGCATCGTCACGTCGGCGCCGGCCATTAACATTTTCAGTGCGTCCGTCGCGCGGTGGATTCCGCTGGTTGCTGCCAGGTTCGCGCCAATGCGGCCGTGGAGCATCGCGATCCAGCGCATTGGCAAGCGCATCGCCATGGGCGTGCTGAGCAACACGTTGGGCGAAATCTCCAAGGTCTCCAGTTCAATGTCAGGCTGATAGAAACGATTAAAGAGCACCAGCGCGTTGGCGCCCTCGCGGTCTGCGCGCCGTGCGAACCGCGCGAAATTCGTAAAGAACGGGCTGAGCTTCACCGCCACAGGTATTTTTACCTCCGCTTTGATCGCTGCGAGAATGCTCAAGTAATGGGCTTCGATATCTTCGCCACTAACGTCCGGATCACTTGGGATGGAGTAAATGTTCAGCTCGAGTGCATCCGCGCCTGCTTTCTCGATTTGCTGGGCGTAGGCCAGCCAACCGCCCAACGTTGTGCCGTTAAGACTCCCGATGATGGGGATATCGACCGCTGCCTTTGCCCGGGCAATGTGCTCGAGGTACGCTTCCGGCCCTACTTTGAACTCCGGACGAACAGGAAAATAAGTCAGAGATTCCGCAAAACTTTCCGTGCCCTGATCGAGGTAAAACTGCAGGTCATGGTGATCACGGCTAATCTGCTCTTCAAAAAGTGAATGGAACACCACTGCCGCCGCGCCGGCGTCCTCCATTCGTTTGATATTGTCAATCTTCTCCGAAAGCGGTGATGCCGATGGCACCAGCGGTGTGCGCAACTTAAAGCCGAGGTATCTGGTCGTCAGGTTCATTGGTTTGGTGTGGGGTTGAATTTTCTGGTGGCGAGGAATTCGTACAATGTGCGGCGCGCGTTCACGTCTGCCTGCGCCTGAGTCAGTAATTCCCTCGCGACGCGCGGTTCGCTCATCTCAAGCATCTTGAAGCGCTGTTCGAGCTTGAAATAATCAGCGACTTTCATATGCGGCGCGGCGGAATCGAGTTTTAGCGGATTTTCTCCGAGTGCGGCCCGCTCGGGATTATAACGATAGAGTAGCCACTGACCCGAGTTGACTGCTGCTTTTTGGTTTTGCATCGCGGTGGTCATGTTGATGCCGTGCGCGATGCAATGGCTGTAGGCGATGATAAGCGCCGGGCCGTCGTACGCTTCCGCTTCGAGAAATGCTTTCAAGGTGTGCTCGTCTTTCGCGCCCATGGCGACTGAAGCGACGTAGATCGTGCCGTAAGTCATTGCCATTAGTCCGAGATCTTTCTTCGGAGCGCGTTTCCCGCCGGAGGCGAACTTTGCAACCGCGGCGCGCGGCGTCGATTTGGAACATTGGCCGCCGGTGTTGGAATAAACTTCCGTGTCGAGCAGCAAGACCTTCACGTTGCGTCCGCCGGCCAGGACGTGGTCGAGTCCACCGTAGCCGATGTCGTAACCCCAGCCGTCACCGCCAACGATCCACACGCTTTTCCGAACTAATGTGTCCGCGAGCACTAGCAAACGTTTTGCATGCGAACCGCCGAGCGATTGGAGCCTCTCCTTCAACTCGGCAACACGCTCGCGTTGATCAAAGATGTCTGCTTCATCGCGCTGTCGCGCATTCAGGATTTCCGTCGCGAGCTCTCGGCCAATCTGTGGCGAAAGCTGCTGGAGCAGTTCGCCGGCGAACTCTTGCTGTTTGTCCAGCGAAACCCGGAATCCGAGCCCAAACTCCGCGTTATCTTCAAATAGCGAATTTGACCACGCCGGACCGCGTCCATTTTCATCTTTCGCGTAAGGTGTGGTTGGCAAATTGCCGCCGTAAATCGAGGAACAGCCGGTCGCGTTCGCAATGATCAGCCTATCGCCAAAGAGTTGGGTGAGCAATTTGATGTAAGGCGTCTCGCCGCAACCCGCGCATGCTCCCGAAAATTCGAAGAGCGGCTGTTGCACCTGCATTTTGCGCACGTGGTCGGTGGATATTCGGCGGCGATCCATCTCCGGAATTGAAAGGAAAAAATTCCAGTTCTCGCGCTCGCTTTGGCGCAGCGGTAACTGCGGCTCCATGTTGATCGCTTTCAAACGCGCTTCGGATTTGTTGCGCGCCGGGCAAACATCGACGCAGATCCCGCAGCCAGTACAATCTTCCACCGCCACTTGCAGCGTATATTTCAATCCTTTCCACTCCGGCAACCGCGCCTCCGCCGATTTGAACGACGAAGGCGCACCATGGAGAACAGCCGTCTCATAGGCTTTGCTGCGAATGACTGCGTGCGGACAGACCATCACACATTTGCCGCACTGGATACAGACTGCCGGGTCCCAGAGCGGGACCTCGCTCGCGAGATTTCGTTTTTCGAATTGTGTTGTGCCGGTTGGATACGTGCCGTCGTTAGGCAACGCGCTCACTGGCACGCGGTCGCCGCGATCCGCGATAATCTCGCCGAGCACGTTGCGCACAAACTCAGGTGCGCGCTTGATCTCGCCGTTGCCTCCTGAGAGAACCGGAACAACCGCGTCGGGAACTTTGACTTCGTACAAATGCGCAAGTGTTTGATCAACCGCTCGCAGATTCATCTGCACGATCTCGTCGCCTTTCTTCGCATACGTTTTGTGAATGGAATTTTTGATCGCCTCGATCGCGTCCTTCGCCGGGAGCACGCCGGAGATGGCGAAGAAACAGGTCTGCATTACGGTGTTGATGCGGCCGCGCAGTCCTGAATCGCGTGCCACTTTGTTGCCATCGATGACGAAGAACTTCGCGCGCTGCTCGATCAGCCGGCGCTGTACGGTTTCCGGCAGACGGCCCCACACGCGGTCCAGGCCCAGCGGTGAATTCAGCAGGAACGTTCCACCGGGCACGAGGTCCTTGAGCACGTCACAGGTCTCGAGCAGGAATGGTTGATGGCACGCAACGAAGTTCGCCTTGGTTATGAGATAGGTCGATCTTATCGGCCGCGGACCAAACCGCAGATGCGAGATCGTCATCGCGCCGGATTTTTTCGAATCGTAAACGAAATAGCCTTGCGCGAAATAACCGGCGTTCTCGCCGATGATTTTGATCGACTCCTTGTTCGCGCCCACGGTGCCGTCCGATCCGAGTCCGAAGAACTGTGCGCGCACAACGTCGTCCGGCTCGATCGAGAAATTACGATCGTAACCGAGGCTTGTGTGCGACAGATCGTCGTCGATGCCGACCGTGAAATGATTCCTTGGAGACGGCTCAGCGAGATTGTCGAACACGGCCTTAATCATCGCCGGCGTGAATTCCTTGGACGACAAACCGTAACGGCCGCCGACCACATCGACATCGCGCCGGCCTTCTTCGTACAGCGCGTTCACGCAATCGAGGTAGAGCGGCTCGCCTCCCGCTCCGGGTTCCTTCGTGCGGTCGAGAACGGCGATGCGGCGAACACTCGGCGGCAACATTTTTACAAACGCAGCGGCGTCGAATGGCCGATATAGACGCACTTTCAAAACACCGACTTTTTCATGTTGCGCGGCGAGGAAATCGACAGTTTCGTGCACTGCTTCGCAGCCGGAGCCCATCAACACGATCACACGCTCGGCATCGGTTGCGCCATGATATTCAAAGAGGCCGTATCGCCTTCCGGTTAGCTCGGCGAACCGGTCCATCATCCGCTGCACGATGTTCGGACATGCAGCGTAAAATGGGTTCACCGTTTCGCGCGCCTGGAAATAAACATCCGGGTTCTGTGCCGTGCCGCGAATCACAGGGTGATCAGGCGAGAGAGCTCGCGCGCGATGCTCAATCACGCGTTCCTCATTGATCATTTCACGCAGTGCCTCTTCCGGCAGGAGGACGATCTTCGAGATCTCGTGCGAAGTGCGAAACCCATCGAAGAAATGCAGAAACGGAATGCGCGATTCGAGCGTTGCCGCGTGTGCGATCAGCGCCAGGTCCTGCGCCTCCTGCACCGACGCCGAACAAAGCATCGCCCAGCCGGTCGCGCGCGCGGCCATCACATCGCTGTGGTCACCGAAAATCGAAAGCGCCTGCGCGGCGAGCGAGCGCGCCGCGACGTGAAACACAGTCGGCGTGAGTTCTCCGGCGATCTTGTACATGTTCGGGATCATCAACAGCAGACCTTGTGAGGAAGTGAAAGTCGTGCTGAGCGCACCGGTCTGAAGCGCCCCATGGATGACTCCGGCCGCGCCGCCTTCGCTCTGCATCTCGATCACAGACGGCACCGTGCCCCACAGATTTTTCACGCCGCTCGCCGACCACGCATCTGCCCATTCGCCCATCGGGGATGCCGGAGTTATCGGATAAATCGCAATGACCTCATTGAGGGCGTACGCGACGCGCGCCACAGCTTCGTTCGCATCCAACATTTTGGCGCCGGTGTTCACAATGCTGCGAGACTAGACGCTACGGCGCCC
>DATEZD010000168.1:0-4371 GCA_035255865.1 Candidatus Udaeobacter sp.
GTTCCCATCGACATCGTAAATTTCGCCGCGGTGAAATTCGCCTTCGCCCAGATGGGAACGCAAAAACGCTTTGTAATCATTTCCCGGTACGAAACAAATTTCCTGGCTATCGATCTTGTCGGCGACTTTCAGGCCTAACGAATGCGCGATCCCCCGAATCTGCGCCTTGGTCATCGTGCCGAGCGGTGTAAGCGCGCGGCGCAATTGCGGCTGACGCAGACTGAAAAGAAAATATGACTGATCCTTGCGCGGATCGACGCCTTTGCGCAGCACGGCGCATGGAGCCGTGGCGCCATCGCCATGACGGGACGAGGGCGTCCCGGCTCCATGCTCGATAATCGCATAATGGCCCGTAGCGATGTAATCGCAGCCTAGTGCCTTGGCTTTGCTCCAGAGATTCCCGAACTTAAGTTTTTCGTTGCACATCACGCACGGGTTCGGCGTCCGGCCGGCCTGGTATTCGTTGGCGAAATAATCGATCACGAGCCGCTCGAACTGGTCGGCCTCGTCAACCACGTAATGCGGAATCCCGAGCGCGTGCGCCACACCGCGCGCGTCAGCCACTGCCTGTGGCCCGCAGCATTTGTCCTCCGCGCGCGTGATGCAGTCTTGTGGCCAGACCTTCATCGTGACGCCTATCACGTCGTAGCCTTGCTCGCGCAGCAAGTAACCGGCGACGCTGGAGTCCACTCCACCGCTCATGCCTAGCAAGACACGCTGTTTGGTTTTGTTCATTCGTTGTAGGGCGTTTCTGCGAAACGCCGGCGTCTGATACAGACGCCTTACAATTTTGCCGAGGCAAGAATTTCGGTGAAGCGGCGCGCGAGTCAACGAGGTAGCGGCGATTCACCTGAACCGCTATTCAGAGTCCCATGGGTTGGGCGATTGAGGTCAATCGCCCCTACCTTGGCGGCTCGACTCACGAACTCGCTGCCACGCAACGTAAACCGCCAAGGATAATGCGCTGAGCGTGTGATACCGATTCGCGCATCAGCCACAACATCGACGGCTGTCTTCGCGTTGCGCGCAAAACAGTGCTGCGGATCGGCACACAAATCCATCTCGTGGTGGCGACCGGTAATCCCAAGTGCCTGCGTGAGCTTGCCAGGTCCTGAGCAGAGACGTTTCACGTCATTGAGTCTTCGCCGCCTTTTCATCCGTTCAATGCCCGTTCTCGGTTCCAGCGCGCGAATCAAAACGAATCCGTTCGCCTTCCCTTTCACGAGCACGTTCAACATCCAGTGAACGCCATAGTTGAAATAGACGTACGCCGCGCCAGCTTTGTTTCGCTCGATAAAACTGCGCGCGCTTGGGCGCGTAAATGTGTGCGCGGCTTCGTCATCGATTGCCGCATACGCTTCCACCTCGACGACGACCCCGGAGCATTCGCCCCATATCAGTTCCGTGCCGATAAGTTCGCGCGCACACGTAAGCGGATCGCGCTTAAAGAAAGCAGAGCGGACAATCTTTTCAGTGCTCTTCTCAGGTTGGTAGTGCCTCTTCATTATTCAATCTTGGCGAAAGCCGCCTCTTCCCTTAGCGGAGGGGAGAGGATCGAGGTGAGGGGCTTGATCGCTGTAGAAGTCAGTTGTTTTCGACCTACCCCTCATCCTCCCCTTCTCCCTCCAGAGGTAGAAGCGACCCGTACGGACGTTGCACATTCATCCGCGACGGCGACCATGGTAATGGACCACTAGTATGTCCTACCGGTCTGTCTCACGACACGTTAAGACGACGGCTTGTAGTAAATCGGAATTTTCACGTTGGATTCGACAGGTTGGCCGTTGCGGAAGGCCGGGATGAATTTCGCGCCATCGAAATCCGTACGCGCCGCGTCGCCGAAACCGAGCAACGGCGGTTGCTCAGATAAGATCTGGATGTTCTTCAGATTTCCTTTCGCATCGACGTTCAGCGTGATATCCACAACGCCAGTGACCGCAACCGTGCTGCCTGTGTCGGGGTAATGCAGCCCAGTGAATTTTGAGTCCTGGCCGACGTACGGTTGGGGATCAATGTAATCGGTCTCCTTGTCCAGTTCTTGCAGTTGCTGATTGGCAAAGATGCGCAGCCGCGGTTTCCCGTTCATTACTGCGAATTTCACTGTCCCATAAAAAATGGCGATGACCGGCTCGTGTTTGTGAACCGCCGGGATCAACTTGGCAGTGGCCAGGCGTTTGAGTAATTCCTGCTCCAGCAGCTCAGATCCGCGTGTACCGCGATAGGCGCCGCTACGAACGATCTCGCCAGTCGGCGCGACGAGACAGGAAAACATTACGGCAGCTTCCTTTTGACCCTTCTTGATCAGGTCAGCAGAGTCTATCGTATTGATCAGTGAATTTGGTGCGGTTCCGATCAACGCTGGCCGAATCTCTGGCAGCGCTGGCCGCGGTGACGGTGAAGGTGATCCGGGTTTTGGCGTCTGCGCCAGCGCAAGATCAGCACTCAGCAATAAACCAACAAAGCAAAAAATCCCAAGTCGCATGGCGAAATAGGCAAGCGAAATAGAATGTTTTTGCAAGGCAAACTCTTCGTCATTCCGAGCGAAGTCGAGGAACCCCGTTGCATTACTTTACGGTGACGTCTCTGGATCCTTCGACTCCGCTGTGCTGCGCTCAGGATGACCACCTAATCAGGCGGCGACTCTCCACGTGCGTATTTCGGCAATCTTTCGCACAACTTTGTGCCGGCGGAAATAATCGATGACCGCGTCGCGTGTTTGCACGGGATGCAGAACGCAATTCGCCTCCGGCCGATCAAGCAACGCTCGCAATTTCATGAAATGATGGCCGCCGCTCCGCGCGTCGAAACTGTTGACCGCGATTAGGTATCTCTTATCGCGCTCCAGCGCGCGTCCATCTGGAAACGCCATTGAAGTGATCCTGCGATCGAAACCGCGACCCTCCACTCTTACTGCGATCCCCAGCAAACTTCGTGGCTCACGGCTGGCATACACTTCTTCCATCACGCTTTTTATTTCATCAGGGGAGAGCGTGGCGGTAACGATGACGTTTTCGTAGGGAATGATATTCCAAATGTCGTTTACCGTCGTTAGGCCTGCAGCAAGTTTAGCGTTTTCATCGAAGACGCCATGCATGACTGCGTCGACCATAATGCGTCGTTCCGCCAACGTCTCTGTAATCGCGGCGCCGATCAGCTTCTCGATTTCACTCGGATGACCGGGCCGGCCGCGAGCGTGCAACGTCTCCTTCAACTCGCCGATCGGCTGTGCAAGCGACGCCTCTGATTCCGCAAGCTGCGATTCTGCTCTGGAAAGGACAACCTGGTCCGGATCGAAACGGCTATCCATCAGCTCACAGATCGCTTCACGACGTAGCAATTTTTTCGAGTCTCGATCAAACAACAGATCGACGCGGCCCACGTGAATGCCAAAGTGGTCCGCCTGTGTGAAGAGCACGCGATTCGTTAGGCGACTTGGAATCGCCTGATGAGTGTGGCCCGCTATGAAAGACGCGACATCCGGGAACTCGGAAGTTAACGCCATCACCGTGTTCGCAAAGTCATCGCCGCCCGTGCGCGGCTTCAGTCCCATGTGACCTGCGAGCACAATTGCGTGCGCGCGTTCGCTTTTCGCTTTCACAATTGCGCGGCGTACAGACTCAACGGGATGTTGAAAATCGATTCCAACCGTAAACTCCCGCGGAAGCCAGAACGACATGCCCGGCGTTGTGATTCCGATAATTGCGATTTTGATGCCCTCAATTTCCTTAACGACAAATGGCTGAACCTTGCCAAACGGATGTTGCGAATCGGAAGATGAGCCAGCGGGCTTTCCGTCTAACGTGGTGTTCGCGCCAAGCACCGGCATTGCCGATTTTTGCAGCGCATTAGCAAACGGCTCCATTCCCCAATCGAATTCGTGATTGCCAATCACCCAGGCGTCGTATTTGAGGTGATTGAAAAGATCGATCATCAGTTCGCCCTTGTTTCGGAGGCTCACCTCGGTGCCTTCATAAACGTCGCCCACATCGACCAGGATGGAGTTCGGATTTTGCCGCCGCCAGCGGCGGATTTGCGTGATGCAACGCGCCAGACCGCCGCGATCAGCAGTTCCGTCGTAATCAAATGTCGGCAAAATGTGGCCATGCAAATCCGTCGTGTGCAGGATCGAGATGCAGACGGTGTCCGGCTCAAGCGCGGCAGCGGCACTCGCCAGCGTCGGAAAAGCACCGAGCAATCCCGCACGCCCGGCGAGTTTCAAGAAATCGCGCCGTGTCCAGGATTTATATGGGAGAGACATCGCGAGTTCGCCTCTGCCAACAGGCTAACTGCAAATGAATCTTAGTTTCAATGGAAAAGGCGGTGCCAACGCAGTGCAAGGAGCGGCGGCTTGCCTGCCCGCCGTAGCCGCCT
>DATEZD010000169.1:0-2068 GCA_035255865.1 Candidatus Udaeobacter sp.
CATGTTACCTGCAGGATCCTGCACCGGCAGTCCGACACCGATCGCCGCTGCCATCGGTTCCTCGATCAAATAAACTTCGCGCGCGCCTGCATGCGTAGCTGATTCACGCACTGCACGCTTTTCCACCTCCGTGATTCCTGAAGGGACCGCAATAACGACGCGCGGTTTCACCCGCACCTTGCGATTGTGTACCTTGGTGATGAAATGCCGCAACATCGCCTCGGTAACTTCGAAGTCAGCGATCACGCCGTCCTTGAGCGGACGCACTGCAACGATATTCGCCGGCGTGCGCCCCAACATGCGCTTGGCTTCGTCCCCCACCGCCAGCACTCGGTTCGTGCCGGCCTGCACCGCTACCACAGATGGCTCACGTAAAACGATCCCCTGATCCTTTACGTAAACAAGAGTGTTCGCTGTACCGAGATCGATCCCGATGTCGCTGGATAGCCAGCCGAAAAATCCGTTGAACATGAAATATTTATTAGCAGCACTGTCCAGCTCGAAGGAAACGCGTTAACGCGGCGCGATTCGGCCGGCTGAAACGCGGTAACATGAGAAGGTGCAGCCCGCCGTCAAGCGTATTTATCTTGGAGTGATGGACTATTGGAGCGCTGACGAGCTTGCCATTACTGCATTCCTCCTTTACTCCATGACTTAATGGGAAAAGTGATCATCGCCTCATCAATTCTTGCGGCAGATTTCTCGCGGCTCGCTGAGGAAATTCATCGCGTCGAGGCAGCAGGCGCCGATTGGATTCACTGCGATATCATGGACGGCCATTTCGTCGACAACATTTCGTTCGGACCGGACGTTGTGCGGCTCGTCCGAAAAGAAACAAGCCTCCCGCTGGATGTACATCTAATGATCGAGCATGCCGATCACTATGTGCCGCGATTTGTCAAAGCCGGCGCAAACTCGATCACCGTCCACGTGGAACCGGGAGCCAAACACGACGTCTGGAAAACGTTGCACCAGATTCGAGACGTCGGTTGCCGCGCCGGCCTCACGCTAAATCCCGAGACTCCATTTGAAATGATCGAACCGTTCCTCGGGGAGTTCGATATGCTGCTCGTCATGACTGTTCATCCAGGTTTTGGCGGACAACCGTTCCGCGCTGATCAGATGGAAAAGGTCAGCCGCGCAGCGATATGGAATCAATCGCACGAGCACAAGATCGACATCGAGGTGGATGGCGGCATTAATCCGAAAACCGCCCAGATCTCGGTCGAAAACGGCGCGAACGTCCTCGTCGCCGGCACATCGATTTTTAGTTCCAGGGATTACGCCAAAGCAATTCGTGAATTGCGCGGCGAATAAGATGAAAAAGAATCCTGGCGCTTAGCGTATTTCGGCCGCGCCGGTGGCTACGACCGGCTCCGCTTCTTCAGTGGTTTCAGCCATGACTTCGTCAGTCTGAGTGACGCGGACAACTTCTTCGATAGTTGTGTTGCCCTGGGCTACGCGTCGCCAGCCATCGTGCCGCAAAGTCTCCATGCCTTCGGCAACAGCGCATTGCTTCAACTCGCTGCCATCACGCCTTTGCATGATCAGCCTCCGCAAGGGTTCGGTGATGACGCAAACTTCGTAAATCGCAGCGCGCCCCTGATAACCGGTCTGGCGGCATTGGTCGCACCCCGCACCGCGCCCGAAGCGAGTGCCGAGTTCTTTCACAGGAACACCAATCTCAGCAAGGTAATCGCGCGGATAATCGACTACTTCGACGCAATCCGGGCAAATTGTCCGCACGAGCCTTTGGGCGATAAACGACTTCACCACAGAGGCGAGCAGAAACGGTTCCACGTCCATGTCGAGCAAACGCGTAATGCCACCTACCGCGTCATTTGTGTGCAGTGTGCTGAAGACAAGGTGACCTGTCATCGCGGCGCGAATCGCAATGTCCGCAGTTTCGATGTCTCGAATCTCGCCCACCATGACCACATTCGGGTCTTGTCGCAAAATGTGTCGCAGGCCTTTGGCGAAAGTCAGATCAATCTCTGGTTTCACGTCGATTTGCGAGACACCAGGGATTCGATATTCGACCGGTTCTTCAATTGTAATGATCCGGCGC
>DATEZD010000170.1:0-10791 GCA_035255865.1 Candidatus Udaeobacter sp.
CTTGAGCTTGCCGGAATTTTTCCAGGGAGCGACCGACTGCCTGCCCGCCGTAGCCTTGGCGAAGGCGGGGGAAGCCGTCACTCCTTGGCCGCTTCCTTCCCAATCCAGTTTAACTGAGCCTGCCAATGCATTCTGATTGCCAGACGCCCGAAGCAATGGCTGAAGCGTCGATAAGTTCGCCACGCTCGCGGACACCTTGCCGCTGTAATGATAAGGTTGCCGCAGATTCAGCGTGCCAGTGGCGTTAACGAAATCGGTATCGTTCAAAGTCGCGCTGCAATCGTTCAGGTAGATCCCGTTGTTCGAAACCGAACACTGAGTATTGAGTTGCCGGAAAACCAAATCTCGCATCCGCAGATTTGATCCGAAGAGCCACACTTGTCCGTTGGCCGTCTCTTGTTTCCACTGAATCTGCGCGCCGAGCTGCAATGGCCCGCTCAATCTGTTCGGAGAATCAACAGCCCAGAAGTCGCCTGCCTCAGGCGCATTGAAAGCGACGTCCACCTCCGCGGGCTGCGAAGAAAATTTGCTAACCTCTGCCGGAAGCAGATAACGCCCGTGAGCATTTAGTTCATTTTGCCTTCGTCGGAGACTCAATCGGTCCAGCCCGAGAACGTCATCGCTTGAATTAAGCGATCCCTCCGCTGAATCGATGATGTAGTCCCGATAACGTATTCCGGTTAAATTGAACTCCATTGCTGTTCGAAGATCCGCGAACCAAGCTCTCTTAGTATCGCCGCGCGCAACGCCCTTGGACGCGCGAAGCGTACAATTCAGCTTGTCGACGATTCCATCCTCGAACCCGACAGCCTGTGCGGCTACGCCGAGGTTCGCCTGTATCACTGCATTGACAATATCGATCCTGCCGGTGAACTGGGCCGAGCCGCTCAACGCCACAGGAGTCCCCGCTGTTAGTCGCCTCAGATCAGGCGCCGAGCCGGAAATTTCAAGATTCGCCGGCATGCGGCCAAAATCCTCGATCATGGAAGGCAATTCCATTCCTCCGCGCAAATGCAGTTCGTTCATGTCCTGAACGATGTCGGCTGAGCGCAGGATTCCCCTCCCCTGTTCCGCTGAGATTTCTACCACTAGGCGACCCAAATTGATTCCTGGCCTGCCCGCCGTAGCCTGGGCTAAGGCGGGGCGACGCACATCGCTCATCCGCAGCGACAGCGCTCCGCTCCAGGTGCGCGGCTGATCAATTATGCCCGACCCGGCGAGAGCGAGACGCTCAATTTCGCCGGAAAGATAACTCTCCGGAAAGACAAGGTATTTGTTTAGCGATTCCCAGGAGACGTTCTCCGCCGCCACATTCAATTTCGCGTTTAGTGAAGATTGCGTTTCGCTTAACGTCGCAGACGCTGATAGTTGGCCGCCGATCGTGCAGTTGAGCCCGATTCCGAGAATATTCGCGTCAATCCGCGAGGCATCGATATTCAAAAGGTGAACCTGCTCTTGTTCGTCGAGCACAACATCACGAATGATTAAATTCCTGTTTGTGTACGATGTATGGCCGGAAACTGCGGCCCAATTATCGCCGGACGGAAGTTGCAGCGTTGCGATTCGCAGCTCGCCGGGACGCCGCGAGTCCAACTCAACATCCACGCGTTCGGCAACAAAATCGTACGGCTGATTTCTGACGATCACCGTCGTGTCGGTCGCGCGGAATCGTTCCGGGAAGAATCTCGGCAATTTCAGGTGCGGTTTTGGCGCGCGTGTTCCCAATGGCGCTTTCGACGGATTGAACACAATCCGCGCCGACCGCGCCTCCACATTGTCGAACAGATGAGAGAAACCGTGCCGCGCGTAACCAAATAGATTGTAATCAACATGCAGTTGGTCGATGTCGATCGACTCAATGGCCGACGGTCCAGTTGGGAACGCATGGACATTTCGCGCCGTAACCCGGGTAAACGGATTGCCTTCGAGAACGAATTCGATCTTTAAGTTCTCTTTTGCCGCATACCGAAGCGCGATCTGCCGCCCTAATGCCAGCAGAATTGGCCGATGGAAAATGATCAGGAGCACCGCGCAAACAACCAGGCCGGCGATCACGCGACGCCAAAACCGCCCGTGACGCCGCGGCTCTGCCTGATCATCCTCGGCCACGGAGCGACTCTATTGCCCCTGTGCCCCAGAGCAAAGAGCAAATGGCCCGCGCCGCTGTAGCTTACTACTTAGTAATGGCGAGAACCACCTTCACAGACGACAAGAACATTTCGTGGACTGTCGATAGTAAGCTCACTGTCGCCCGCTGATCTTCCGGCGAATGGGACGATATTATTTCTTAATGTCCGTTGGGCGGGTGTTCGAGCTACGCCGCCCGGCAAGAAAAAGCCAAATCATCGCACCAGATCGCTCATACTTTTGCGCTGGCCAATGCCCCAAAGGCGATGGCAGCGGCGGAGGTACGGTTTTCGACGCAGAGTTTGCGCAGGATGCGTTCGACGTGCTTGCAGATCGTCCCGGTGCATGCGCTGAGGATCACCCCGATCTCATAGTTCGTTTTACCTTGTGCGATCCAAGTCAGAACCTCCGCTTCGCGCGAGGTGAGACCCAATGAACCAAGCGGGTTTTCCGCCGGCATTAGTTTAGTTTTTGTTTTCATTTTGTGTTTTCTTTTTGTTGAGGGGATTAGCCGCCTATTGTATGCGTCCTGTATACGTAATAATGGCGTATGTCAAGAACAAAGTTTGCGCCGGCGTTGTTTTAGCGTATAAGTCATTTCTTTCAGCCTGCGTAATCGGCTGTGATGAAGAACGAGGTGTAAAAACTGCGAATGGCAAAATCCAAAAAGAACAAGAGCAAACCGAAGCTCAACCTGACGGTGCGTGAGGAGCAACGGAACAAGCTGGAACAAATGGCAGCTTTAGAGAAGCGTTCCGTCTCCAATCTCATCGAGGTTATGGCGGATGAACGCTGGAAGCGATTGGCCGAGCAGCAGGGCGTTGCTTACGCAAAAACCGTGGCGGAGGCGATGGACCTTAAACTCGACATGGACAACCCAGCAGACCGCGAAAAATTGCGCCGGGCAGTTCTCGAACTTGTCGCCGGGAGAAAAATGCGAAAGCAAAAACGGAATGGTTGAAATTCTCTCGTTCTCTTTCTGGGAAGCATTTTGTAGTGCGATTCACCTTGCTGCCACGCGCGCCCGATTCGTTTAAGGCTTGGCTCTTGAAAGTCGTTAGGAGCGCAGCCCTAAAGAACGGCAACCACATCCGATCGTAGTCGGACGCGGCTTGCTACTTAGCAATTGCGTGCAAAGACCTCTCGCGTGACGCTTTCTTGATTACGAAGCGATGAATCCCGACAAGCTCTTTGATTATCTCGAGGGCAGGTTGTCTGCGTCGGAGCGTGTGGCGTTAGAAGAGCGTTTGATGTCAGACAAGCAACTGCAGCGCGAGTTAGCCGTGGCGCGACAGATTCACGCAGGCATGCGCGGTGATTCACGCGAAGTTCTCCTGCTGCCTCCACAACCAGAGATCACGGAGCAAGGCCGCAAAATGGCGCTTCGGGTAGGCGTAGCGTTCATCATTCTCATGGCTGTAAATGTGGGATTCGGTCTCTGGTTAATCGTGAGACACGAAACCAAGAACCCGAATCGGTCGCTGCTTGAAACGCAAATGCGGGAGCAGATCGCGAAATCCATCGAGCACGCAGCAGCGACACTAACACCAGCGCCAGACGCCTTAGGGGTAAGCGAAATTATAATTCCAACTGCAACTGGAAAACTGGACGCTGTCGCAGATGAAGTTGTCACGATCGCCTCCCGATTCGGCGGTTCTGTTGCAAAAGGACTTCCGGATCGAGGCCGACTCAGCGTTCTTGTCGATCTTCCATCGAATCGGGAATCAGAATTTCGCACGGCGATTGGGTCGATTACAGGTGGAGCGCCGCAGTCATCCGCCTTCGCTAAAGCTACGGCGGACAGGCGGACCCCGGCTACAGGGACAGAATCGGGACCAACGGTCCCGGCTACAACGGAGAAAAAGAGTTTCGTCGTACAGATTGTAGAGCAACAACCGAAATCGGATTGACCATTTCGCACGCCGCCGTGTCATTCTGAGCGAAGCGAAGAATCTCAAATTATCTCCCTCTTCGTACTCAGGATGCCAAAAATCAGAGATGTTTCGCTCTCGCTCAACATGACAAGAATTGCAGTCACGTTTGCTTTGCTGGCGGAAAGCTCGGAGTTCTTACGGCGTCTACGCGGCAGAACCGGCGCTGAGCGCAATGGCGTAAGAATCGTGCGCGGCAAGATACATGATCGAATGATCGAAGTCGTTCATACCGGCGTGGGAGAAAAGGTTTGCCGCCAGCGAGTGGCAGAATTTCTCCAGGACCAGCAATTCGACCTTTTGATCAGCGCCGGATTTGCAGGCGCGCTGAACGATCAATTGAAAGTCGGCGATCTTTTGCTGGCGAAGAATTTTTCGACGATCGAGCTGAACAACAGGCGCTCATCCTTTTCAAGCCTGTCGATTCATGAGGCCGACCTGCTAACCGTATCTGCGTTGATCGATTCTAGTGAGAAGCGACTTGAAATTGCGCAGGCATCAGGCGCAGCTGCAGTGGACATGGAAACGGAATTCATCGCGGGCGCCTGCGCGGAACATGGTATTCCGCTGCTTTCGCTGCGCGTGATCAGCGACACACTGGACGAACCGTTCCCTGCTCCGTCCAAAGTCTTATTCGACATCGAACAGCAGCGAACCAATCTGCTGAAGTTGGCGGCATTCTTTCTTGCACATCCGAATCGCGTCCCGCGCTTGATTCAATTCGCTAGAAGAATTGCACAAGGAAGGAAATTCCTCGCGAACGCGCTGGTTGATGTTGTGCGCAGCATCGAGGTTTAGCCGGTCCAGCAAGACATCTCATTAACACCGGGCTTTAGACCGGTGGTTACGGCGGTCTCCACGTAGCAGCCGTTTCAACGGCTTTTCTTTCTAACAGCGAAGTTCCAGACACAGCAGTAGGACTGAATACGATGGTAAGCCGTTAAAACGGCTGCTGTCATGCGTGGCACGATCACCGGCCTGAAGGCCGGTGTTAATTACAGATTAGTTCGGGAGAATGTGTTGCATGACTCCATATTATGCGGGAGCCGGGGGAGCTGACCCCGGCAGCCGCGATTACCCCGACGAGTCGGGGCTACAGTTTTGCCGGCTCGATGTGAACGAGCACGTCCGCGACGTGCGAGTCGCTCTGCTGGATGGCGCGTTTGACGCGATGCGCGATCTCGTGGCCTTCGTGCACGGACATGTTGCCATCCACTCCGACGTGAAGATCGACGTAAAAATCCAATCCCATTTTTCGGGCGCGACATTTCTCAACCTCAACGACTCCTGGCACTGACTTCGCCGTATCGCGAATTGATCTAATGAATTTACCGCGCGGCGCGGTGTCCATGATTTCAAAGAATGCCGGGCGTGCAAGGCGATAACCGTTCCAGCCGATGAGCACGCAAGCTACAAGAGCGGCCCAGTCATCGGCGCTTTGCCAGGCTTTGCCGCCAATAAGCGCTACGGAAATGCCGATAAATGCTGCGGTAGAAGTCATGGCATCGATGCGATGATGCCACGCGTCTGTTTTAACAGCGGTGCTCTCCACTTTTCGCCCAAACCGGATGACGTACCGGAATAACACCTCCTTGACGATCACTGCCACGATCAGAACTGCCAGGGTCCACGGGGCAGGCCCATGATGGGGGAGCAAAATTTCGCGCACACTTTGAATGGCAATCGCCAGCGCCGCAGCCAATACGCCGAAAGCGACCACAATCGCAGCGATTGGTTCGGCTTTTCCGTGACCGTACGGATGCGTCCTGTCTGGAGGTCGCGCGGCGACTGTCAATCCGCCCCAGATCACAATTGAGCCACCTACATCGAGCGCGGACTCGATTCCGTCAGCGATCAGCACATAGGCGTGACCGACAAGACCGGCCACAATTTTTGCGGACGCAAGCACAACATTGACCACTAACCCAAGCAACGCGACACGCGCGCCGGTTTGCAGATTCTTCCTGGACGCGTGAGCTTGGGATGCCATCGATGAACAAAAATATAAACGCAGTTGTTTATGATACGCACGGAAATCCGACGGACGTCTTACGGGTGGAATCACGGGCATGGCCCACGCCGGGTCCGGGCGAAGCGGTTGTGAAAATGCGCGCAGCGCCGATCAATCCGGCCGACCTAAATCAGATTGAAGGAAAATATCCGGTGCGACGAGAGCTTCCGGCAACGCCCGGGTTCGAAGGTGCAGGAGTGGTTGTCGATCTTGGCGCGAAGGTGACGAATGTTGCCGTCGGTGACCTGGTAATCTTGCCGCACAACGTCGGCACATGGCGTGAAGCCATTGTCGTGAAAGCCGAAGATCTCGTCGTTGTACCCGCGGGAATCGAGCCTGTCGATGCGGCAATGTTAAAGATCAATCCGATGACCGCGTGGCGGTTACTGCACGATTATGTCGATCTGAAAAAAGGAGATTGGCTCATACAAAACGCAGCAAACTCCGCTGCCGGGCGTGCGGTAATTCAAATCGCACGCGAGCTGGGCTACAAAACAATGAACGTGGTCCGACGCGCGGAATTGATTGACGAACTGCGCGCAGAAGGCGGCGACGTCGTGCTCGTCGATGGCGAAAATCTTCGCGAAGAAGTGAACGAAGCTACCGGCGGCGCACCGATCCGTTTGGGATTGAATGCCGTTGGCGGCGAGAGCGCATTGCGTCTCGCAAATTGTCTCGCGCCTGAATCAGCCCTGGTAACGTTCGGAGCGATGAGCTTGCAGCCGCTGAAAATTCCCAACGGGTTGCTAATTTTCAAAGACCTCCGTTTCCGTGGCATCTGGATCAACAAATGGTACGATAACGCGACCACAGAGCAGCGTATGGAAGCGTTCCGGCGACTTTTTGAAATGGCAAGACGCGGTCTGTTAAAGACGAAGGTCGAAAAAGCCTACCCGCTGAGCGAAGCGAAAGTCGCAGTTGCGCACGCCGCGCAAGGCAAACGCAGCGGCAAAATCATCTTTGAGTCCGGCGATTAAGCGCCGCCTCGATTAAGCTTTCGCATGCTGACCCGGCGCGAATTCATACGCGGTGCAGCACTCTTCGCGCTTGCGCCCCGCATTTTCGCAGCACGCGAGAAAGAGATTTGGGTCAATGATGTCCATTCACAGCTCAATCGCACCCGAGTGGGCAAGCTGCTGACACCGCGTACTACGGACGAACTTGCGGAGATCGTGCGCTCTGCGTCGCGAAAAGGCTTGCCCATCTCCGTTTCGGGCTGCCGTCATTCGATGGGCGGCCAGCAATTTGCCACCGACAGCGTTTGCATCGACACGCGTTCACTTGCTCGCCTGATTTCTTTCGATCAGGAGCGCGGTTTGATTGAAGTGGAAGCTGGCATCCAATGGCCGAAATTGATTCGCGCTTATCTCGACGCTCAAGGGGACAGCGCAAAGCAGTGGGGTGTCGCACAAAAACAAACGGGCGCCGACACATTCACGCTGGGCGGAAGCCTCTCGTCGAACGTGCACGGGCGCGGACTGGCAATGAAGCCGCTGATTTCCAACATCGAATCATTCACTCTGCTCAACGCAGATGGTCAATCGATCCACTGTTCGCGCGATGAGAACAACGAATTGTTCCGAGTCGCGATCGGCGGCTATGGGCTATTTGGCTTGATCGAAAGCGTAACGCTTCAGCTCGTCCCCAGGCAAAAATTGCGGCGTGTCGTCGAAATAATTCGTTCGGACAGTCTGCCGAAACGCTTCGAAGAACGAATAGCGCAGAAGTTTCTTTATGGGGATTTTCAGTTTTTGGTCGATGAAAAGTCGCCGGACTTTTTGCAGCGCGGTGTGTTTTCCTGCTACCAGCCGATCGACGGAGACGAACCGATTGTCGTCAAAAAGGAATTACGCGATGATGACTGGCTCGAGCTGCTGCGACTTGCGTACACAGATCGCGACAAGGCTTTCAAGCGTTACAGCGATTACTATTTGTCGACGAACGGACAGACTTATTGGTCCGACACGAATCAACTTAGCGCCTATTTGCCGAATTACGCGCAGAAGGTTCGGGAACAAATCGGAGGAGAGGAATCGAGCCTCATCATTACCGAGATTTATGTTCCGCGCACTGACCTTCCAGACTTTCTAGCGCAGGCGGCGGAACTGTTGCGGTCGAATCGCACGATCGTCATCTACGGCACAGTCCGACTGATCGAAAAAGACGACGAGAGCTTTTTGGCGTGGGCGAAAGAACCTTATGCCTGCGTCATCTTCAATCTGCTGACCTTTCATACACCGCGAGGCATCGAAGCGTCGGCACGCTCTTTTCTCGGCTTGATCGATTTGGCGGTAGCCCACAGCGGAAGTTATTACCTGACGTATCATAAATTCGCCAAACCCGAGCAAGTCATTGCGTGCTATCCGCAGTTCAAAGAATTTCTGCATCTAAAACGCAAGTACGACCCGACTGAACACTTTCAGAGTGATTGGTATCGCCACTATCGGACGCTCTTCGCGAGCTGATGACCAGAGAAGCAGAAGCTCTATCCCTTCGATGACACCGTTCGCGATAATTGGTTTAGTTCTGATTCTCGCGCGCGCCATCACTGAAGTGTGGCTGAGCCAACTCAACCAACGTCATGTGCGCGCGCATGCGAACGAAGTGCCGATTGCACTTCGCGGAGTCATTGACGACGCGACGTATCGCCGGTCGATTGATTACACGCTGGCCAAGAGCCGCTTTGGAGATGTCGCCGACGTGTTCGATACCGTGGTGCTAATCGCGGTGCTGTTCAGCGGCGTGTTGCCATGGGTGTTTGAAAGATTCGCCGCAAGCTTCGGAACATCGATCTGGGCAATGGCTGGTTTCCTCTTTGCTACAGGCATCGCGCTGAGCATCCTTGGATTGCCGTTCGCATGGTACGCGCAGTTCAAACTCGAAGAGCGATTCGGTTTCAACACCACGACGATGAAGACGTGGATATTCGATCGTGTGAAAGGATTGCTGCTCGCGCTGCTCGTCGGCTATCCCCTGCTTGTGGTAATCTTAGAACTGATCGAGTGGACGGGCGCGAATTGGTGGCTCTGGGCGGCAGCGGTTGTTATCGCGTTTCAATTACTCCTGCTGCTCATCGCACCGGCGGTGATCATGCCGCTATTCAACAAGTTCACACCGCTGCCGGAAGGAGCGTTGCGCGAGCGCCTCTTTGCGTTGGCGAAGCGCACGGATTTTCCCACGCGCGGCATCGAGGTGATGGACGGCAGCAAACGCTCGCGCCACTCCAACGCCTTCTTCACTGGGTTCGGACGCTTTCGAAAAATCGTCCTGTTCGACACGCTGATCGCGCAGCTCACCGAGCTGGAACTGGAATCCGTGCTCGCGCATGAGATTGGCCATTACAAAAAGCGTCACGTACTGAAATTGCTTGGCGTTTCCATCGCTGGCGTCTTCGTGGCGTTCGCTGCGGTCGCGTGGCTGGCGCGGCAGCAATGGTTTTATGGCGCGTTCGGTTTCGAACATCAGGGAGGCTTTGCCGCTGCGAGTGTTATCCCTGCGATGCTGCTGTTTGCGCTGCTGGCGGGGACCATAAGTTTCTGGCTTTCGCCCTTTATTCACACCTGGTCGCGCCGTTTCGAATATGAGGCGGATGCATTCGCGCGTGCGACAATGGGAGAGGCCCAGTCGATCATTCATGCACTGCGCAAATTGAGCGAAAAGAATCTGAGCAATCTTACTCCACATCCGCTTTACAGCAGTTTTTATTACTCGCATCCGACCCTGCTCGAACGGGAACGCGCACTGCGAATAGCGGTTTAGGTGCAACTATGAGATACTTTGCACTTCCAAGGTAAACCAGATCGTCGCTCGCCGCGGCGAGCGACGCTACAAGGCGCGCTGTCCTCACATGTCCAGAATCATTGTTGTTGGCGCGGGAATTAACGGGGTTTCCGCTGCGATCGAATTAAAAACGCGCGGTCACAATGTTGTGCTGGTTGATCCGGGGCCATTGCCGCATCCGCTCGCGGCGTCCACTGATATTAGCAAGGCCGTGCGCAGGGCTTACGGCGCGGATGAGGATTATACAGCGCTGGCGGCACGCTCGATCAAACTCTGGCGCAAATGGAATGAGGAATTCGGTGTGGAATTGTATCACGAAGTCGGCGTGATGTTCGTGCGTCGGCGGGAAATGAAGCCGGGCGATTTTGAGCATGAAAGCTTCGGAATGCTACGGAAGCGAGGACACAAGATTGAGCGCATGAACTCGCCTCAGCTATGGAAACGGTTTCCCGCTTGGAATCCGGAACTTTATCGAGATGGCGTTCTTGAATTGGAGGCCGGATATGTGGAAAGCGGTCGCGTCGTTGCAACATTAATTGGACGCGCCAAATCCATGGGCATTGAACTGCGGGAAGGCGCAAAGTTTGTCCAGTTGGATGAGGATGGCGGTCGTGTGAAAGGAATCGTGCTTGAAGATTCTGTGCCGGACGCTGTTAGCGTCCCGCGGGAAGCCAACGGCTTCCCCTACAGTTACAGAATTGCTGGTGACTCTGTTGTAATGGCAGTGGGCGCGTGGACGCCGTATATGCTGCCGTTCACAAAAAACTTCTTCCGTAGCAACGCACAGCCGGTGTTTCATCTGAAGCCCCGGCAACCTGAGCTATTCGCCTCCGAGCGTTTTCCGGTTTTCGGTGCGGACATTACGACGACCGGTTATTACGGATTTCCACTCAATCGCGACGGCGTGGTAAAGATCGCAAATCACGGTCCGGGACGGGAGAT
>DATEZD010000171.1:0-11765 GCA_035255865.1 Candidatus Udaeobacter sp.
TCGGGCGATCAAGATATTTGTTGATCTCATCACTGGATCGCAAAGCGAAAATTTCCTGCTCATCTTCTGGCTTGAGATTCCGCAATGCATAATTCTCCGTCGTGAGAAATGGGAAGGGTGTGAAGGAAATGTCAATCATAAGTACGCAAGTTAAATGCTTCCTACATCACGCGCACGTCGGGCTCCACCTGATAAAGGATACAGAAGGCTCACAGTGCATTGTCGCGGCCTGGAATTTCGAAGCAGAGCCATGAAGATTTTCGCGGGCACTCAGTGAATCGGTGGATGCGCGAGGAGACGCGATTATCGAAAGCCGAATCGGCACCAACACCTACTGATTTTACATGACATATAATATTTTCAGAAATTTTTCGGGCGCGGATTCTCGTTCATGAAATCTGATTTGCGTGATTCCGCTTTTTCCGGATTCTTCTTCAGGTGAGCGGGTGGATTAGACGGAATAATTCCGTCCATATCTAGTTAGGCGACTTCACTCATGCACAAGGTCAATACGACAAAAATGGTTGAATTTACTTGGTCGTCGCCGAAGGGAAAGTTCGTCGGCGCGAGCAAAAATGTTTCAGTGGAGTTAGGACGCAAGCCCGAATCCACAGACCTGAACGAGCGGCATCCCTTTGATGTCGAGATTTTGCGTATTCCACCTGGAAAGGCTCCCTACGTGTATCATTCGCACAGCGCACAGTGGGAGTTTTATCACGTGATTTCAGGCAGTGGCGTTGTCCGTCACAAAGATGGAATTACTCCGATCGAGGCTGGCGACGCATTGATTTTCAAGCCGGGTGAGCCACACCAGATCACCAATGACACTGCAGAAGACATGCTCGTTTACGTCGTGGCGGACAATCCGATGAGTGACACCTACCATCATCCCGACAGCAATAAGTGGGGTGTGCCGTTCCCTGAGCGCACCTATGTCCGCTCGGAGGCGCTGGATTATTTCGATGGTGAAGAATGAAACAGTCGCCTAACCATGCGATGCAAGCGAACCACGAGCAAGGCTGCGACCGACGTTCAGAGCGTTTGCCGCGCACACTTTGCATGCGTGGCACGTTCCAGTGGGCTCGCGGTCGCTGATCTTGTATCTAGTTAGGCGCTTATCATTTGATGTTGAAGAGAGAAATGAAGAAGAACATTCTTGTAGCCGCTGTCGTAGCAATGATGCCTACGGCGATAACGTTGACAACAACTTTGGCGCAGCAGGGCAAGAAAGAAATCGTCGGAGTGACTCCCAAACAAGTGCGATGGTTCACGCCGCCCTACTACAAGGACGGGCGGCAGCGGGCGCAGTTGTCCGGCGATTCCAGCCGAGACGGGGCGTGGATCGATCGGGTCAAGATTCCAGCGGGCGGGCGTGTCCTGGCGCATACGCATCCGCAGGACGAACTGGTGACGGTCATCGAAGGGACCTGGTATCTGGGCGAGGGGGAAAGGTTCGACCCGGCTAAACTGAAGGGCTACCCGGCGGGCAGTTTCATAGTTATTCCGGCAGGGGTCCCTCATTTCGTGGCGGCGCAGGAAGGCGCCGTGATAGTCCAGCTAAGCGGCGTCGGCAGATTTGGCACTGATTACCTGGAGAAATAGATGCGTATCACATTCGGGTCGTCCGATACACAGACGAAGAATTGGCTGAAATGGCGCAAGTCTGCGGGAGAAGTACAAGTATTGCTTGAGGTACAACTGCGATATCTGGCCGAAGTAAGCGTCGTTATCGAGAGCCGCCGATTTTAGCGGACATATACTTTTTTCAGAATTCTTTGGGCGGAGGTTTTGCGCCGGAATCGCGGTTGACGTCTTGTAGTGTTTTCCGACAAACTGCCTTTATGGAGGCAGAAATGGATTGCAGGGTGCAGTCTAATTCTAGTTTGGCTACGAATGAGAACAGTCTTTCGCATTGAGACACCGTCGTTGGTGCTGCGGCCGCTCGTGCCTGGCGACACTCAGCGCATGCTCGAAATGAGCCAAGAGGACTGCGCGCGTCAGTGGCTGCCGAGTCAGGTTTACCGAGACGAGCGACATGCCGGCACAGCGATCGAGTATCTGATCGGTCAGTTCAACTTGGATGCCAGCCCGACAACGAATGCGTTCGTTTTTGGGGTTGAGAAGAAGGTGACCGGTCGGCTGATCGGACATGTCGGCCTGAGTCCTCTCTTCGACACCGTTGAGGTGGGTTTTGGCATTGCCACATCCGAGCAAAGGAAGGGTTACGCGACGGAGGGCGTTGCCAGGGTTTGTGCCTGGGGGTTGGAACGATTCTCACTCCCTGCTATCTTGGGAGTGACAGACGAGGCGAATGTGGTTTCGCAGCGGGTGCTGATCCGGTGCGGCTTCAGTCGAAAAGAGGAGAAGGTGATGCGCTGTCAGGGCGTAGACCGGCCAGTAGTCGTCTTTGAGTTAAGAAAGAAGGAGCCCAACCAGGGCGCTGCAGCGAACCGACGTCCTATGAGCAAGCGCTGCTGATTTTGGGTGACATATTTTTGGCAGGTTTGTTCAATGCCGTCTTTTGATCGCTGGTCGCGATTTGGCGTGACGGTAAGTGTCCTAATTTGAAATTAGGCTTTCTGCTGAATCTGTACATAAACGGCCGCACACGGGATGGAACCACGGTGCGGCTCTTTGTCTTAATTGGGAGGGCCCTGCGGCATGTGTCCGCTTGGCCCGAGTGGCCCGGTTTTCCCGCCACCGCCGGGACCCTGACCCAGTTCGAGATGTTTCAAAATCCGATTAAGATCATCCTGGGCAGAACCCTTGGACATACCCCCCTTGGCATCTTTGCGGGGTTTCAGGTCTTGGATTCTGATCTGTTTTTTGGTTTTCTTTCTCTTGTGCTGCATGTTTGTTACTTCTCCTTTGCTGGGCAAACCATTAGGACGGGGGATTGTGGTCAGGAAGCAGTATTTCTGTCAATGCTTATTTTCGAAACAAAGCTCCAAGGATTCGGGAACCTGCTGGGGCTGTTACTTGTGAGTGAATCGGGGTCAACGCTTGGAGATTTTCGGTGACATATAATATTTTTCAGAAATTTTCGGGCGCGGGTTTTACTCTGAATCGCGGTTGACGTCCTGCAGTGTTTTCCGGCAAACTGCCTCTATGGAGGCAGAAATAGATTGCAGGTTGCAGTCTGATTTCTAGTTAGACTTATAGAGAACTCTACATGAGACCAGCACTCTTTATAGCTGTCGTCGTCTTTACAGTGGCCCCTATGGGCGTAGCGCAAAAACAGAGCGCGAGGGGCAGTCACCAAACAAGTGTCGAGGAGGTCATCAAGAAACTGGATAACGAACGTATTCAAGCACAGATTCATGCTGATGCGGCGGCCCTTGATCGCATCTACGCTGCTGATTTCATAGGCGTAGGGCCAAGTGGCAGAGTGAGAACCAAGCCGCAGGTGATTTCAGATTTCACGTCAGGTGATTTGAAATTTCAATCTATCACAACCGATGACGTTCAAGTGCGCGTCTATGGAAACACGGCTTTGGAGACTGGCCGCTCAACAATGATTGGGCAAGACAAAGGGCAAACTGTTCCCCGTGACACTCGCTTTACCCGGGTGTGGGTAAAGCAGCAAGGGCGCTGGCGGTTGGTTGCCAACCATTACTCGTCGCAGACTACGGGCCAATAATTTGATACGACATATAATATCTTCAGAAATTTTATCGGCACGAGTTCTAGTTCATTAAAAGGATTTCGAGGACGAGGACGATGACGATGAGGACGATAACGGAATACCCCCGCACCAGGTTTATTGCCGTTCGCCCGAGGCTGCCAATCTGCGGTCGAAGAATTGGGCAGTAGCGCGGTAGCGCGGACCCAATCGCTCCAGCGGAGCAGGTCGCGATCAACGTAGACGTTTACTTCGGCGCAAGAGAAGCGACGATTTTTTCGAAGCGTGGATCGCCGCGGAGCGGACTCCAGAGCGGGTGTAATTTCAGACGGGCGTAGTTGATGTAGCTGGGCATCGTGACGAGTTTCTGCACGAGTTCAATCGCGCGATCGCGCTCGCCGCTCCAGGTGTAAACCTGGGCGAGACCTTCCAGGACCAATGTGCCGTCGTAAATATCTTTCGAGATCGGCATCAGATCAATGGCGTGTTGCGCTTCGCGGATGGCCAAATCTTTCTCGCCTAATCCCGCATCGACTTGAGCGAGGACAGCAATCGTCCGCGCGTGTTCCGGTTTGACGATCAATCGTTGCGCCAGGATTTCGCGACATTCGCGAAGTGCAGCCGCTGCACCCGCCGAATCGCCTTTCGCGCGCGCGATCATCGCCTGGTACCAACTCTTCGGAAAATAAAAGCTGAGGTCGACGTCTTGAAAGTCTTCTCGAGGCGAAACGGCAAGGACGCGTTCCGCTTTGGCGTAGTTGCCATCAAGCATCGCCATCCATGCGCGGACTGGCGTTTGGCTGCCGGCAAACTCCATGTCTGGGTATTTCGTGAGGATATCGCGCATCGGTCCAGTATCGCCGGTTCCGTTCAAGCTGACATTGGCGCGCCGGAACCGGACGATTGGGACGTCCTCTCCGGCAGCCAGCACCTTGTCATAGACGTGCACCGCTTCAGGAAACCGGCGTTGCAGCCCGTAGGTGTCGGCCAGAAGATTGTAAGCATTTGGATTTCGCGGATCGAGCGCGAACGCTGTGGAGAAATCGCGTTCGGCGTCGGCAAAATGGTCGCGGCGGCGATTGATGTAGCCGGAGAGAATGAAGAACGGCGTGCTGTTCGGCAGCCCCGGCCGCGCGATCGCAAGTTCTTCCAGGGCGCGATCATAGTCGCGGAGACACCGGAAGTAGTAATCTGCCCGGGCGAAATGCGCTTCGGCTGAATCGGGGCGAAGCCGGAGCGCTGCTTTAATCGCAGCGGCGGCAAGAGAAATCCGCTCCGGAGTAGGATCGAGATCGAAAAAGAACAGAAGATCGTTTGCGCGCGCGATGTAGCAATAAGCGGAGACGAACTTCGGGTCGCGTTGGATCGCTTCATCGAGCGACTTCAACCCCTGGAGCAACGCCGCACGCACGTCGGTCGAATTGAGATAACTGTCGATGGATGGCTTGGCCTGAAGGTAAAGCTCGAACGCGTCCAGGTCTTGAGTCGGGCGCTCTTCGATTTCCGCTTTCTGCTGCGGCGAAAGTGTCGCCTTCAGTTGGGTGACAATCGATTGGGCCAGCTCACTCTGGATCGCAAATAAATCGGCCGCGGTGCGATCGTACGTTTCGGCCCATATATGAGCATCAGTGCGGGCGTCGATTAACTGCGCGTTGATGCGAAGACGATCTCGGTCCCGTCGAACCGAACCTTCCATGATGTAAGCGACGCCGAGCTGCTGGCCAATTTCGCGCATGTTGCGTTCGGCGCCGGTCTTGTATTGGCGCACGCTGGTATGGCTGATCACCTTTAAATCGGAGACCTTGGCGAGATTGGTCAGGATCTGGTCCTGGACGCCATCGGCGAAGTAAGCGTCGCTTTTGTTTTCGCTCAAGCTAGTGAACGGTAGCACGGCGATCGATTTCCTATCGCCCGACGACGCTGTTCTGTTTCCCGCTGTATAGCGACCGAGGAAAAACAACGATAGCGAGACTGCGGCGCCGACAACAACGATGTAAATCCAGGTGCGATTGCTTGGCCGCGACGATGGCGGCATGGCGTCGGCCTCTTCGGTGCTTTTGATTCCTTCGGGAGTGATCTCGAACGCCCATGCCAAAATGAGCGCGATCGGAAAGCCGATGATCATTAAGACAACGACCAGTCGAACGACCCAGTTCGGAACGTCGAACACAGGAAAGACTTGCGCGATTCCCTGAGCGAGCGCCCAGCCAGCGACGATGTAAGCGACCGCGACTTTGTAAACGTTGCGACGCTTCAGTTCGGCGAAAATGTTCCCACGATTCATTCGACCTCCGCAACTTACGGCCCGATTCGAAACACTGAAAAGTGGAAAACGGACACACCGGAAATGTGCGCTGCGCTCAGTCATCCCTAATAACAACCAAGAAATCCCGTTGATCCTGTCCCTAACCTTTGATTTCTGCTTTTGGCGGGCGTTTCACGTGGCGGAAGTGGCGCCGGTATTGGCCGGGTGCGATTTTTAGGGTCCGCTGAAAGACATTGCGCATCGAGTTGACATTCCCGAAGCCGCATTCGTCAGCGATCGTTTCCATGCTGTTCTGACTTTCTTCCAATCGACGGCGAGCTGCTTCGACGCGCAAGCGCTCGACAAATTTTGCGGGCGTAGCCTTCATTTCTTTGGTGAAGACGCGAGCGAAATTCCGCGGGCTCATCGCAACGCGCTCTGCCAGGAGCGGCACGGTGAGCGGTTTGTGCAAGTTATCGAGCACCCATGCTTCCAGTTCGCGCAACGGTTGTCGATCCGTCAGTTGCAGCGATAACGCGGCGCTGAATTGCGATTGGCTACCGGGCCGCCGCAAATAGAGCACAAGATTGCGCGCAACCTGAAGAGCCAGTCGCGAACCGTGATCCTCTTCGACCAACGCCAGCGCCAGATCCATTCCAGCTGTGACACCAGCGGACGTATAAACATTTTCATCGCGGATAAATATTGGATCGGATTCGACCCGCGCGCGCGGGGCGCGTTTGATCAAGGTGTGACACCAGTTCCAATGAGTCGTGGCGCGACGACCGTCGAGCAGGCCGGCTCGGGCCAATAGCATTGCGCCAGTGCAGACTGAGCCGACCCGACGGATCCGTGGAGAGATTCTTTTTAACCATCGCACCGCTTCCGGATTAATTTCATTCTCTTCGATCGCGTTGCCGCCGGCGACGAGCAGGGTATCGATCTTTCCGCGCACTTCCCGAAAGGTTCGATCCGCCGTGATGCGCAGACCGCAATTGGCAGTCAGAGACCGACGGGAGGAAGTGGTCACGACTTCGACCGAATAAATCGGAGGCGATCCAGGATTCGTCCGTGTGTGCATTTCCGATGCACGGGCGAAGACTTGAAGCGGTCCGACTAGGTCGAGAATCTCGACACCAGGCGCCGCGACGAACACGAGCCGCCGTGTCCGCGACTCGAGTGAAGCGTTATTGTCGCCAGGTGCGTGTTTCAGTTTCAAATGTCAGAAAGCTGATGGTGCCGACCCAGGTGCGATCGCAGTGATGAATTTCTCCGGAGCTGCGTCAAAGGTTTTCTTGTCGTCTTCTGAGCAGAAATAATATGTCGCGCCCTTGAAGACAGATTTCGGCGCGGTCTTTGGATCGACGTCCATTCCGCACACCACGCAAAGCGGATGCTCGAGAGTTGAGACAGGTGACGTGGCGTACAACTGATTTGAATCCGGATTCATCCAGCCTTGCCCTTGATACTCCATGTTGTAAGCGGTTTTCTGGGCAACCTCGCGGCCGTAATAACGTTCCACCACGCGCAGCGCGAGGTCGATTCCAGAAGAAAGACCGCCGGCGGTTGCGAGATTTCCGTTCTCGACAAAGCGCGCGCCCCGCTTGAGCTGAACGTCTGGAAATTTCATGGCGAAACGTCCAAACGCGCCGTGATACGTGGTCGCAGATTTGCTGTGCAGCAGTCCGGTTTTCGCCAGCACGAATGCCCCGGTGCAGACGGACATGGTGACGTCGGTGTTTTTCGAAGACTTCCTGATCCATTCCAACAACGCCAGGCTGGGTTCACTTTGCGCGGGAATAACAATCACCTTTGGCGGTGGCGCGTTTTGAATCGTATAATCGGGAATGATCTGCATTCCACCGCTGGTGCGGATCGGTTTCTTGGTTTCCGCTACGGTGTACAGACGGAATGGCATTTCCTGGCTGCCCGGGATCATGACGTCTTGGAAAACTTCCCATGGCCCGCAAAAATCGATAACGACCGCACCGTCGGAAATCAGAAAAGCGACCGGAATCTGGCCTTTGTCCGGCGGTTTTAGCGAAGTTGTTTCAGCCGGAACTTCGTTCGGATCCGAACGGTCGTCGGTTTTGACCGGAGCCGCGGTCGCGAAAAGTGCGCCGAGCGCTAACAAACCCAGTGCAAACAGGAAGCAGAATCGTGCTAGCTGGTAAACGAACTCTATTTTATTCATCGTACGTGCATTCATGGTCCAATTTTGGGATAAGAGGCTCATGGCAGCAATGACAACAATCATCATATTTCTGCCAGTCGCACGGCGTTTAATCAACCCGTTCTGCTTCAGTGCATCCCAGAAAAGTCTTGTATCGGGTGACGTGATCCTTCAAGAAACCCTTGGGGTAATTGCAAGATGAAGGTTGTCGGCTTTTTAATTCTATGTTTCGCGGCAGTCGCTTTCGCCGACGACTTCAAAACGATCGAGGGCAAGGAATACAAGGACGTCACGGTTAGCCGGGTCGAACCAGACGGCATCGTGCTCAAAACCAAGTCGGGAATCTCGAAGATTTATTTTGTCGAGCTGCCTAAGGAGGTGCAGGAACGCTTTCATTACAATCCCGCGATTGCTGCTGCTCACGCTGCGCAACAAAAAGTCAATCGGCCGACGACGGCCATTGCTGGTCGAGGTCAGTCGAGCGAAGTGATTTCTCATGGCGAGCAGGTGGACATCAACCAGTGTCTCGCGCTAGGCAATGTGACCGTTGTCGAATTTTATGCGGACTGGTGCGGCCCCTGCAGACGGCTCTCACCGAGCTTGGAGCAGATGGCGCAAACCGATCCTGAGGTAGCGCTGCGCAAGATCGACATCGTCAGGTGGGGAACACCCGTGCAGCAGCAATTCAATATTCACTCCGTGCCGCAGGTGAACGTTTACGATCGCGGCGGGAAGCTCGTCGGTAATGTGTTCGGCGTCGATTTCGACCGGGTTAAAGCTTACGTCGCGCAAGCGAAAACCGGCGGGTGATCGGATCTGTGTGGATGTGCGCACTGATGCAGGCGCACTAATTGCTGTAGCGTCCGCTGTCTCAGCGGAGCAGGCTCTTGACGCACGCGCGGGCGCAGGCGCGCACGAATCCAAGATGGTGAGGCGCTGTATGAATTCTTCCGCCATGAAACGAATAATTGTGTATTTCGTCGCCGCGCTGTGCGTTATGGGCTCAGTCCGCGCTGATCAGACAGTGCAATCCGTCCAGCAAGCTCTGAAAGATCAAGGGTTTTACTACGGCAACGTTACCGGCGACAAGAGCTCAGAGACGACTGCCGCGGTTCGGCGTTACCAGATTCGCAACGGGCTGCAAGTCACCGGCGAAATGGATCCACAAACACTCCACTCCCTCAACGTCAATTCGAATTCCGCCGCGTCGTCGCAGTCCACTTCAAAACCCGCGGTGGCTCAGCAGAACACGAATACGGTTCGTCCTGTTGAAACGCCACGGCTCGATCATAATTCAGTGCAGCAGCCGCCAAGTGAACCGGATCATCAGCCAGAAATGAATCGGACGTTCCCCGGCGCGCCTTATCAGCCGGCGCCGACTCGGATAAATCGGCGCATAGTCCTCGCGGAAGTGCAACGTCAACTGATCAGTCGCGGATATTATCAAGGCCGCCTCGATGGCAGACCTGGACGACGCACGGCGCTTGCCGTCCGCGACTTTCAATTGCAATCGGGACTCCCGCCCACCGGTCACCTAGACACGAGCACGCTCAACGCGCTGGGGATATCGGATGCGAATCTTGCATCTATGGAGCCAGCAGCTCACCAGTATGAAACCTGGGTACCGGTGACGAAGTTCAAGCACGGCAGGTGGAAGGTGAAATGGAAGAAATATCATCGCGAAGATCGCGACGAACTTGCTCACGAAGGTCTTTGGGAAAATGGCAATGAGCAGGGTCACGGCGCCGATGAGTACTAGTCAGTCGAGAAGCAGTTTGTACGACTGAAAATCGGTTCGTCAGTAAAGTAGAAGCCCCGATCCTATCGGGGCCGCTTTCCTGTGCGTGTAAGAACGCGACGAGGGCGTCGCGTCCACCCAGGCCGCCTGCTTTTCAACAGAGTCTGCTGATTTCTAGTCACTGGTTTTCGATTCCAGAGCGGCTCTAATGGCTGAAGAGATTCGCCTCTGCCTTACCGTATGTGTTTAGCGCCCACGGCGCAGCATTCAACCACAGTCTGGGGCAGCGCCCCAGGGAAATCGGTGAATGCCAACCTAGCGCTGAAGGCGCGATTCATTGCAGGGTTGGACTCGCGCTTTCAGCGCTCGTTCGCTACGCAACATTGAGCTCCTGGGGCGTTGCCCCAGGCTGTCATGAGTAGGCGCTTTCACCGCTAAACACGTACCCCTTACCAAGGGAGAAGGCAGGGTGAGGGCTGCAGTTTTGAATTCCGCGAATTGGGATTCTCATTTTTCGCCAATAATTTTCCCCAATGAATGTTGGCCGATTGTTAGTCGGACTATGCAGCGTGGATCAATTTCTGCGCGTGCGTGGGACTGCCTCTCCTTAGAGCAGGGAGAGGGGGAGGGTGAGGGTGGAACTCTATGGTACCGTGAATTCTCTAATCGCCCCCGAACCCCTCACCTTAATCCTCTCCCCTCCCGAAGGGAGAGGCGAGAAAAGGCACCGCTGCGAGTAGAGAGGCGGACTTCGTAGGTCACAACGCGCATAGAGCTGACTTCGCTTCTCTGGTTTAAGCTGAAATGGCCGAGCCTCGCATCACTGAGGTTTTGCTGAAGCGGCTAATTTACGATCGAAGAAGTCGCCGGTCGCCCGGTACGCGCGGACCCAATCGCTCCAACGGAGTAGATCGTGAATTTCATCCGGCATGATCAACTCCTCGAACGCGATGTTCTGCGCCCGCAACTTTTCGACCAAGTCAGTGGTCTGTTGGAAGGGCACGTTGCGATCGTCATCGCCGTGGATCAACAGCACAGGGGAGCGCCAGTTCGCGACGCTTGCGACGGGCGATGATTTGAACGCGAGCGCACGCGCCTCTTTCACGTCCGGCGCAGTGTCGGGATTTTCGGCCCAGAACTGCAGGAAATCAGCCCAGTCGTGCACCCCGTGGAAATCGACGCCGGCTTTGAAAATGTCGGAGTTGCGCGCCAGGCCCATCGCGGTCAGGAATCCACCGTACGATCCGCCCCAGAGTCCGATTCGTTGCGGATCAACGTTTTCGAGCGTTTGCAAAAATTTCGCGCCTGCGACCACATCCTGGTATTCCGACGCACCGCGCCAGACTGAGTTCGGCGGCTCGCGAAACGCGCGCCCGTACATGATGCCGAGCCGGTAATTGACCGAGAGCACGGTGTATCCTCGGCTCGCGAGATATTGATTCTGCGCGTAGGCGTTGTGGTAATACTGCATGTAATGAAAGCCGAGCATCATCTGCCGGATGGGTCCGCCGTGCGTGAAGATTAGAGCGGGTCCGCGTTCGTTCTTTTTCGGCGCGAATAACTGCCCGTGAATCTCGTGGCCGTCCTCGCTTTTAACCACCACCTGCCTGGGCATGACTAACTGCGCCTGCGGAAACTCCGCTGGAATTGCACTGTTCGCGATCAACTCGCGTCCACTACTCGTAATTCGATAGGGCATTGCCGGCGAAGTCGCTGTTGAGCCGAGACACAACACCGTTTTTCCGTCGCTCGTCTCGACCGGGCTCCACTCGATTGTCTCACCGCGCGTGAGCGCCTGCGGCTCGCCACTCGCCGCGTTCACGCGCCAGATGTGCCGTCGGTCAATGTCGTTTTGGTTCGAGCTGTAGAGAACGCTCCGCTTGTCCGCGCTTAGTGCCACATCCTCGACATCGAAATCCCCCGGCGTGAGCGCCTGCGGCTCGCCGCCTTCCGTCGCGATCGAATAGAGATGATTCCGCCCATCTTT
>DATEZD010000172.1:0-3191 GCA_035255865.1 Candidatus Udaeobacter sp.
ATCGGCCTGGGCGAGTTTCTCGGCCCAGAAACGATGCAGTTCTTCGTCTGTGGAACCTGCACGATGATCGACGCAGCCGTCCAACGTGACGTTGATGGAATACCGAAGGGGTCGCATTACGTGCTCCTGATGTGGCCTAACGAGAAAAAGCTGAGCGACGGCCAGCGGCAACGCGCGTCGCTCGAAGCGAAAAGCTTTTAGTCATGCAAAATGTGAACGCACGACGGGTGGCCGTTCGCTCCAGCGCTTGGTTAGGCGACGATTCGCGATGGTTTGTGTGCGATTTCGAACTCACGTCTTTTCGATCAGGAGTTCACCGCCCCAGCCACTTGGATCGGAGTCGAAGATGGTTTCCGAAAGCGTCCATGGATGTCCCCATGGGTCGATGAATGAGCATTGACGTTCGCCATACATCTCATCCGTGGGTTCAGCGAGAACTCGGGCGCCAGCTGCCTTGGCACGGTTGAAAAGTTCGTCGACGCCGGTAACACGGAGCATAACTGAGTGCGCTCCGGGACTCTGCAGTGTCGACGGAGCGGACTCGGCGTGTGCGCCGGGCGTGGCGATGATGATGGCACCGTTCTCGTGCACAAGCTGACAGCGGCTGTCGCCGATGCGCAGACGTTCGATCAGTGGAAGAGCCGTGGTGAGCCACTCAACCGCTTTGCGCACTTCAGGATAATAACGAATTAGTATGACGCCGGAGTTCGGTGCCGAACGGTTCTTCTTGAGCATAGGTTCAGACATTATCCGTGCTCGCCTGGTCGTCTAACGGAACGGAGTTGGCGTAGCAGCTCCGTTCCGTTAGGCGACCTCCAGCGCCGTTGCAGCGACCGAGGATTCACCATTTTGTCCTTCGCTTTCATTCGGGTTCGACTGATCACACAAATTACGATTGATGTAGGCGCTGGGGGCCGCCTAACTACAATTCGACGAAGGTTTGTTTCGTCTATTTGCGCATTTCCTCATGGGGGGACTCTGAATAAAACGAAGGGAGGGGTTCTTGCTTACCAGACCCCGGGGGAAGCGGGCAATCCCAAATTGCTCGACCAAATCTGTCGGGGCCCGCGTCGCAGTGAGAATCATTCTTTTCTATAGCACATTTCGCCATGCACTCTGCGGCGATTCGACGCGATGATATTCTTTTCCGTTGGCCGTGTTGGCAGCAGCGCCGCTGAAACTCGCGGCTTGGATAAATAACCAGCGCTTAGTCGCGCACTGATGCGGCGGCGAAGCTGCGGCATCTTCGCCTGGGAAAAAGACCGCGAAGTCTCCGGGTGCGCGCAGGCGCACGCAGCCGGAGCAAGCCAGGAGTCTTCGCGTTTGGCAGCGCGTTTCGCTAAACTCGCGCGCCCTGGCTTTGTTGCTGACGCGGCGTAATGGTGCGCAGCGTCCGCGCGGCGATCGACATCATCGCTCGCTCTTGCTGTTCAGCGGGCAAGTTCTTGACCAGTTTGCGATAAGCTTCCTTCAACTCGGGGTTGGCCTCGAGTTGCTTCGTTACGCTTGCGCGAATTCGCGCGCGGCGCTCGATCTTGTTGACGTTTTGCAAGACAAGCATCCGCTCCAGACGCTCGCGTGGCAGTCCTTGAATGTACGCCCATTCCTTCGGATTGGCTTGAATGTAGGTGTCGATCTTGGCGTTGATCTCGACGTTGTCGCGGTACTTCGGGATGTCGCCGGCCGCGTCTGTGGCCGGCGCGCTATTCCCATTGGCGCTCTTATCTGATCTTTTCAGGCTCATATTATATTAGTGAGTAGCGGCGGTTGTTTGGCGAAGAGCGTGGACGATCTCGCCGCAATAGAGACCGACTAGCTCGGATGCGTCCTCGTGCTCGACAGCCAGGCTCATAAGAAACTCGGGTCCGGGCGAAGCACCGAGCATCTGCTCAATGTCTTCGCTGGCCTCCAAGTATCGCGAGACGGTCGTTTCAGGCACGCTGACGATGATTGGTTGGTTATCTATAGGTGTCATAAGGAAGCGCTCACCAGTTGTCGTTTGGTGATGGGGAAGGTGACGGTTTGTCGGACTTTCGACCTCGAAGCTGTGCCTCAAGGGTGTCCAGTTGCTCTCGCAGAGCTGTTACGTCCCGCTTTAACGCCAGATTCTGTTGGGCGATTTCCTTTGTTTGCGCGACTGCTTCGCCAAGGTCGGTTAAGCGTTGATTGAGCGTGGCGGTCTGTTCAGTGAACGCCTGAGTGGCGGCGCGTTGCTTATTAACTTCGGCAACAACGGCATCGTTGGCGGAAACGCTTGGCGATTGCACGATTTCCCGTCGCGGCAGGGATGACTTGTTGTTCGGTCGAAGATCCCAATGTGCGCTCGTCTCGACGCGGTAAACTGGATGGCCCTCGTGCATCACAAGCGGATCACGTGCGTCAACGTAGCGACCGAATCGATATTCTCTGAGTTGATCCTCGCTTCTTAGGCCATTGGAGCTGACGGGTCGGCCAACCGGCGTCGCACGCAACGCCACAGGGTGTTGGTGAGTGGACGAGCAGCCCGAAAGAAAGATGATTGGAACGAGAAGTAGGTTTTTCATGGTGTGAACTGAGAGTTTGAGGTCGGTGGTAACTCGGGGGCCAGAGAGTGTTCCGGATTGGTCGGGAGAAATGGCGGTGGTTCAGGTATCACCGAAGGCGAGGGTGAAGCTATTGGCTGCAATGAAGTGGTGAGGGTTCCGCCGATTTTGGCGTCCTGTTCATCCACGGTTTGTGTGATGTAGAGGTAGAATTGCTTCCCTGCTGGGACTCGGACGTAAAAGCCATCACGTTCGATGGTTTGGAGGATTTGTTGGGCGTATCTGTCGAGAACGCTCTGCGCGCCCATGAGTGGTGCATTCTGCAAACTCGGAACTGCAAAGGTGCCGAAGGCGGAGGTGCGTGTTTCGGTGAAAGCTGAGGCTGCTCCACTGAGTAAGGAGGCGACGAATAATTTTACTTCCGCAAGGTTGTCGGTCTTGAGCAGCTTTCCGCGCAATCCCGCACTACCATCGGTGATTTCCCAAGTTCCCGTGTCAGCGTCTTGCTCGCGATCCAAGGCAAGACCGGAAACATTCAGCTCCTGGCCGTCTTGCCAGACCAACGTCCAGCGTCCGTTGCTCGCGATACGTTCACGCGCACGATCAACCTGAGCGGCACCGTGCACTTCGGTACCGGCCGGGATAATCAACTGGCCGTGATGAAAAACA
>DATEZD010000173.1:0-13481 GCA_035255865.1 Candidatus Udaeobacter sp.
AAAACGACTGCTCCAATCGTAGCTGCGGCACCCAATACGACGTCACGGCCAAATCGTGTGCTTTCACGGCGAGAGCGGATGATTACAACCACTGCGAGCGCCGCGGCGACTAAAGCCAACAGCATCGCCCATTTTTCGGAGTAAACGATGAGTCCAACTGCAGGTAAGTCGAAGAAGACTGCGTCGCCGGTGCGCTGACGGGGCAGCGGTCCGTTAGCGAAGGCATGCGCCAAGGCTAGCGCTTGTTGGCCGTGATGCTGCAAGCTTCCTGTGTTAAGATGAGCTGTGTCATCATGCGACGTGTGATAACGGTCGGCACCGTCGCCGAAAGCAAAGTTTAAAGCAGGTGTGCCAAGGAGCGCTAGCTCCGACAGGTCGGTGTCGTTCGGCATCGTGCGGTAGATCGTGGTGAACACGGAACCCGCGGTAACGCCGGGGACAGTGCGCAATACACGTACGGCGTCGAGGTTTCCCGGCCCGGTCTCAAACATCAAGGAGCGGCCAGTCGTTCCTCGCGCCTCGAAGTTGAGTGCCATAGCCACGTCTTTCGCCCATGGATGTTCGCGCACAAAAGCCGCTGCGCCCAGCAGACCGGGTTCTTCACCGTCGGTGAACAGCACGATTACGTCGTGCGCAACCGGGCCTCCAGCCCGCAGGGCCCGAACGGTCTCGAGAATGGCGGCGATGCCGGCGCCATCATCTCCGGCACCCGGTCCGGCTTCGACGCTATCGTAATGGGCCACAAGAAGGACCGCTGGTCCGCCGCTCTGTCCGCCGGGCATTCGCGCGAGAATGTTCTGCACTCTTCCGGCGTCGGCATAGCGTGTGCCAACACCGGTGGCATTCTGGACCTGCGGCTCGAGGCCCAAGATGCTGAGCTGCGCGATCAGGTAGTCGCGCACCCGATCATGCTCTGCACTCCCAATGGGATGCGGCCGACGCGCGATCTCAAGCACATACTTCATCGCTCGTTCTGCGGAAAACACAGTCGGTGGGGCACTCGCTGGAACGGCGGCGGGTGGACGGCTCGCGCGCTCCGCAAACACGACACAGATTGCAGCAAACAAAAACGCAATTACCAGCCGCTCAATTGTGCGACGTTTCATCGAGACATTCTCACGCGCCGTAACACCGCCTTGTCGCTCACGATTGCTGTGTCTCCCGCTTTCACGTTGCGAATAGCTTCTGGCTTGAGGTCAAAGATGTTGTCACTGAGAATGACCATGTCACCGAGTTTGCCAGGCACAACCAAACTTGTCCGAAACAGGTGTTGCTGAAGCGCACATGTTTACCGGCTGGAGAATACGGCCGCGCTTGGCGGCCGCAATTCTGCGTGGTTAGAAATCTAGCTTCGTCGCAAGCAAGTTCTAACGCGAAAAAACGAGAAGTGACGTAGAAAGCTCTTCCCGGTTGCAGGGCGGAATATTGTGCTTGTGGGCAGGCGGTGCTACGCGCTTACAACTTTGTTTTCCCTGGCGATCGCTTGCGGTCTCGTTTCTTCGCCACTTCCGAAGTGGGCGCAATGGCGAAATCCACCTGCCGTTTGAAGGTGTCAACCCGGGCAACGAACACGGATAGCTCGTCACCGATCTTAAGTCGGTTTCGCGAGCGTCTGCCAATGAGCTGCCGCCGAGCAGGCTCAAACAAATAGAAGTCGTCCGTGAGCGAGGAGACGTGGATTAGCCCGGTGATCAAAGCATCCGGCAATTCCACCATTAACCCGTAATTGCGGACATCGACAACGGCGGCGCGGAAAATCTGCGGATTGCGTTGATCGAGTTGCTGCTGAAAAAACTCGAGCTTTTTCATTTGCGCGGCATCGATCTCCGCATCGGCTGCGTTGCGCTCGGTTAATGAGATATGCGCCGCGAGGGCAGCAACCTCGCCCATGTCCATGTGGGAGGCGCGCCGCGCGGCGTCGTCCCTACCCAACGCGCGGTGCACAACCAGATCGGCATAACGCCGAATCGGACTGGTGAAATGCAGATAATTTGTTTTTGCCAGGCCATAATGCCCGAGCGGCTGGGGGTCGTAACGCGCGCGCTTCAAGCTTTTGAGGAGAGCGACCTTGAGCGCTTGCTCTTCGGGCTTTCCACGGATTGCGGCCAGCAAACGCTGCAGCTCACCACGAAGAGTCAGATCGCCGACCCTGTAGTCAAAGCTAAGCACGAACTCACGATACTCAGCGAGTTTTTCGGGGTCTGGGTTCTCGTGGACACGATAGACGGTGGGAATAGCGCGTTTCTTGAGCTCCCGGGCGACCCCTTCGTTTGCCGCCAGCATGAATTCTTCGATAAGCTGGTGCGATTCGTCGTTCTCCACGCGCTCTAATCTTATTGGGTGACCCTGTTTATCGACCCAGACTTTTACTTCTGGGAAATCGAGGTCGAGCGCGCCGTGCTCGAATCGCTTCCGCCGCAGTAACGAAGCGAGTTCCCACGCAAGATGCAGCCGCTCGCCCAACTGATCACCAGGTGGGGATTTCAGGATCGCATAGGCTTGTTTGTAGGTAAGCCGGTGCGCGCTGCGAATCACGCTCCGGGCGAAACGGGCGCTTTTCGCCACGCCGTTCTTGTCGAAATGAATAAAGGCTGAGTGTGTTAGCCGATCGACCCCCGGGTTGAGGCTGCAAACGCCGTTGCTCAAGCGCTCCGGCAACATCGGGATTACGCGGTCGGGCAGATAAACGCTGTTCCCGCGCCGGCGCGCTTCGCGATCCAACGCGCTCCCCGGTTCTACGTAAGCAGCGACATCGGCGATGTGCACGCCAAGCTGCCAACCACCCTTGCTCTTCTCAACATGAATCGCATCATCGAAATCGCGCGCGTCATCGGGATCGATCGTGACAATGAACTCTTTGCGCAAGTCTTCGCGTTCTTCGAGCTGTCTTGCATCGACTTGTTCCGAAATCCGCTCAGCCTGATCCAAAACGTCCTTCGGAAATTCTGCGGTCAGATGAAATTTGCGGATGATCGAGAGCATGTCGATGCCCGGGGCTGTCGCCGGCCCGAGCACTTCGATGATTTCGCCTTCGGGATTGACGTGGCGTGATTCCCAAGCCTCGAGGCGAACCACGACTTTGTCGCCAACTGTAGCCACGACATGTCGGGGCGACCGCCGATCTTCTTTTAGATTCTGTGAGGCCCGGCGGTCAGAGACCGCCGCTACGGGCCGCACATAGATGTCGTGCACAAACCGCGGATCATCCGGCACAACGTAGTAAAAATTCCGCGACCGCTGCAGTGTGCCGACGATCGTATCGTTAGCGCGCTCGAGGATTCGAATCACGCGCCCTTCGCGCCGTTCTTTGATCCGGTCACAAGGCGCATCGCGCGATATACGCGCAACCACGCGGTCGCGGTGCATGGCTGTTCCAATATTCTCCGCTGCGATGAAAATGTCCGGCTGGCCCGGCGTTTCAGGAATAAGAAATCCGTAGCCAGCCTGATGAATCGATAATTTGCCGGTTACGAGATCCGCCTCGACCGGCAAAACATATCGGTTCTTCCGAATGCGCGCGATATCGCCCGCGCGTTCCAGCTCACGCAAAGTTCTCCGCAACGCATTTCGCTGGGTGCCGGTCAAGCCAAGTTCGCGAGCGATGTCAATGTTGTTAAGTGGTCGGTAATCTTTCCGCTCTAGGAGCGCCAGAACTTGTTCGCGAATTTTACGTCCGTTTGCAGGCATTTGGGCGAAACAATATGGTCAGGTTCGTCGACTTAACGCGATTTCAACCGGAGGTCTAATTATGCGAAAGGCGATTGTTGCCGGTGCATCGGCGATTTTTCTGGCGGCGATCGCTTCATTCGCTGCAGGAGGAGCTAAGATGAAAATCACAAGTTCTGCTTTCCAGGAAGGTGGGAACATTCCATCAAAATTCTCATGCGACGGCGCCGACACCAGCCCGCCTTTGCAGATCGCAGACGTTCCTTCCGGAGCGAAAAGCCTTGTCTTGATCGTCGATGATCCGGACGCACCGAGCGGGCTGTTCACGCATTGGACGGCTTGGAACATCTCTCCGCAGACGAGCACCATTGCGGAAGGAAGTACACCAAAGGGAGTGCAAGGGACAAGCGACTTTGGCAAATCGGGCTACGGCGGACCATGTCCCCCTTCTGGCACGCATCGGTATTATTTCAAGATTTTCGCCTTGGATCGCGAGCTGGATTTACCTTCCGGCGCTAAGCGAGGCCAGCTGGATGGTGCAATGAAAGGTCATGTGATTGCGCAGGGCGAATTGATGGGTCGCTATTCGCGCAAGAAATAACTGTAGCGGCGGTCCATGACCGCCGCCTGCATGCGATCTGGCCGCTTCGCGCTTATGCGTTTAGCGCTAACAGCGCTGGTTCAATCTAAGCCTGGGGCATCGCCCCAGGAGATTGGGTTAAAATTACGGCTGAGCGCTGAAGGCGCGACTCATGACGTTCATGACACGCGCTTTCAGCGCTAAGGCCTCTTGGTTCATAGTCCCTGAGGCGTTGCCCCAGGCTGACCTGAGCAGAGCGCGGTTGGCGCTAAACACATAGCTTCGCGCAGCGAAGCGACTACAGTTCGAATAATCGCGCAGTTGAATTAGTCTCAGTTGTGATGCGCGCGAGGATCTGGAAAGTTGGGGACCGCGTTTTCAACGTTTCCCGGCAGGGTTTAATCATGGGCGTGTTGAACGTGACTCCAGATTCGTTTTCCGACGGCGGGAAATTTTTTGCCGCGGAGAAAGCAATAGAGCACGGCCTGCGAATGGCCGCAGAAGGCGCTGACATCATCGATGTCGGCGGTGAATCAACGCGACCCGGTGCTGAACCTGTCGCTGCCGAGGAGGAACTGCGTCGGGTCATTCCGGTGATCGAAAAATTACGAGCGAAGATCGACATTCCGATTTCAATTGACACATCGAAAGCTCAGGTGGCGCGCGTGGCGATTGACGCAGGCGCCGCGATTGTGAACGACGTCACGGGCGGGCGCGGGGACGAAGGAATGCTGTCGCTGATTGCAGAAACGAAATCGGCTTTCATCATCTTGCATATGCAGGGAACTCCCCGGACGATGCAGAACCGGCCGCAATATGAAGACGTTGTTTCAGCAGTTGCTGATTTTTTTCGACAACAATATGCGCGCGCCATAGTTTATAACATTGAGCCCATGGCGATTGCGTTTGATCCGGGAATTGGTTTCGGGAAAACGCTCGATCACAACGTGGACTTGCTCGCGCAGCTTGAGCGGCTTCGCGCGCATGATCGACCACTGGTGATCGGCGTTTCGCGCAAGTCGTTTCTGGGGAAACTAGCCAATTCGCCGGAGATGAAAGACCGCCTGGCGCCTGCAACCGCGTTGACTTCGCTTTTGCGCGCTCGTGGCGCAGACGTATTCCGGGTTCACGACGTGAAAGAAAATGTGAGTGCTTTGCGCGTAACGGAAGCGATTCTTGGGAGGACAGAGTGATTTATCAACTCACCGATCTCTGGTTCAGGAGCTGGCGCAGTCTGATCGAAATCCTTCTGTTGAGCGTTGCGATCTACTACGGCTACCTTTATTTTCGCGGAACCCGGGGCGCGAAAGTGCTGACTGGTCTGGCGATCGTTTTTCTAACGCTGACGCTAATTTCCACGCTGCTCAACCTGGTTGTAATTGGCTGGCTCGTGCGAAGCTTCTCGGTTTTCCTCGCAGTTGCGTTGGTAGTGATTTTTCAGCCGGAGCTGCGACGTGGCCTCGCTGCACTCGGCGGACACCCGATTTTCTCACTCACAAGCGAAAAACGAGAAACCGTCCATGATCTGGCGGAGGCGGTGACTCAACTTGCAAATAGACAATTCGGCGCGCTCATCGCGATCGAGCGCGACACGTCGATTCGCGTATA
This sequence comes from Candidatus Udaeobacter sp., assembly GCA_035255865.1. Taxonomy (GTDB): domain Bacteria; phylum Verrucomicrobiota; class Verrucomicrobiia; order Chthoniobacterales; family UBA10450; genus Udaeobacter. The sequence goes on from DATEZD010000173.1 coordinate 5,855, forward strand.
CGAAGAAACAGGCGTGATCATTGACGGCGAGTTTTCCGTCGAGTTGATCCTGACCATGTTTCATCCAAAAGCCGCGCTGCACGATGGCGGAGTGATCATTCGTAATGGGCGAGTTGCAGCCGCAGCCTGCATTTTTCCTGTGAGTCAGCGGGAAACACTGGACCGCAGTCTGGGATTACGTCATCGCGCAGGGCTGGGGATCACCGAGGAATCGGACGCCATAGCCGTGGTCGTCTCCGAAGAGACGGGCAGTATTTCCATTTGCCATCGGCGGCGAATCGAGCGCAATTTCACACCGGAGACGTTCCGCCAACGGATCGCGGAAATTTTGTTACACAGCAAATATGAAGAGACTGATTCTGAGAAACTGGCGCGCGAAGTTGATCTCTCTCCTGCTCGCGACGACGCTTTGGTACCTGATCAAAAAGAACGTAGCGACGACGCCGTCGTGGTCTGACAGACCATCGCAGACCCCGGTGACCGCAACGCACTAGGGGCGCGATTTAGCCAGGATGTTTCCTATCCTCTCGGTGGGAAACCGGGCAGCCATTTCAGGAAGAAGCGGTTTCGCTTTTTTCTCTCACGCTGTTGTTCCAGTTACAATGTGGCTGCTACGCTTGCTCGTTGGAAAGGGCTGGGCTACCCAGCTACTTCAGGAAGTAGCTGCCCTTCGGCCGCATTTTTTGCTGGGGAAGCAAAAATGCGGGTTAGCGTAGAAAACGCGACAGATTCTCTTCTTCCCAGCGGCGCGCCCTGCGGTAATGTCGAAATTCGCGCTCTCGGCGGTTGAATTCTTCGGTGTGCACTCGCCGGCGGTTGCGCGATAGCGTTTCATCCGGCACAACCGAGTGCAGCATCTCGTGATAGAGCACATAGCGCAAAAACCAGGGCGGCACGAACGGCTGGTCCAGCGCACGATTGATCCGAATCACCCGGTCTTCCTCCTGGATTGTGCCGAAGATAAAATTCTCTCTTGGCCGATGCTTCCGCCGGCGGCCCCACATCACGTTGTAACCATGAAGACGGCCCCGAAAATATCGTTTATTCAAATCGTCAAACATCGGGCGCAGATCGAAATGGGTTCCTTCGTGACGTAAATTCAGGTGCCGCTGCATCGGCAACTTTGGGTGCGCAAGCTTGCGTTTGATTTTTTTCTTCTTCTTGGCCATTGGGATTCTCGAAAAACAAGGAAGTGTAGGCTAATTTAGTGGTCTCTAAATCTGGAGACAAGCGGAGCGGCATCTTTGTGCGAAAATTGTTGTAAGCTACTTATCTGAAGCCAATTAACTGGAACCCTCACACCAAGTTTTCCACCCGCGAGCGCCGTAGGCAGGGGAAGTGTTAGCAATTCAGGAGCTTATCGTTTAAGCGCCGGTAACGTCTGCCCGCAAATCTTTGGGCTCCAGCGTTGGAGTTGCGGGTTTTACGAGCATCGCAAGTTGCGTATAATCACTCTCGTTTTCTGCTGAAACTAAAAACTCATGACGCCTTTTCTGCGAAAGTTGCTCGGCCAAAACTGGCTTCTATTGCTGACAATGCTTGCGTTGGCCGTCTTTGGTGTCGTCGCAATCTACAGCGCGACTTCATCGCGCACTGATCCGTACGCAGCTGATTTCTGGCGAAAACAGGCGAATTGGGTGGCCGTCGGTGTCTTTACGTTCATGGTGACCAGTTTGATTCACTACCGTTGGATCCGCTGGGGCGCGTTGCCGATGTACCTGGCGGGCATCGTCTTTTTGATCCTGACCAAGTTTATCGGCACCAAAGTTTATGGCGCGCGTAGCTGGCTGCATTTGGGGCCGATCAATTTTCAACCCGCGCAGCTTGCGGTTGTGGCCGGCATCATGGTTTTGGCAATATTTCTAACTCAATTTCGCGAGATGCATCCGATGCTGCGGTTGCTTCTCTCGGGAGCGATTGCGGGGGCGCCCTGCCTGCTCATCCTGATGCAGCCCGACCTGGGCGAGGTCATCATTTGGATTCCGGTGCTCCTCGCGTTGTGGTTCGTCGGTGGCCTGCCGTTGCGCTATTTGATTTGCGTCATTCTCATCGCAATCGCCTTTATTCCGATAGCGATCAATTTCGGGCTTAAGCCATATCAGCAACAGCGGATCACCGCCTTTACGCATCCTGACATCGACAAACAGGGTTCTGCATGGGCCATTAATCAATCTCTCATCGCCATCGGCTCGGGCGGTTGGTCAGGCAAGGGATTCAAAGCGCCAAACACGCAGATCGAACTTGGCTTTCTTCCCGCTACTGCTGTGCATAACGACTACATTTTCTCCGCCATCGGGGAGCAATGGGGATTTGTCGGTGGGATACTTCTCATTTGTGGGTTCGCCCTGCTCCTGATGACGTGTCTTTTTGTTGCGTTCTTAGCCGGAGATCAATTGGGCCTGCTTCTCGCTGTGGGGATCACTGCTCTTATCTTCACGCACATTTTCCAAAACATGGGAATGACTATCGCGCTGCTGCCGATCACCGGTGTGCCGCTGCCGTTGATCAGTTATAGCGGTTCTTTTGTGCTAATGATCATGTTTGGTCTCGGGCTCGTGAACAGCGTTTGGATCCATCGAAAAATTCCCGCGTAACGTCAGCGGAGAAATTCGAAATTCGAATATCGAAATCCGAAACAAGAACTAAAGCTTAAAAACACTGAAACGATCAGAAATGGAGTCGAGTCCCGCCACTGCGGGATAACTGCAGTGTTTTTCTGATTCTCGTTTTGGTATTGGGATTTGTTTCGAGTTTCGGATTTCGGATTTTGCCTCTCCATGGAAACTGATTACAAGGTCAAGCTTGAGGTTTTCGAAGGACCGCTCGATTTGCTCCTTTACCTGATCAAACAGGATGAAATCGATATCTACGACATTTCACTGGAACGCATCACCAGCCAGTACCTCGAGTATCTTCAAGCGTTCAAAGAGCTGAATATCGAACTGGCCGGTGAATTTATCGTGATGGCGGCAAACCTCATTTACCTGAAAAGCCGCAGCCTGTTACCGCTCGACCAGCAGCCGCCCGAAGAAGACGCTGGGGAAGAGGATCCCCGCTGGGAGCTAATCCGGCAACTGATCGAGTATAAGAAGTTCAAGGAAGCAGCAACTGAATTGCATCTCCGCGAGCTGCAACAGGAGCGGATGTTCGCGCGAGAGGCTGCATCATCCTCAGCTCTGCAGGAACCGCTGCGCCTTGGAGAAGTTGGGATTTTTCAACTCATCAACGCCTTCCAAACGGTAATCAAAAGGATCGAAGCCCAACAGGAGGTGCAGGAGATTTTTGGCGAGCGTTTTAGTGTTTCGGAGAAGATCGACATGATTTTGCACCGGGTCGGAACTGGCGCCCCGCTCCGTTTTTCTGACTTGTTTGGAGCTGTCGTGTCACGCGTGGAAGTAGTGGTAACGTTTCTCGCGCTCCTCGAGCTGATTCGTCTGAAACAAGTCCGCGCCTTTCAGAAAAGTGTGTTCGAAGAAATTGAAATACTGGCTGCCACAGCATGACATGCAAGGAATCGTTGCAGTTGTAACCACGGCGCTGTGCCGCCGTGCCGAGTGCCACACGCAGGGAGCGCCTCGACACAGCGAGGCGGCTACAGCATCATGCCGCGAATCTTGATCGCCGGGTATGGTTATGTTGGGCAAGCCGCGGCCAATTTGTTCCATACTGCTGGCTGGAGTGTAGAAGGTTGGACTCGTTCGGCAGAATCCGCGGCGACGCTCCGAGCCAAGCCGTATCCGATACGCGAACTCGATATCTCACAACGCGCTCGGGTCACTGAATGCGCAGGAATGTTCGATGCAGTAATCCACTGCGCCAGCTCGCGTGGCGGTGATGCCGAAACGTATGGTCGGATTTACCTCGGTGGCGCACGGAATCTCCTCGAAAGGTTTCCAGCATCGAAACTTCTCTTTACGAGCAGCACGAGTGTGTACGCGCAACGCGATGGCTCGTGGGTTACAGAAGAAAGCGAGACAAAACCACTGCGCGAGACGAGCCGCATCCTTCTTGAAGCGGAGAGGGTGGCGCTCAACTCCGGTGGCATTGTCGCACGACTCGCTGGAATCTATGGACCGGGACGGTCTGCTTTGTTGAGCAAATTCCTTGAAGGCACGGCGATCATCGATTCGGAAAACGATCGCTTCGTTAATCAAGTGCACCGGGACGATATCGCGGCGGCACTTTTCTTGTTGTTGAGTCGAGGAACGCAGGGCACTCAAATTTACAACGTGATTGATGATCAACCGATTCTGCAAGGCGAATGCTACCGCTGGCTGGCGGGCAGGCTGAATCGTGAGCTGCCGCCTATCGGCATGTCGAAGCAACAACGTAAACGCGGTGACAGCAACAAACGGGTAAGCAATGCAAAGCTGCGTCGCCTGGGCTGGACACCCCGGTATCCAACCTTTGCCGATGCTATGGAAAAGAGCATCTTGCCGAGCTTCGCGGAAGTTATTTTCGGATAGATTTCGTTTCAACGCGCAACGCTCAACGTCCAACTCTCAATGCTCAACTGAGACTGTCTGAATTGAATGTTGGGCGTTGGACGTTGAGCGTTGATTGCCTTCAAGAACTCAGGCTAATCTGATCGCGTCTAGCTCGCTTGTGCGGCTTCCGCCGTGGCGAGACTCGCTGCGCCGTGAATCTCGTGTCGTTCGCCGAACAACTGCCGGATTACCTCTTCCACAGGCACTTCCTGGACGTTGATGTCGCTAACGTCACACGCTTCAAGTAATTGCCGGCAGGTTTCCGTGACTTTTGCGCGCGGAACTTTCAGCTGCACTGAAACCGGCGTTTGTTCCGTCACTTCGCCGAAGCGCGAAAGATCGCGCGTTGCCTCTTTTTCAAAGGTAAGACTCAGAATCTTATATCCTGAAAAGCGATCGACGATCTCTTCCAGCGGACCGTCGAAAAAGATTTTGCCGTGATCGATGACGAGTACCCGATGGCACAATTCCTCAATATCCTGCATGTAGTGGCTGGTGAGCAAAGTGACAATGTGGTGTTCCTCATTATAAATGCGCAGAAACTCGCGCACCCGCTTTTGACTGACCACGTCCAGTCCGATCGTCGGCTCATCGAGAAAAAGTACCCGCGGCTGATGAATGAGCGCCGCGATCAATTCCATTTTCATTCGCTCGCCCAGGGAAAGTTCGCGCACCATCACGTTCATTTTGTCTTGCACTTCCAAAAGTTCCGATAATCCATTCACGACTTTTTGGAACCGGTCGCGATCGATTCCGTAGATCGCACGGTTGAGCTCGAGCGATTCCTGCGCGGGCAGGTCCCACCAGAGCGCATTTTTCTGTCCCATAAGCAAACTAAACTGGCGCTTCATCTCATTGCGTCTTTCCCACGGAACAAAGCCGAGCACGCGCGCGTCCCCCGAAGTGGGGTTCAGCAAGCCCGAAAGCATTTTCAGCACGGTAGTTTTGCCGGCGCCGTTGGGGCCGAGAAACCCCACAAACTCGCCTGGCTCAATTTGAAATGAGACTTCATCTGCCGCTCGCGTTTCATCGTACCGCCGCTTTACGAGTCCTTTGACGGAACCCCAGAGCCCGCGCTCTTTGCGGTACGTGCGATAAACCTTGGTCAGTTTGGAAGCTTCGATCGCGGCCATAATGGATCTTCCTCGAAGCTAGCTGGTGATGTGGTCTGAGCAAAATTGCGGGTATCACTCGCGCGTGGAGATCCCGTTCCGGGGAGCACAGGCTGCTAGCCTGTAGTTGCCGGCAGCCCTGCCGGCAACATTCTTTCATTGCTTAATCTTGAAACCATGAACGCATTGCCCCGGTCTCGGCCTGTGCTCCCCGAAGTGCGTCGCTGGGGGAATTACTGAACATCGTCGAGGCAGGCGATCAAATGTGCAACGGTTTCCTCGGTTTCATCTCCCATGTTTGAGAGGCGAAAAGTTTGGCCGCGGATCTTCCCGTAACCGGGATCGATGACCAGATGATGTTTCTCCCGAAGTTTTCTTGCGAATTCGAGCACGTCGATGCCCTTGTTGTTTTTCACACAGGTTAGTGTCTTTGATCGGAAGCCTTCCTCGGCGAAGAAATCAAATCCCGCGCGGCGCACCCAATCGTGCACCAGCGCGTTTGTACGCGCGTGCCGCGCGAAACGCGCCTCCAAGCCTTCCTCAAAAATTTCATCGAGCTTGAATTGCAGCGCGTGAACATGCCCGATGCTGGGTGTGCTGGGCGTCGTCCATTGCGCCTGCTCTTTCCTGAACTGTAAGAAATCGAAATAAAATCCGCGATTCGGAATTTTTTCGGCGCGTGCGAAAGCTTTTTCCGAAACGGAGAACAACGAGAAACCCGGCGGGAGCGCCAGCGCCTTTTGCGCGCCGGTGAGCATTACGTCGATACCCAGCGCGTCCATGTCGATTTTCACCGCGGAAAATGACGAGACGGTATCGACGACGAGTGCAACCTCGGGATACCTAGCCAGAACAGAGCAGATTTCTTCCAGCGGATTCATCACGCCGGTCGAGGTCTCACTGTGGGTCAATGTGACGGTGTCGAATTTGCCGGTCGCCAACTGCCGATCGACATCCTCCGGGTCGACGTGTTTTCCCCACTCGACCTGGAGCGGATCGGCTTGTTTTCCACAGCGCTTCGCCACGTCGAGCCATTTATCTGAGAACGCGCCGCACATGCAGCAAAGCACGCCATGATCGACCATGTTCCGGATTGAAGCTTCCATCACTCCCCATGCCGAGGAAGTGGAAAGAAACACCGGCTGTCTTGTTCCGAACAGTGTCTGAAGTCCCGGATGAATCGCGCGATATAGATTTTTAAAATCTTCGCTGCGATGCCCGATCAGCGGCCGCGAAAACGCCGCCCACGTCTTTTCCGATACTTCAACCGGTCCGGGAATGAAAAGCTTGTTGTGCGGGATCACAGGCAACGCTCAACGCTCAACGCCCAACATTCAACATTCAAAAGCGGATGGCTGGGCGTCCGCCTCGCCCCGCTTGCGGGGAGAGGATTGAGGTGAGGGGCGTTCAATCCACTTTTGTTGAGGAGGCGTTGAAGGAATTTCACAATCCCTCACCTTCATCCTCTCCCTTTGTGAAAGGGAGAGGCGACTTCTAACGGAAACTAAGAAGCCGTGAACGCACCCACAGTCGCTTGATCGCGGTCGTATTGAGATGTACGCATCAACCATGCGTCGCTTGATTGTCCTTTACGTCCTTGTCGCAGGCGCAATTCTGACCCGCGGTGAATCAGCAAACTACCTCGTGTTTGTCAGCAACGAACGATCGGGCGATGTCAGCGTGATTGACGGCGCGACGGATGCCGTTGTCGCAACTTTTCCAGTGGGTAAACGTCCGCGTGGCATTCACGCCGCGCTGGATGGGAAGCGCGTTCTCGTGACGTTAAGCGGCTCCCCGCGAATGGCGCCCGGTGTGGATGAAAATCGCGCGCCCGCGGACAAGACCGCTGATGGTCTTGGCGTAATCGATGTAGCAGCGCGCAAGTTGATCGATCGCTGGCATGTCGGCTCGGACCCTGAACAATTCGCGATCAGCAAAGATGGGAAATTCGCCTTTATCGCGAATGAAGACGATGCCAGTGCCTCAATTGTTGATCTCGTCTCCGGCCAATCTCACGGGAAAATAAAA
>DATEZD010000174.1:0-2745 GCA_035255865.1 Candidatus Udaeobacter sp.
GAGATCGGAGCGATCATTCTGGCGCATGAGGAAGAATTGTCGGCTGTTGCCGAAGACGGCGGAGCGAATGCGGCTTTCTTTGAAGCGGGCGTATTGCTGAACGATGGAGATGTTCCAGCAATTGAACTTGCGCATTTGTGCGTAGCTCTCTTTCACGATTTGTTCGCCGCCTGGAATGTCGAGCAGCCGCGCGACTTCTTCATAGACGTTCCGCTTCCGCAATCGGCGTGGCATCGTGATGATATGTTGACGCGTGTAATTGGTGATCAAGAATCCACCTACAGCGCGGAGCAGCTTCGCCGATTCGGGAATGTAGCCGAGTTCGAAATGCGCAATCTTGCCAGTCAGCGAGATGTTACTCGTGCCGTCGAGCAGACAGCCGTAGTTGCCGTCGGCGCACCACGGCAACAAGCGCGTCGCGAGATCGCCGGCTGCGCCATCGGATGCATCGAGCTGAAGTAGCTCCTGAAGCATCCGATGCGTTGGATATTCCTCGGGAGCGAAGTAGGCGAAGGCGAGGTTGCGCACTTCTCGCCGGGTATCGGGCTCCTTCAGGAAACGCAGCGCTTCTTCCTCGCTAATTTCACTCAGTCGCGCGGTTGCTTGATCAGGATGACTTCGCTGACGATCACGAAAATCGACAAAGGTATCGATCATCGTGGAACCGGGCCGAGTGCGCTTTAGCTTCGCAAGTAAGCAGGCATGGCGAGCAACGTCGAGAAGGCGATCAGCGTTTCGTCGGCTCCATTCCTCGAATATGTCGCCGTAAAGCAACATGAGGTATTTCGCGATCTGCGCTTCGCGCGCCAACTGTTTGTCTTCGTCTATGCTGACGCCAGCAATCTTTGCGACAAGAGCCATGGCGGACGCGAGATGCTCGGCCGTGAGCGGCAGGCCGTGCGTGTCCAGATAGTTAATCGTTAGGTCGCCATCAGGCTGAATAATGATTGGCCGGGCGGTTGGCTCTACCGTCCGCGTGTAGATCTCGTAAGACAGTCCTTCCTCGATGATGACGGTGTAGTCATAAAAAGCTTCCGTCTGCGAAAGCAGATCGCAGACAGTGACACTTTTACCGGCGCCGCTCATTCCTAACAGCACGCCGTGTTGCGGAGTTTCGTTCCCCTGCGAACCAGAAAAGGTGGTTATGCCGACAAGGTTCCGCTGAGTACCTTCGTAGATCGCTTCCGCCTGATCAAGATGACCGGTGAAAGTGGCACTGAACGGAAGCACATCCGCGAGATAACGTGTTTCAGCATAAAGCTTCCGATGTGAATAGCGGCCCCACGGACAGCCAGGCCAGCTTTGGTAAAAGAGTTTCCGAGCCGTGGTAGGCAGCGCACAGGCGAGATACTGCGCGCCGTTCATCCCGTTGATTGCGTTTTTGATTGCGGCGGTTTTTACTGCGAGGCCTTCTCGCGTCTGATCCCACGCACGAATGATGTATTCGACGTTGAACGGCAAGGTGTGTCCTTGCATCAAGGCTGCGATCTTCTTTGCCTTCTTTTCCATTGCTGTGAGCAAGGACAGCCGCTTTTCGCTGGCGAAGTCGCCGGCGAGCCGGTCGTGCGCTTTCTCTTCGCGTCCAATTTCGGCGCGGGCAGATAATGATTCGATGTTCACCGTGATGTTGTAGTCGAGCAGTTGCAGTCCGGTGAGACGATGCACAAGGCCGGGATGGGTGAGCTTGGGCCAGCGACTTATCACGAGCAGTGAGTGATAAAAGCCGTCCATCCAGAAGCCGGATGTATCGGCGATCCCCTGGGCTTCGCTGTGCCAACAGTTTTGCCGAATGGATAACTGAGAATCGAATGTTTCGAGTGTGTCGTATTCAAAGCGCGAGCTCAGCGATGGATTCAAGAAGGTTGTGCAGTGACGGTAATGATCAGCGTCATTCATTGGCGTTATGCGCGCGCCAGATAAAATGTTGGTGAGGATCTGCTGGAGTTGCTCGAACTCCGTTGTCATTTGCTGGAGCAACGCGTCATACTGCGAATGCTGGCGAGCGGCGGTCGCGATGATTGAAGGTGAAGTCTCGATCTTTCGTGAAAAGAAGAGGACGAGGCGTTGTCGACGCAGCCGGCGGTCGATCATCGCCTGCCAATAACGGCTGAAGCGTTCATTGCGGCAGCGGCGCGTCCAAACGTTGGTGGCGGCCTTTGTTTGCTCGTTATACCGCAGCAAATCTGCGCGATAATCTGAGTCGCAGAACCACTGAACTTGCAGTCGCAACTTGTCGTGCAGACAAGCAAGCACTAAGGCAAGCTGATCTTGGAACGCATTGAGGTGCTCCGGTGCGGCGGCGCTGAGATCGGGCGGTTCAATAATGAAGCCTTTCGAGACGTAACAACCCTTGCGAAGTCCGTGAAGGACGATCAGGTCGCGGATGAAGTAGCCGTTCGGTGCAGTTTCAAACATCGTCGTTGGAAGAGAAGAATGGTGGTGCTTTGACGCGTAGGATTTCAGGACCGAAGCCCGATCCTTTCAGCCAGAGTTCGAAAAGATCGATGTCGTACCCCGATGGCTTGCCCTGGCGAAACGCGAGCGCGTAGAGCAACGCCAATCCGAGTGGGATTGCCGCTGGCACGACTGCACTGAGCAGATTCCAATGCCAGACACTGAAAAGAAGAAGCAGCGTTACTACTGACACAAACGCTCCGCCGACCACGAACCAGAAGAGATTGCCCTCCAGTCCCCATGTTTTGCCGGCGGAGTCGTCCGCGCTGTTCGTCTCAGTAAAGCGCAGCT
>DATEZD010000175.1:0-6028 GCA_035255865.1 Candidatus Udaeobacter sp.
GATGGCTCGGTCGGCGCGATCAAAACCTCCCTACCTTTTAGGGCTTCGTCCAAATCGTCGACGGCAAAGGCGATGTGCGGAACACTTCTGACGATCTCGGGCACGTGGCAATGCGGTTCGAACCGGATCCACTCGATCCCGTAGGGACTGGTGTCAAAACCGGAGAGGTGAACACCGAGGTGCGGGACATGATGCTCCTGAGCACGAGGCTGCGTGTGTGGAATCCCGATGTGGTGGTACCGCCATCCGAGCTTCGCTGTGACGGACGGCGGCTCATGGTTCAGTCGCTTTCCCCTATTCACGCCTCTCTTCATCGATCCTACTCACCGGCTACAATCATTTGGCCTGTCGAGTCTGCCGAACGAGAATTAGACGAAAAATTTCGTCTAATCTTGGATCACGGCGTCACGTCAGCGCAATGCATTGAAAAGAGCTGACCACGTCGTCAGGACCTTTCTCGGCGAAGAAGCTTTCGTAGTAACCCGGGCCGAGGTCCCAGTGAGGGCCTTTGTAATATTCGTCGCGATAAAATCGCCACACCCCGCTCACGACGATGATGCAGCTCATCCGATCGTCCCAGTAATCGCCCACGTAATGAAAGCTCAGATTTGTGCGAGCGTAGGAGCCTTTGAACCCGATATGATCGTAAAGCACGATTTCCGGCAGGCGTATTGCCTCCGTTACAAGCGGCACCGGCTCCTTTCCCGCAGTAGAAGCGTGGTAGCTCAGCGACCCAAGCTTCCATTTCATGTCGATGATGCAGCCGTTTTCCGGCGCTAATTCAGTTTTGGATATTCGTGGCATAAGCGTGTAAGGGCGATGGTTTTCACTAAGTTGATCAGATGAGAAGCGCCCTGTCGAGCAAAGAGATTTTGATACGCAATTTTTGCCCAATTGGCTGTAGAGTCCGCTGTCCGCAGCGGACATGGCGCACGCCTTGATCCATCTTGAGTGCGCTGAGGACAGCGCACGCTACAATAGCTGCGGGGGCGCGCACAGCACCGCACCTGAAGGCGGAACTCCGAATCGTTACTGGCCTTTGGCTCGCCCGATGACGCCACAAGCAATGCGCGGGCCTGAGTCGCCGGCCGGCTGAGACTTCAGATCGTCCGCTTTCGCATGCACCACCACGGATCGCCCGATCACCGATTGTTGGTCGTTCGTAAGCGAGATTTGATGGTCCAGATACTCCAACTTCGCTTTGCCGGAAGCATCTGCTTCCACATTTCCCATGTCGCCCACATGCCGCTCGGTGGCGTCTGGCCCGGCGTGCGGTTTGTTGGCTGGATTAAAATGAGGGCCAGCGGAAGTCGCATCGGCTGCGCTGCAATCGCCGAATTCATGGACATGAAAGCCATGATTTCCCGGAGTCAGGCCCGTGATCTCTGCATGCACCTGCACGCCATCGGCAACTTCAGTAAACGTAACGGTGCCGCTCAGTTTGTTGGCTCCGGTGGGATGAAGCACCGCAATAGCCTTTAGTGGAGCCGACGGTTTTTCCGCGGGTGTCTGCGCCTGCGCGGTGAAACCCACGAACGATAAAAGTATCAGTCTAATTAATGAAGCTCGAAATGAATTCATATTTGCATTTCTATTTCGTAACGCGCGGCAAGTCCAGCCGCATCCGGCAACCCACCGGCAGCAAGTGGCTTGGCGACATCGTCCGCGTTTCGACACTGCAGGGGAAGCTAGACACCCAATAGGCAAGTAGAGATCACACAGGAAAGTGATACTTTCTCAGCGGAGGCGGTTATGGAAATTCCAAAACGACTCATCGATTGTTTAAATGAAAACAAAGTGACCTATGAGATTCTGCGCCATCCCGAGGCAGTGACGGCGCAGCGCATCGCCCAAGCGGAGCACGTCAAAGGCCGGCATCACGCCAAAGTGGTCATGATCAAGTCGGGCGAGCAGCATTTAATGATGGTGCTGCCGGCAGATCACCAAATCGATTTGGGGAAAGTCGAGAAGGCAATCGGTAAAGCCTGTTCACTCGACAGTGAACAGGAATTCAAGTCGCTCTTCGCCGATTGCGCGATCGGCGCGATGCCGCCCTTTGGGAATCTCTACGGTCTGCCGACCTATGCGGACAAGCACCTGGCAGAGCAAGACTACATCGTTTTCGAAGCAGGCACGCACACCGACGCGATTAAAGTCAGTTATCGCGATTACGAGAAAATCGTGAAGCCGATGGTGGAAAACTTGGCCGTTAATCCCGCAGTGGCGAGACGATGAAAGGAGCATAGGAGTTGCGCAGAGCCGCACAATACGCCGCGCCGGCCTGAAGATTCTGGGAAAGGCTAATGAAATTCTCCAACGCCCAACACTCAACGCTCAACGCTCAACGCTCAATTCAGGAAGTTCGACGTTGGATGTTGGGCGTTGGACGTTGGACGTTTGCCTTTTTATGGCTTGTTTGCGCTGCTAAAGGGCTCGCGGCGGAGAAAGTTTCGCTTATCAACATCGACGGCGCGATCGGGCCCGCGACAGCTACCTACATTGCGCGCAGCATTGAAGAGGCCCGGACACAAAACGCGCAGTGCCTGATCATTCAACTCAACACGCCGGGCGGTTTGCTCGATTCGACGCAGAAGATTGTGCAAAGTTTTTTAGGCGCTCCGGTGCCGGTAGTGGTTTACGTCGCTCCGACAGGCGCGACCGCTACCAGCGCAGGCTGTTTCATTACTATTGCGGCAAGCGTGGCGGCGATGGCGCCCGCCACTACGATTGGCGCAGCGCATCCTGTCTCAATCGGCGGTTTCCCCAGCGGCGGAGAAGAGAAGCCGGACGAAACGATGAAACAGAAGCTGGAGAATTTTTCGGTCAGCTACATCGAGACCATCGCCGGCAAACGCCAGCGCAATATTGAATGGGCGAAGTCCGCCGTGAAAGAGAGCGCATCGATCACGGCGGAGAAAGCGCTGGAATTGAAAGTGATCGATCTCATCGCTCCCGACGTCCCTGACCTGCTGCAAAAGTTGAATGGGCGCGTAGTGGACGGCAAACCGTTGAAGACCGCCGGTGCCGAGGTGGCAGAGGTGAGGATGTCACCTGCGGAGCGTGTTTTTCAAAAACTGTGGCGACCCGAGGTGATGTTTATCCTGATGCTCATCGCGATCTATGGAATCATTGGTGAATTGACCACGCCGGGCGCGATTCTACCTGGAGTTGTGGGCGCGATCGCATTGGTCCTCGCACTTTATCTGGCGGCTATTTTGCCGGTCAACGTCACCGGCCTCGCTTTGATCGCCCTCGCCTTGCTGCTCTTTGTCTTTGATGTTTACGCCACCACGCATGGCGTGTTGACGGTCGGCGGAATCATTGCGTTTCTGATCGGTTCGCTCATGCTCTTCAATCGCGCTGATCCGCTTTTTCGCTTATCTCTCAACTACATCATTCCTGCGACACTCGTTACTGCGGCGTTCTTTGTTTTCGTCATCGGCAAAGGCCTGCGCGCGCAACTCTTGCCGGTGAAAGTGGGAATGGGAACGCTGATTGGAAAAACGGTGACTGCCCTGACGTCAATCGATCCGCGTGGCGGAAAGATTTTTGTCGAAGGCGAATATTGGAACGCAGTCAGTGACGCGCCAATCGAAAAAGACCAACCGGTCGAGATCGCGGGCGTGCAAGGATTGACGTTGAAAGTGAAACCAAAATGAAATTCGAAGTTCGAATATCGAAGCTCGAAACAACTGAAAGAAGACAGCCATGGAATTAATTGAAGCACTGCCGCGATTAATCGGTTGGGCCATCCCCATCATCATCCTCGCCGTAATCATCCTGCCGCAGGCGATTCGTATCCTGCGCGAGTATGAACGCGGCGTGATTTTTCGTCTTGGAAAATTACTCGGCGCGAAAGGGCCGGGACTGATCTTCCTCATCCCGATTGTCGATCGAATGGTGCGAATGGATTTACGCGTCGTCACCATCAGCGTCGAGAAGCAGGAGGTGATGACGCGAGACAACGTGCCGGTGACGGTCGATGCGGTTGTTTATTTTCGCGTCGTCGATCCGCAAGCCGCCGTCGTGAAAGTTGAGAACTTTCTCAAAGCCACTTCGCTGATGTCGCAGACGACGTTGCGCAGCGTGCTCGGCCAGGCCCCCTTGGATGACCTGCTTTCGCAACGCGAGTCGATCAACCAGAAGTTGCAGGAGATCATCGATCGCCAAACCGAACCATGGGGCGTCAAAGTCACGGCGGTCGAGGTGAAGGACGTGGCGTTGCCCGACACCATGAAGCGCGCCATGGCCAAGCAGGCCGAAGCCGAGCGCGAGCGCCGCGCAAAGATCGTCAACGCCGAGGGCGAATTTCAAGCTGCGGAAAAAATGGTGCAGGCCGCCGCGATGATGAGCAAGGAACCGATTGCGCTGCAACTGCGTTTCCTGCAAACGATGCGCGAAATTTCCAGCGAACATAACACCACGACCTTTTTCCCCCTACCGATCGACCTCTTGACGGCACTGATCAAAAAGAGCGAACCGCCAAAGTGAACGGACCAAAGCGCCGTCCCCGCACTGACCTAAATGGCTTAATCGCTCCGCGTTTTCAAAATCTCGGCGATTTGTGCGCGAAAGAGTCTGGCGCCGCCGGAGGCCGGGTGCCGCACGCAGCGCGCATTGACACCAAATTCTTCGAGCTGTGCGGCAGCGATTTTACCCAGCCCGACGACTTGATCGCACGAAAACAATTTTAGGAAAGCCTTGAGCAGCGGCAGGCCCGCAGCCTGCTCGGAGTTGTTAGGCATACGATTACTCAACAGGCCACGGCGCGGATCGAACGAATGCCACGGGAACGCATTCCACAGCACGCAGTGGTCTGGCTCTAGGCCAAGCCGGAAGAGCGCGGTCCATACAATCGTTGCCGTCGGTTCGGAAAAGCCCTCCGGACAAACACTCTGTTTGCTCGTGCGGCGTGGCTTGATACCGGAGAAAATTTGTAGCGGCGGTCTATGACCGCCGTCGCTGACACTCCCGCCCAGATTTCGGCGCTCATAGAGCGCCGCTACAACATCTGGCTGTTTGCCGAGCAGCAACCGCTCGGATGTCATCGGGATGCCGCTGAAGTGACCGCCGCGATAACCAACCGCCTCGCCGATCAATGCGAGTTTTGCCTTCCCGAGACGTTTTCGCAGATAAGCGCGCAACTGTCTGCGCCGTATGGCCGGCGCGTTCCGGCCCGCGTCATTTTGCTCATCGACTTCCCACCACGGATTGAAGACGGCGCCGGATGGTGATTTTTTCAACAGCCGCAGAAAGTTATCCACCGGGTTGCGGGACATATATTCAACTAAGTGCCAACGTAGGCACCATGCCAGAGCTGCCCGAGGTCGAAACGTTCAAACGATACCTGGACAGCACGTCATTGCACCAGCGGATCGCAGGCGTCGAGGTGCGTGACGCGTATGTTTTGAAACACGTTTCCGTGCGTGAGCTGACACGTCGACTGAAAGGGCGTCGCTTCGAAAACAGTCACCGCCACGGCAAACATTTGTTTGTGCGCGCCGGTGATGAGTTCTGGTTGCGACTGCATTTCGGCATGACCGGATCACTTGAGTACCTCAGCCACGACGAAGTAGCGCCGAAGACTACGCGAGTGATTTTTCGTTTCGCGGATAACTGCCGGTTGGCGTTCGACGATCAACGGAAATTCGGCGAAATCGAGTTGATCGAGGACGTAGATGAATTTCTGGAAACACGCGGCCTTGGCCCCGACGCGCTCGAAATTAATCTCTCGCAGTTCAAGGCAATTGTTGGAAAACACCGCGGCGCAGTGAAAGCGATCTTGTTGAACCAACAGTTGATCGCCGGGATCGGCAACCTTTACGCAGATGAAATTCTTTTCCGCGCACGCATGCACCCGGCCACTGAAGCGGCCAGATTGAGTGACAAGGCTCTGAGGCAGTTGTTTCGTGCAACGCGCCATGTTCTGGAAAGAGCAATTGCGTTGAAAACCGATTTCAATCGTTTGCCGAAATCCTGGCTGCTTACGCATCGTGGAAAACGCGGCAGATGTCCGCGCTGCGGTCGC
>DATEZD010000176.1:0-12349 GCA_035255865.1 Candidatus Udaeobacter sp.
GCTGCCCAGGGCTACCGCCATGAGACTATGATTGGCAAATGGATAATTGGCGGCCATCGACCACGTATTCGTGGCGATATTGTAAACCTCGACATGAAAATCGGTGCCGATAGCGCGTCCGGCAATGCGATAGATCTTGCCGTTGAGATAGGCACAGGCGTGAAAGTAGGTGGGAATGCTATAAGAAGGCAGGCTTGTGTTATAGGTATTGCTGATCGGATCGTAGCGCCAAAGCGTGGCGGTCGTGTTGAAGTTTTGGTCCACGCCGCCAAGCAGGTAGACATAGGTGCCATCGGTTGTGCCGCTGAACCACCCACGCGGTGCCGGAAGGGAGGCGATAGGCGTCCAGGTATTCGTAGCAGGCGTGTACTTATACGCGTTCGCGATAGCGACATTATTGACGATGCCGCCGAAGCTATAGAGGTTGCCACCTACTGAGGCCACGGCATGTCCGGACGTGGCGATGGGGTAGGTCGCCTGCTCGGTCCACGCGCCGACCGAAGCGCAAGGCGTCCCGGTGGGAGTTGGCGTAGGCGTCGGTCCCTGCACTTCAAACGAGCCTTTGTCGATGCGATCATTTACAACTCGATTGAACCCCGGGCCGCGCTGATCGTAGAAAGGTGGCGGAGTAAAGTTTGGATTGCCTGCGTCAATGGCTGGACTCGCTGGCAACAGCGCATGGGTCGATGTCGGCCCACCATTGTCCTGAAGTGGCCCAAGCGACGGATCGGTGTTGATCTGATCGCCCGGACCTGTCAAAAAGCCCCCGCCATCGTCGCTGCTCAGGTTATATCCGCGCGATGTGACCGTCGCTAGCTTTCCGATGTTAAGGTTAACTCCCGACGCAGCAGCCTTCAGGATCGTATTCCCGATGTCTAACATCCCAGAAAACATGGAGATACCTACGGCGCTGTTTTCGCTCAATGTGCTCTTGGTAATGGTAATGGTACCTCTTCCATCGCTGAAAATACCGTTCTCGGAGTTGCCACTCAACGTGCTGTTTCTAATGGTTAGATTGGCCATTCCGCTGGAACCGTCGTTTTCAATAGCGCCGCCGTTAGTCGCGGCGTTTCCACTTAATGCGCTGTTGGTGATGGTCAGGCTCGCGTTGCCGCCGGCACCGCTTCCGTTGCTAAAGATGCCGCCACCGAAACCCTGCTGACCCAAAGCCGAGTTCCCAGTCAGGGCACAGCTATCCATCGTTAGCGCACTTTGATCGTTGAGAATGCCGCCGCCGAAGCCATTGAGGACAGATCCGTTGCTGATCACTAGCCCTTCGATCGTCACAGTGTGACCTGGCATGACATGAAAAATGCGGAAGGGCGCCGCGTTTGCCGCTCGGGATACCGCCAGGAGATTCGCTCCCGGCCCGCTGATGCTGATGTTCTTGGTAATCACCAGTTCGCCGCTCGTCAATCCGATCGTGCCAGTCACTGCAAAGTTAATCGTGTCGCCGTCATGCGAATCAACTAGCGCCTGCCGTAGTGAACCGGATCCGCTGTCGTTTGTATTGGTGACCGTGATGACGTTTGTGTGAGCGGCCACGCCCAATGCGCAAACCAGCGCCAAACATATCCAAGTGCGCAGATTCAAGAAGTCCTCCCCAAGGCATGGATTTTACGCGAGTCCGATACGCAATGTCGCGATTATTTTTGTGGCTGCGGTCGGCATTTGCATTCGCGGTGGGAAAAAAAGCGGTGTCAAGTTCGCCACGGCGAATCCGTCCTGTGGCGGACCGCCGCTCGCCTTCGAGCAGCTCCCGCGCGGCAGGCACTTCAACTCCGAAAGGTTTCGCGAGACCGGTCGCCGCGGCGACCGAAAACATTGGTGTGAATTAGTGTCTATTCGTGGTTATATCGGGTCTCGCTAACATGAAGAGTGTCGCTGACTTCGAGATTCGTCCGGCACGCGCGGAGGACGTGCCGATCATCCTTCAACTCATTCGCGATTTGGCGACGTACGAGCGTGCGCCAGACGAAGTCACTGCAATGGAAGAGCAGCTTGTCGATGTTCTATTCGGGGAGCGGCCGGCGGCGGAAGTGCTTCTCGCGTTTGAAAGAGAATCGCCAGTCGGGTTTGCGCTTTTCTTTCACAATTTTTCGACGTGGCTCGGGCGACCCGGACTTTATCTCGAAGATTTGTTCGTGAAGCCGGAAAATCGCGGGAAAGGTTACGGTCGCGCATTGCTTGTCGAGCTTGCGAAGATTGCGATGGAGCGCGGTTGTGGCCGGATGGAATGGGCTGTCCTCGATTGGAATGAACCGGCTATCAAGTTTTATCGCGCGCTTGGCGCCAAGCCGATGGATGAATGGACGGTGTTCCGATTAACGCGCAATGGGATCGCCAGGCTCGCGAACTCCGAATAACAAAGCGAGAGCATGTTGCTGTAGTGTCCGCTGTCCTCAGCGGATTCTCGGCGTGCCCAGAAGTTGTGCGCTGAGACAGCGCACGCTACAACACCAGATAGAGTAGGAATACGAATAAGAGGAAGAGCAAGAAATAGAGTGGCAAAAGGAAATACAAAGATCGAGGACTACGCGTTTCTCAGCGATACGCAAACAGGCGCGCTGGTGAGTCGCGACGGGTGTGTTGATTGGCTTTGCTTTCCTCGGTTCGATTCGCCGGCGTGTTTTGCGTCGCTGCTCGGCGAGAGTCAAAACGGGCACTGGCGGTTTTTTCCGGAAGAGAAAGTTGAAACAACCCGCCGCCGCTATCGGGGCGAGACGCTAATTCTTGAAACGGAAATTGAAACCAAGAGCGGTGCGGTGCGCCTGATCGATTTCATGCCGCCGCGTGGCGAGAATCCGGACATCATTCGCATCATCGAAGGCGTGCGCGGCAAAGTGTCGATGCAGATGGAACTGATCATCCGCTTCGATTACGGGCATATCGTGCCCTGGGTGCGAAGGCGCAAGCGCTTTGACGGGCTCGAAGCAATCGCGGGACCGGATGGTTTGATCTTACGAACACCGGTTGAAACGCAAGGGAAAGATTTAACGACCGTGGCCGAGTTTACTGTAGCAAAAGGTGACCGCATTCCATTTGTGCTTACGTGGTACGCCTCTCACCTGGATCCTCCGAGAAAAATAAATCCTGAGCACGCATTGCACGATACGGAAAAATTTTGGGGCGATTGGACGAAACAATTTCGAACCGAAGGGAAATGGCGCGATGCGATCGTGCGCTCACTAATGACTCTTAAAGGCTTGACCTATGCGCCTACTGGCGGGTTGGTCGCGGCGCTTACCACTTCGTTACCGGAGCAAATAGGCGGCGTCCGCAACTGGGACTATCGCTACTGTTGGTTGCGCGACGCAGCGCTCATTTTGCTCGTGTTAATGGGCGCAGGCTATCGTGAGGAAGCCACATCCTGGCGCCAATGGCTGCTGCGCGCCATCGCAGGGAGCCCCGCACAAATGCAAACGATCTACGGCGTGCGCGGTGAACGCCGTCTCGATGAGTACGAGATTCCATGGCTCTCCGGTTACGAAAACTCCAGGCCTGTGCGCATTGGCAACGCAGCGTCAAAGCAGTTTCAGCTGGATGTTTATGGCGAAGTGCTCGCTGCGATCTGGCAGGCTGATCATGCCGGGATCAAAATGACCGAACCCGAATGGGCGCTGATGGTCGCGTTAATGAAATTCCTGGAGTCACACTGGCAGAAGCCGGATGAAGGAATTTGGGAAGTCCGTGGCCCTCGCCGGCATTTTACGCACTCGAAAATGATGGCCTGGCTGGCATTCGATCGTGCGATCAAGCTGATTGAGGACTGCGACTGCGCGGCAGGCGAGCACTTTGATCGATGGCAAAAGATTCGGGATCAGATTCACGCAGAAGTTTGCGATCGCGGCTATAACAAGAAGAAGAAGGCTTTCACACAGTTTTATGGGTCCGATGCCCTCGACGCGAGCCTCCTGACAATGCCGCTCGGTGGGTTTCTTCCGGTGAGTGACGAGCGCGTCAGGGGCACGATCGAAGCGATTGAACGCGAACTAATGCAAGACGGCCTGGTGTTACGCTATCAGCCACAAGAAACCGGCGTCGATGGATTGCCAGGCACCGAAGGGGTATTTCTTCCATGCTCGTTTTGGCTCGCTGACTGCTGGCACCTGCTCGGCCGGAAAAAAGAAGCGCGAGAATTGTTCGAGCGCCTGCTTGGTCTGCGCAACGATCTTGGACTGCTCTCCGAAGAGTACGATCCACGCAACAGGCGTCAGCTGGGAAATTTTCCCCAGGCTTTTTCGCACGTAGCGCTGGTCAGTTGCGCCCGAATTTTGAGCGACGAGGACAGAATGCTCGTTCGAGGAGATTAGACCTGCGCCCCGCTCGAAGAAACGAGTCGTCGAATCAAATCCTCAATAGAAACAATTCCGCGAAATTTTTTCTTTTGGTCCACGACCGCGGCCAGACCGAGCCGAGCAGCGCGCAATTGCTGCACGATTAGGTAAGCTGGCTCCTCCTCTGTGGTTGTCACAATGCGCCGAACATAATTGCCCAGCGGCTCATTTCCGTTTTGGTCGAGCAGAATCTCGAGGACGTTGACTAGTCCAGATGGTTGTCCTCCCGGCGGAACCACAGGCAGGCGATCAAGATCGGAAGCAGCAGAGAGCTTTACTGCTTCCTCCGTTGACGCGCTTGGCTGCAACGCGACGACTTTGGCCGCGGGCAGCATCACGTCACGAACCTTGACCCCGCTAAAGTCCACGACGTTATGGATCATCGCGCGCTCGGTCGGAGTTAGAGTCCCTTCACGCTCGCTTTCCATAGTGATCTGCTTTAGCTCTTCGCGGCCAGCAAAAAGCCGGGCACGCTTCGCGGCGCGAGCCGGCAGGACCAGCTTGCCAAGCCGTGCACCAAGTTCGAGCAGAGGTGAAAATAACATCACCGCGAACTCGAGCACGCCGGCAAGCCGAGCTAACGCGCGAAGGGGAAATCGCCGGAACAGCGATTTCGGTAAGACCAAGAGCAGGAATAGATAAACCGGAAGCGCGATTGCGAGAGCGAACAAGTATCCGGTGTGGCCGTACCATCGAACGAGTTGGCTGGTCAGCAGCAGCAAACCCAGTATGTCGGCCGCGTTCGTGAAGAGCAGAACGGTCGCCAGCAATCGCTCCGGGTGTTTGAGCAGACGATTCAACCGCCGGGCAGCAGGTACGCCGCTCTTCACGTTCTGCCGCAACCGCACCGGATCGATCGAGAGAAGACCGCTCTCAATTCCGTTGAAGAAAAACGAAACAATCCAGCAACAGAAAATGACGAAACCCACAATCATGCCGCAGCCTCGAATGCAGTTGTTTTCTCCAACAGAACTTCCTCGATTCTCTTACGGCCGGAACGGCGCACAGTAATGGCAAGACGAGGTATCTCGAGCTTTGTGCCGGAAGATGGCAAATAACCCAGACGCGTGAAGACGAATCCGCCGATCGTGTCTATCCCTTCCGCGTCGATTCGAAAACCAAGGTGTTCGCGTAAATCGTCCAGGCGCGCGTTGCCGCTAACAAGAAATCTGCCGTTGCCGAGCGGCTCGATGTAAAGCGCGACATCCCCCCGAGGCAGCGCATCACTAAGAATCTCTTCCACGATATCGTCCATGGTGATGATGCCTTCGGTCCCGCCAAATTCGTCAACCACGACTGCCATTCCCTGGGGATGAGTCAGAAAAAGCTTGAGCAATTCCAGCGCGTGCATCGTCTCGGGCACAAATGAGGGAGCGATGAGTCTTTCGGTGTAATGTTCCGAGGGATCGAGCAGGAACAGTTTCACATCGATAATCCCGAGAACTTGATCAGGCGTATCGACATAAACCGGAACGCGCCGATGCCGTTTCTCCTTCAACTGCGCGATCGCATCCTGGTTCGTCAAATCATCTGGCAGCATGAAACTATCCACGCGCGGCGTCATGCAGTCCTTCGCCGTCTTATCGCCTAGCTTCATGATTTCCTGGATCATCTCGGCTTCGCCTTCATACAAGGCGCCCTCTTCTTCACCTATCTCGATCAGCGTCTCTAGTTCCTCATCGCTCAAGCGCGCGCGAGTGCGCAGATGCTTGGGCGTGAGAAGATCGACTACGTAAGCGCTGACTGTCTCTAGTCCACGACCCATGCGGTCGAGCAACGGCATCGATATCTTCAAGGTGAGGGCGCTGATCGCTGAGAGCCTGTAAGGCGCCGAAATCGCCAGCAATTTCGGAATCAAATCACAGAGCAACACCACAATGGCAAAGATCGCGATTCCAGCCAGCCACTGCGGGACGCGTCCTGCGAACGGGCCTTCCCACAGAAAGAAAAGACACAACACGACCAGAATCACATTCACCAGTCCGTCGCCCAGTAGCAGAACATTTAGAACACGACGCGGATTCTCCCGAAAAAGTTTTATGAATTTCGTGAGCCCGGCATGATGCGTTTCCAAGCGGCGCAATTGATGCGGTTTAAGTAGAAAAAGCGCCGTTTCCACTGCGGAAAAGAGCGCGGAAGACAAAATCAAAATTGCGATGACGGCCAGCAACATGGCCAGGGTGAGGCCAGTCATCTTCTTTGGTGGCGCAGCCAGGCCTGCTGCCAGAGTTCACTGGACTGAGGCGGGCGGTTTTTTCCCTCGGAAAAGCTGTTGAGTGCTGGTTTGCTCATTATCTGAGCCGCAAGCAAATTAAGCTTTCCATGAACAAAGGCGAGAGGATTTCGCAGTTGGTGGCTGAGCTGGGTGGGGACGTCGTCGATCCGGGTCAGACAGAAGTCACAAAGCATCCGTTTTACCGCGCGTTTTTCCGTTGCTGGAACGAACAGCGCTACTATGAGGCGCACGATGTGCTCGAGCAGCTTTGGTTGAAAACGGATTCGAGTGACGCGGATTTCTTCAAGGGATTGATCCAGGCCGCGGGCGCTTTTGTCCACCTTCAAAAGCGATTCGAACACCCATTGCACGCAAAGCACAGCAGGCGTTTGCGTCCCGCGGTGCGTCTGTTCCGGCTCGCGGAGAGCAACCTGACAAGGTTCGGGCCGCGGCATCACGGGCTGAATGTGACCGCATTTTGCCGGCTTTTGAAGGAATACGCCGACCAAATCGCTGCTTCGGATTACAAAACGAATCCCTGGTCACCTGAGACCGCGCCGAAATTAGAGCTGTGGTAGGGGCGATTCACCTGAACCGCCTAGGCGATTGAAGTCAATCGCCGCTACCTGGTGAAAATCAGTTTTGTTCCCGCAATCAGCAGAACCGTCGCCAGACAAAGTGAAATCACTCTGACAGCAAAATGCCTGCTGCCGAAGTGCGATCCGACAATGCCGCCAATGATTGCAGCTGTTGCAAGAATCAGCCCCAGCGAAGGAACTGAATGGACTTTTGTAAAGTAGCCAAACAAACCGGCGATCGAGTTTGCCCAAATGAAAAGCGCCGAGACGGCAGCAGCCTGACGAATGCGTGCCCACCGGCAGAACAGCAAGAGTGGAGTCAAAAATATTCCGCCTCCAGTTCCAGTTAGCCCCGCAAGAAATCCAAGGGCCGCTCCGACGCCCACTGCGACCGGCCGCGACGGAGGGAACGTTTGTGCCGGATCACCGCGGCGAAACACAAGCCGCGCGGCAGAGAAAAGGAGCACAATCCCGATGAGGATCCTCAGAATCGACGCAGACGGCTGCAAATAGCCGCCGAGATATGCGGCCGGAATGGAAAGCAGCGCAAATGGCCAGAATAATTTCCATGAAAAATGACCGGCGCGCCAAAACTGAAACGTGCCGATGGACGCAACCAAGATGTTAAGCACGAGCGCAGTGGGACGAATGACGGTCGGCGCGATTCCGAACAGCGTCATGATTGCGATGTAACCCGACGCACCTGCGTGGCCCACCGACGAGTAAAGAAAAGCGATCACCCCGATGGCGAAAAAAAGAAGAATGAGATGCGTTGTGTCCATGTTTTGTCATGTCGAGTGGAGTCGAGACATCTCTAACTCTTGGGATGCCTGCGCTACCGCCCGCTAAAAACAGCCAGAGATTCCTCGACTTCGCTTGGAATGACAAGAAGGGTGTCCACGAAATGACGAATGACGGATGACAAATGACGAAGGAAGTCCAAATGACGAATGACGAAAAGATGATCGCGGAACGCCTGGTAAGTTTCGTCATTCGCCATTTCCGCGGCGCGTTTCTCGCGCTAGCATGGTTAGTGACATCGAGCGGCACTTTTGCTGAACCGACGCCTGCCCCTTCCGAGCACACGAACCGGCTCGCGCACGAGAAGTCGCCTTACCTTCTTCAGCACGCACATAATCCGGTCGATTGGTATCCGTGGGGCGAGGAAGCTTTCGCCAAGGCGCGCCAGGAAAACAAACCCATCTTTCTCTCAGTAGGTTATTCCACCTGCCACTGGTGCCACGTGATGGCGCACGAATCGTTCGAAAATGAAGAAGTGGCTACGATCATGAATCGCGAGTTCGTGAACATTAAGGTGGACCGGGAAGAACGTCCCGATGTTGACCGCGTCTATATGACCTTTGTGCAGGCAACCACTGGCGGTGGCGGCTGGCCAATGAGCGTCTGGTTAACGCCGGATTTGAAACCGTTTGTCGGCGGAACTTATTTTCCACCAGAAGACCGATATGGTCAGCCCGGGTTCAAGAAGGTGCTCGAAAGAGTCGCGACCGCTTGGAAGGAGAATCACGATAAAATTGTCGAGCAAGGCGGCCAGATCGTTGCCGCACTGCGCGAATCTCAATCCGCGGCAACGGGTGAAGGCAAAATCGACGCGGCGATCTTGGGGGCTGCTTACAAACAGCTTGATCGCAGTTACGACCCAAAGGAAGGCGGATTCGGTAATGCGCCAAAATTTCCGCGTCCAGTCACGCTGAATTTCCTCACGCGGTTCTACGCGCGAAGTCGTGGCATTGGCTTCCAGCCAATTCACCGGGAAAATCGGCAGGATGCCGATGCCACGGCTGCTGGCAAACAAGCGCTCGAAATGGCGCTATTCACGCTGCGCAAAATGGCGGCGGGAGGAATGCACGATCACATCGGTGGCGGTTTTCACCGTTACTCGGTCGATCGTTACTGGCACGTGCCGCACTTCGAAAAGATGCTTTACGATCAGGCGCAACTGGCCGTCGCTTATCTCGACGCCTTTCAAATCACAAGAGATGAGCAATACGAATCAGTCGCGCGCGACATTCTCGACTATGTCGAGCGTGATATGACATCGAACGAAGGCGGATTTTTTTCCGCGGAAGACGCAGACAGCCCAGTTGCTGTCCCGACTCGTCGGGATGACCGCCGAAGTGAATTGGCGCAGCCCACACAGCCCGGCGCTCATAGAGCGCCGCTACAGAAAACCGCCGAAGGAGCGTTCTACATTTGGACAAAGAAAGATGTCGACGAAGCGCTTGGCGATGTCGCTGAGATTTTCGATTTCCATTACGGCGTGCAAGCGCACGGCAACGCGCCGGAAGGAAGCGACCCACACGATGAATTCCGCGGCAAAAACATTTTAATCGAACGTCACACGATCGGGGAAACCGCTGAGCATTTTAAGAAGACCGAAGAGCAAATTGCAAAATCCCTTGCGCAGAGTCGCGAGAAATTGTTTGCGATTCGCAGTAAACGGCCGCGACCGCACCTCGATAACAAGATCATCGCCGCTTGGAATGGTTTAATGGTCTCTGCCTATGCCCGCGCCGCGCAGGTGTTCGGCGAGCCGCGCTACCTCGAAATCGCAGCGCGCGGGGCAAAGTTCCTGCGGACAAATCTCTATGAAGAAAAGAGCAAATTGCTCTATCGCAACTATCGGGGCGGTCGCAGTGATATCGAAGGCTTTGCCGATGATTACGCCTTTGTGATCCAAGGTCTTCTCGATCTTTATGAAGCATCGTTCGATGTCGATTGGCTGAAATTTGCGGTCGAATTGCAAGAGACGCAGGACCGCTCGTTTTTCGACGAGAAGAACGGCGGCTACTTTAGCACGAGCGGAAAGGACCAGAGTGTGTTTCTCCGGATGAAGGACGACAACGACGGCGCCGAGCCGGCTGCGAGTTCGGTCGGAGCGCTGAATCTTCTGCGGTTATCGCAATTTCGCGATGATCCCGCGGCTGAGGGAGCAGAGCGCGCGCGAAAAACGATCGATGCATTTGCAACTACCCTGTCGCATTTCCCAAGCGCCATGCCGCAAATGCTGGTCGCGCTCGACTATTCGTTAAGCAAGCCGCGACAGATCGTGATCGCCGCGAAGAAGGACGCGCCGGAAACGAGAGCACTTCTTAAAGAGGTGCACCGCCATTTTCTCCCAAAGACAATCCTGCTTCTGGCGGATGGCGCTGACGGCCAGAAATATCTCGGCGAGAAAAACGAAGCGATCCGTGCGATGTCGATGGTCGAAGGTAAACCAGCCGCGTACCTCTGCGAAAACTTCACCTGCAAAGCGCCGGTGACCGATGCCAAGCAACTCGCCGAGCTGTTGAAATTGTAGTGCGCTCGCCGCGGCGAGCGCTGAACCGCTATTTGCTGCCGGGTTTGACGACAGGAATCTTCACGAGGTCGGGCGGGAGATTGTCTGCGGGAAAATTTTCCACGCTCATTTCGACTAAGCTCACGAACGGACAGCCGAAATCCGGTTTCTTGTCGCCGCTGCGATCGACAATCACGCCGACTGCGGAGACGGTGCCGCCATGCGCGCGAACGATGTCGATTGTTTCTTGCACGCGTCCGCCGCGGGTGACGACGTCTTCGACTACGACGAACTTGTCGTTAGGCGAAATTTGAAACCCGCGACGCAAGACAAGTTTGCCCTCGTCTTTTTCGACAAAGATATGGCGTTTGCCTAACGAACGGCCGACTTCCTGGCCAACAATAATTCCGCCGAGAGCAGGGGAGATGACTGTGTCGCAATCAAACTGGCGCACTTTATCGGCGAGTTGCCCGCACACCTGCGCAGCGATGTCGGTATGCTGCAAGAGGATTGCGCATTGAAAATATTGGCGGCTGTGCAGTCCGGAGCGCAAGACGAAATGGCCATCGAGTAGCGCGCTGGTCTTGCGGAAAAGCGCGAGAAGATCTTCGCTCATTATGTGTCCTTCTGTAGCGGCACTCTCTGAGTGTCGCACGTTTTATTTCGGCGGTCGGAGACCGCCGCTACAGTCGACATCACCCAGACGTGTCATATGCCGTTTGCTCGGCCTCCCCGGTATCTGCAATAGCATCGATCTCTATCTTCGCTCCCTTGGGCAGCGCGGAGACCTGGACAGTGGAGCGGGCCGGGGGATCTTGTTTGAAATACGAACCATAAATTTCGTTTACGGTTTGGAAATCTCCCAGATCAGTGAGGAAAATCGTTGTCTTAACGACGTTATCAAAAGTGAGCCCGTCGGCTCTTAGAACGGCTGCGATATTGTCCAACACCCGCCGCGTCTGCACCGCGATATCGCCAGAAACAATTTGGCCCGATTTGGGGTCCAGCGGAATCTGGCCGCTGCAAAAGAGGAAACTTCCGGTGCGCACCGCCTGCGAGTAGGGGCCGATCGCCCCCGGCGCTTCGTTCGTGGAAATGATCTTCTTCATGTGGCCGATTGTAACTGCAAATCTAACCGGCACAATGAGTCCCCTTCGTGCATGAAACGATGCCGTACGCGCGAATTCTTTTGGAGTTGGACGTTGGGCGTTGGATGTTGAGCGTTGGACGTTTTCTGCTTAAGTGACGGTTCTCGCAGCGCCGATCCTAGGTGCAGTTAAAAGGCTGGGTAGCTCAGTTGGCAGAGCAGTGGACTGAAAATCCACGTGTCGGCGGTTCGATTCCGCCCCCAGCCACATTTGATCAAGCGTATGCTTGACCCTTTAGGAAAGATAAAGTCGCACTCGTGACAATTTCGTATCGCGCAGCATTCTATGGCGGGCTCGCCTTGGCGCTTTGCATCGGGCTTTATCTGATCTGGCTCTGGTGGCCTGAGCGTCAGGTCCGGCTTCACACTGAGAATTTCTTTCACGCTATTGACCACAGGGACTGGGAGGTCGTCGCCGATTTTGTTGGCAACGATTATCAGGATCAGTGGGGCGACGATAAGACGCGCCTTCTCGAACGCATGCGGGAAGGATTTCGATGGGTGCGCGGGTCCAGGATCATTGCAAAAGACCCCGCTGTGCAGGTTGAAACGCAGCGCGCGACTTGGATCGGCAAAATCACAGTCTATAGCAGCGACGACGGCGTGATGGAATTGCTCGACGAACGCGTCAACAAATTGCCCTCACCATTCAAGTTGGAGTGGCATCGCGTATCGGGAAAGCCATGGGATTGGAAGCTCGTCCGAGTGAGCAATGCGTCATTTGAGATTCCGGCCGAGATGTACTGACCGCGCGGATCTTAGAAAAACCCC
>DATEZD010000177.1:0-71223 GCA_035255865.1 Candidatus Udaeobacter sp.
TCCTGGATCAAAGGCTCGCTTCATGGGAGATCGAACCCGATGCGCTCGCAGCATACCTCATCTTCGGATTCATTTCCGCGCCGCAGACAATCGTAAAACAAATTAAAAAATTGCCGCCGGCGCACTACCTGGTCTGGCGAGATGGCGACGTGAAAGTGCAGCGTTACTGGTCGTTCGATCAATCGGAGAAGATTGTCTGTAGTTACGATGAAGCGCTTGATTTGCTACGAGCGAAGCTTGACGAAAGCATCCGGTTACGGCTTCGCAGCGACGTTCCGGTCGGTCTGTTGTTGAGCGGTGGCCTTGATTCCAACACTTTGCTGGCGCGCCTCGTCCGCGGCATCGGGCAGAAAGTGAAGGCCTTCACCATCGGGTTTACGCAGAGGGAATATGATGAATCGGAGATCGCTCGTACGTCAGCGAGACATTTCGGAGTGGAGCATCATCTCCTGGTTGGTGACCCCGATTTGTTAAAGTTGCTCCCGGATGTAGTGCGGCATTACGGCGAACCTTCAGCGGATAAATCAGTGCTACCAACAATGCTTTTGTGCGGCCTGACTAGTCGCTACGTGAAAGTCGCGTTGAGTGGCGACGGCGGTGACGAAGCCTTTGCCGGATATCCGAAGCATTGGCTGAAGAGTTGGCAGCATCATGTGTCCGGCTTGTTTCCATCGGGGTGGCGCGAGCGTTGGACCCTGGATTCGATGAAAGGCGGACTTTGGCAGCAAACTAAAATAATGGAGAAGCTGCGGCGCCGACTGCTTCCAGAAACCCGCAGCCTGTTTTCGGGCGAGTTCTTCTCAGGTCGTTTTTTTCGATCGATCGCCACGCCGATGTTTCAAAGACGAACTGCCTCGTTCCTTGACGGCCTGGTGCACGAGTTCTGGAGTGGCAAACTAAACGCATTCGACCGAATTCTTCATTGGGACAACACCGAGCCACTGCCGTATTCGCTGCTGACCAAGCTCGACATTGCCAGCATGGCACGCAGCCTCGAGGTGCGTTCGCCATTTCTCGACCATGAATTTGTCGAGCTTTGCGCAAAGCTCCCGCGCCGCTGGAAGGTAAACGGCAAAAAGGGCAAGCAAATATTGCGCGACCTTGTCACGCCGGATCTGCCGCCGGACGTACTGGGCGCGCCGAAACGGGGCTTTTCTGTGCCGCTTGGTCAGTGGTGGCGCAACGAAGCACGGCAGCAGATTCGCGACGGGCTGTTCCCCCTTCACTCGGCGCTCCAACCGTTCATCGAGGAAAAAGCCGCCGCTCATCTGCTTGATCAACATCAGAGCGGCCGCGCGAATCACGCCCAACGATTATGGAACCTTTGGGTGCTAAACGAATGGGCGCGCACCTTTTTGAGAAATTAAAGAGGTTTCGGGAGGGAACTGCTTGTGATTGATCACGTGCGGCCGGTTCCCCAGCGGCGGTGCAGGAATCGTTCCCAGGGCGAGAATAAGATTTTGTCCGCCAACAAACCGATGACGACGATCACCAGCATGATGCCGATGACCTGATCCATCGCATTTAGTTCGCGACCGTAATGAAGCAGATGGCCGAGACCAAAGCCGGTCAGGATCGTGACGTAAATTTCCGCGGCCATCAGTGAGCGCCAGGCAAACGCCCAGCCCTGTTTCATTCCGCTGATCAAATGCGGCAGTGATGCCGGTAAAATCACGTGGATCCACCGATGGAATGGCCCCGAGCCCATCGTTCGTGCGGCGCGCGCAAAGATCGGTGAAATCGTGCGCACCCCGGTGTCGGTGGCGATCACAACTGACCAGACCGTACCCATGATGACGACGAAGAGCATCGCGCCCTCGGTTTGTCCGAACCACAGCAACGCAAGGGGGACCCAGCAAACGCTCGGCAATGTTTGCAGGCCGAGGGCGAGCACGCCCACCGTGTCTTCGGCAAATGTCAAAGATGCGGTCAGGAGCCCAAGCGGGAGCCCGATTGCGAGCCCGATGAAATATCCGACGAGCAAACGCCGCAATGTGACGCCCGATGCGCTGAAGAGCGTGCCATCACGTGCGGAGCTAGTGAGATAATCCATAACGCTGCGCGGAGAAGGCAGCAAAACTGGCGACCAAATCTTTGCGTGCACCAAGGCCGCCCAAATCGCAACGAGCGCGACGAAAAACAAAAGCGCAAGCAGTGCACGTCTCATTTTTAAAGCGTTGTCATCCCGAGCGGAGCGAGGGACCTCCCACTCGAAGATGTCGCATACACAAGCGTCGCCAGCGTGATCAAAAGCGCCGCTGAGAGATCCTTCACTTCGTTCAGGATGACAGAATGAACGAAGGCCGCCCAAATCGCGACTAGCGCGACGAAAAATAAAACTGCGAGTAACGTTCTCCTCATTCCGCACTCACCACCGCCTCCGGCGCAAGGTAACCTTTCAGTGCTGCCATCAATTGCGACGCGTGCCGGGCAATTTCGATGCTGTTGAAATCGCGCGGTCGCGGCAGGTCCACTTCAAAGATCTCGCGAATGCGTCCCGGCGTGGGCGACATGATCACGACCCGATCCGCCAAGCATGCGGCCTCACGGACGTTGTGAGTGACGAAGATGATCGTCTTACGCCGTTTTTGCCAAATCTGTTGGATGTCACCGTAAAGTTGTTCGCGTGTCATGGCATCGAGCGCGGCAAACGGTTCGTCCATGAGCAGCACCCGCGGGTTCGGCGCGAGTGCTCGGGCGAGGGCGACGCGTTGTTTCATGCCGCCAGAAAGCTCGTGCACGTTGGCTTCCATGAATTTTTCGAGGCCGACCAGATGAAGAAAAAATTTTGCAACCTCACGCCGCTCCCGATTACGCAAACCAGGTTTCAATTTCAAACCGAACATGACGTTGCCGAACGTATTCAGCCACGGAAACAGCGCCGATTCCTGAAACATGACCAGTCGATGTCGCCCCGGTCCGATTACCGGTTGATTGTCCGCCAGCACTCGTCCCTTGTCCGGTTTTTCCAGGCCGGCGATGATGTCGAGCAGCGTCGATTTTCCGCAGCCACTCGGCCCGACGATGACGATGAATTCGCCTTCCTCGACTTCGAGCGACACATCGTCCAACGCATGCACGGTCTGGCGCTTTTGGCGAAACCACTTCGAAACGTGATCCACGATTAGCTTTGCTGGCGGCGGACCCTGCAGCTCTTCTTGAAGGGACATTAGAATTTCTCGAAAAGCTTCGAGAGATCGGGTGCCGTCTTGATAAATCCCGCGCGCACAGAATTCTGCATGAATTTTTCCACCGCAGCGCGCGGCATTTCGGCGGTAAACACAATCCGCTTCCATGCCGCGTCGATCAATTGGGGGCTCATGTCGCTCTTCGTTTCTTCCAACAGCTCCGCTTTGATCAAACGTTGCGCTTCCTCCGGATTTTTTGTGATCCAGTCTGTCAATTCCGCGTGCGCTTGCGCGAATTTTTTTGCCAGATCGCGCTGTTCCTTTAGAAATTTGACGCTCGAAACGAGAATTGTCGTGGCCACTTCCTTTTCTTCGACAATCACTTTACCAGAGGCTTCCTGCTCGAGGCGAGTCAGCCAGGGTTCCACAGTCCAAACTGCATCTATTTTCTTCGCCTTAAAAAGGCCTAACTGATCCGGATTTTGTGTTGGAATCACCTGTGCGTCTCCGCCGAGTTGCGTGATCTTTAGTCCACCGTCTGTCAGCCATGCCCGGCAAGAAATGTCCTGCGTATTCCCTAATTGCGGCGTGGCGATTTTCTTACCTCGAAAATCGGCGGCTCTTTTCAAATTTTCATCCGGTTGAACAACCAAACCCGCGCCGCCGTTGGCCGCGCCCGCGATCAGACGAATCTCTTCCCCGTTGGATTTGGTATAAGCATTGAGCGCCGGGCCGGGACCGACATAAGTCAGATCAATCGAATTCGCGAAAACCGCCTCCATCGCGCTCGGCCCAGCGTTGTAAACGAACCATTCGATTTTGGTTCCCGGTCCAAGCCGTTGTTCGAACCAACCTTTGCCCTGGCGCGAGAGGGCGTGCGCAACCACGCCCTGTGCGTGCGTGATGTTCGGAAAATGGCCGACGCGAATTTTGGTTTCGGCAAGAGAAAAGGTCGCTGCTGCAAACCAGAGCGAGATCGACAATGCAAGCTTGGAGATTTTCATTCTGTGATTGTTGATCTTGTCGATGGATTGGCGCAACAATCAAGCGCCGAAACAAAACAACTAACTTTATCGCAGCGGTCGGGCGACGAGGATGCCGCTGTCTGAGTGATAGCGATATAGATACTTGGAAAGCTCGTCGTCGACGACCACCCGTCCGTAATTGCTCGGAGAGGAGGCGTGCATGAAGTGCAAAACGCCGTCGCTTGTGCGCTGGGCGAGGCCGACATGCGCGGTCGAATAAAGTCCATTTCGCTCGCGTGAAATGACGCCAATAACATCGCCGCTGCGCAGTTTTGGCTCAATTGCTTTGACCTGACTTTTTGGGATCTGGTAGAGCGGTCGCGAAGAAACGTTCGCTTCCATGCGTGCAAGTGGCCCCAGCAATGAACGGTTTGCCGCGAGATAACGGTATTGCCGCCACCCGGTGCTCATCTCGCGCGCGGAATGCGAGACGCTGCGGCCGCCGAGATCGCGGGTAAGATCTTCTACCAGACCGCGCCGACTATTGTCGTAGAGCCAGTCTTCCAAATAATGCAGCCGCGAAAGATATTCGCCGGTGCACTGACCGCCGCGATAGCGATCTTGCTCGACGTAATACAGCATGCGTTCCGGCGTCCAGTTCGATTCCGGTTCGTTTAGCATCCGCGCGAAACCGAGCGCGATCTCGAAGAACGTCCAGCAATCCATCCCGTTGAAATTCACCGAAGGCGACTCGACTCGGTTGTCGATCTCCAGAGTGAAATGTTTGTAGCGCGTCCCGACCAGAGCTTGTCCCACGGCCGCGGTGCGTTCACCAATCGGCAGCGCTTTCCAGCTTTCCGCTTTAGCCTTTGCCACCAGCCGATTGAAGTGGTCTTGTCCTTTAAAAACTGTGCTCAACGGCAAGCGCGATTCGGATGCGAACGCGGCCGAACAGATCAAACAGAGCGCAACAGACGCTTTCCAACTTCGCATGACGCAGACAACTCAACGCGAGATGGAGAAGGTTACAAGGTCAAAAAGGCTACAAAGTTAAAACGTTAAAAAAGGTCGCAGGCCGACTAGACTTTTTTTAACGCTTTTAACCTTTTTGACTGTCTCATATCCTTTAGGAGCGTGCCTATTCGTTTTCCCAAAAAGAGCCGGCGAAATATTGTTCGCGAACCGTCGCGGGATGGCGCGTCTGGCCCGCGACTGCGGGATTCCACGCGCGTCCGGCTGCGTCCGCGAGCGGATTGGCACAAGCGCAATTTTCTTACCAGTGTGTTGATCCCCTCGCTTTTTGTGAAGCGTTCGGGTGGTCCGGCGGCTCCGCACTTCCCGAAAATCCGCGAAGGCGAGATCTGCATCACCTGGATCGGTCACGCCTCATTTCTCATTCAAACCCACGAGGTCAATATCTTGATCGACCCGATCTGGTCGAAATGGCTTAAGGTGATCAAGCGGTTAAAACAACCCGGCTTCGAAATTCATCATTTGCCTTCGATTGATTTTGTCCTGGTGACGCATGCGCATTTCGATCATCTCGACCGGCGCACGCTGCGGCGCGTGGCTGCCGATCAACCAATCGTTGTGCCCATGGGTGTAGGAAATTTGGTGCACGATCTCGGATTTCATATTGTGCATGAACTGGAGTATTGGCAGACAGTCGAGCTCGGACCGCTCAAGATTTCACTCACACCATGTCACCACTGGGGAGCCCGGTTTCTTGCGGATTTACATCGTGATTTTGGCGGATTTGTGATCGCGTCGAATGGCCGCACGATTTTTCACTGCGGCGATACTGCCTATTTCCCCGGGTTCAAGGAAATCGGCAACCGCTTTAATATCGACGTCGCATTGCTTCCCATTGGCGCTTACGAAGCGCCCACTGGTCGCGAAGTTCACATGAACCCAGAGGAGGCGGTGAAAGCGTTTCTCGAGCTTGGTGCGGACACTTTGATCCCGATGCATTACGGAACATTTCGTCTCGGTTTTGAGCCGCTCCATGAACCGCCGCAGCGGCTGCTTAGGTCCGCCCGCGCTCATGGCATCGAGGAAAAAGTCCTCGTGATGACTGAGGGAAAACCGGTTGTGATGTGAAGAACCTTTTCTAACCACAGATGGACACAGATGAAACACAGAGTCGCAGATTGGTTTTCCTGCATCTGTGAAAATCCGTGTTAATCCGTGGCTAAATTATCTTGGCGCGCTCTCAGCCGGATTGATTGTTGTATTCTTCTGTCTGCTTCTTGTCTGGCACGATCCGCTGGTTTTTTGGAACGACGATTATGAATTGTCTGTGTTGCCGGTGTTTGCGGACATGGCGCGCAGCTGGTCGGAGGGGAATTGGCCGATCCTGAGTCCGTACTCGTGGGTTTGCGGCAATCTCGCCGGCGAATTTCAGTACGGTACATTTTCGCTCTTCATAAATACGGCGGTCATTCTCATCTGGAAATTTCCTCTGACATTTCCACAACAAGCCGCAGCTCTTTCCATTGCTCACCTGTTTGTTTTGGCAATCGGCGCATTTTTGCTCGCACGCGACCGGCGACTTTCAATTCCACTGTCGATCTTTGTCGCGCTAGTCGCTGCGCTGAATGGCTGGATCATTTGCTGGGGCGCGACCGATTGGTTCGGCGCCTTGGGCGCGTTCACGTGGCTGCCTTGGGCATGGTGGGGAGCGGAACGCGCGCTGGATCAACAACGAACGAACTGGCGATTCCTCTGGCCAGCGCCGTTCGTTTATCTCGTCGTCACGGGCGGATTCCCCTACACGGTTTTGATGTTGCTGCTCTTGATCGCGTGGTTGGCGATCAAGGCGATGTGGGAGCGCGACAGTCGAGACACTAACGTCCCTCGCACGTTGGCAGTCTTGCCGATGCTCTTTGGTGTCGCGCTCGGTTTCGGACTGTCCGCGCCTGCGTGGCTGGCGATTCTCGATCTCGTTCAGGGTTCAGCACGCGAACTGCAGTCGCCAGCAGCGCACTGGCAATGGCTCGTTCCGCCCTCGGCCTTGCCCGGTTTGATCTTGCCATGCTGGACTGTTAATTGGGCGGATTTTTCCAGCCGTTATCTGCCACACACAGCAACTGAATTAGCATGCGGGCTAGTCGCTCCCGCCGCACTCATCGCAGGATTCCTCGGGCGTGGGCGTGTACTCGTCAGGCAAATTAGGTGGGAGGTTGTCTTGCTCTTGCTCGTACTGTTGCTCTGCACGATTCCAACGGCCGGTCTTTTCCGGTGGAGTTTTCGCTGGCTTCCATTTTTCCATTTGGTTCTCGCGATTTGCGCAGCGGAAGTGCTGCAAATGCGGCCGGGGTCACCGCCCCCGGCTACAGTGGCGCTCATTCTCATCGTTTTGACGGGTATCGCGATGTTCGTTCTGCGCACAACTGGCGCTTATGCTTTCCCTCTGACATGGATTTTAGTCGCGCTCGCGGGGATTTGGTGGCTGTCAACGCTTTGCTTGCGTGATTCTGAATTTCAAAAATGGGGACCGGTCGCGATCACGTTTTTGGCATTTTTGGCTACATATTTCTGCATCCCGACCAACTGCGGCGTCCCCACGTACAATTTTTCTCAAGAACTGCTTAAACCCGCGCCGCTCGATCCAACTCGTCTTTATATGAGCATCTATCCGTGGGCGGAGCTTACCTATTGCGTGGCAAACAAACCGGAACCGGTCGGCCGAACTCTGCGGTCTGGCAGCACCTCGATGTGGGCCGGATTGCATTTCATTAATGGTTACAGCCCAATTCGAGCCGCTGGCGTGGCGCGCGAATTCAGGACCACGATCCACGGTGAAATCAATCCGGAAGTGGGAGAATATTTGCTCGATCATCAAGCTGGCAAGGGTGGGGAACTAGCATTGCTGGGAGTGGACGGTATCGTCGTTGCGCGGGAAATCGATCTCGTGCCGCAACCATCCTCTGAATGGCAGCTCGTCGTTTCAACAGATGAAGGACGCGTCTTCCACCGGCGCGGTGTGCCATTCGCGCGCGTGCGCTCAGTCAATTCAATCGATTCGAGGCCTAACGAGCAGTTTGTCGCCGCAACGATTTCGCAGATCGATAATTCGCGAAACCGAGTGGGAGTTGATGTCGATGTGCCTAATGGTGATCAGCCCGCGTTACTGACTTTTTCGCGGCCCTATTTTCGCGGATATCGGGCGCGCTTGGGCGATCAAAAGCTCGCCGTCACTTCCTATCGGGGATTATTTCCACTGGTGGAAATCCCGGCGGGCACGCATGGGCGACTCACTCTTGCCTATCGTCCATATTGGCTCATCTGGGGAGGGAGCGCTGCCGTCGCTTGTGCTGTAATCATCGCGCTGAGCCTTGTCGCCGCAATTACTCGGAGATAGGCTCGACCAAAGGCTTACGTAAATACGCAATCGTGTTGAACTGTGATGATTTGGTTCGATTTTATCCAATCGTGAAAAGGTCACTCGTCACACTTACCATATTTTTCTCAGCCTTCGCTGCCACGTTCGGAGATCTCAAGCCCACCGATTCGAGCGCTCCGGTCCTGCAATATTTTGAGCCTGTTCAAATCGCTCCCAAGGCTGGCCATACAGATGCACCGAACTTTACTTTCGCCGGGGGAAAACCGTTGCTTACGATAACGTCTGTCCATCAGGTAATTCCCCAGCGGGATGGAAAAGGCGTTATAATTGTCCTAAATGAAAAGGACAAACAGCGATACGCAGAGCTAACGCGCCGATTTAAGAGTCGCCTGCTGATATGTGTTGCTGCAGCCGACGTGATCAGCATCGAGCAAATCACTTCTCCGGCGGAGAACGGGATGATTGAGTTTAGTGATGCCCACTATACGGGGCATATCGCCAAATATCTGCGTCGCCGGTTCGGTATGTAGCGTTGCGACAAAACAGGAAAACCCTCCACTACGGGCTGGTCACGCGTAGCAGGTCCTTTTGATACGGCGTATCGCCGTTTGGTACTTCAATTGTCATGTTGAGCGGAGCGAAACATCTCTGGCTTGTTTCCCTTCCGTCTGAAAAATCAGATTCTTCGCTTCGCTCAGAATGACATTTCCATTAACCAAGCGCTTGTGAGTGTCGCATTATAGACACAATGACAGACAATACAGTTCCAAAGATTGCGTGTCTTCTCTAAGATAAGACATAGAGTTACCTGCACGACTGCTAGTAATACAAACAGCCATACCGATGCTGTCATAACACCCGGGTGAGTAAGCGTCGCCGCGAACACCACTATCGATATGCTTAGAGGTATTCCATAGCTTTCGCGAAAAGCCCGATAAAGAAATCCGCGCATAATGATTTCTTCAAACACCGGCCCAACGAGAACTAAAATTGTAAAAAGGTGCTTTTCCGGCCCTGGTTGATGAATAAAAGGTTTCGTTAGGGGATACTTCTCGGCAAAATCTGGCGACAGTTCGATTCGTGCCAAGAAAACGCCCGTAAGCCCGAGGACAAGACCCGCAACTACTGCAAAATAACTAATACCTTGCCGGATAGATTGGAATTCAAAGAGATCTAAGACGTCCAGTAGTGATTGGGGATGCGCAAACAATAGAACTACCAATAAAGCCGCGAGCCCTTCTCCTGCGGTAACAAAGAACGCTCCAAAAGGTGTCCCGACCCAGTATCTGAATCTTGGGAAAAATTGCCAAAACGCCACGAGAACCACTAATGCAACGAGCTGGGAGCCGAACAAGGCTGCGATATAAAGCCACGGCTTCAATATTCTGCGTGTTAAGCTCATTTTTGTTACATACGGCTGATTGAAATCTATCCCGAGAGGTCGACAGAATAGGGATTTGATATGTAGCGGTGCAGGATTCCCCCAGTCGCTGCTGACGCCGCTACAATTTTTTCGGATCTTCGAGCAGCTGGATCACGTGTTTAAGCAAGCGGCCGGCGCCGCCGCCGTCGATGCTGCGATGATCAAAGCTCAATGTGATCTGCGCTTCGGTTTTGGGGGCGAATTCTTTTTTTTCTTCATCCCACGACGGAACTTTTTTCCCGACTCCGAGACCGAGCAGCAACGTTTGATCTGGCAGTGGAATCGGCGTGCCCCATTCCATTCCGAAGGTTCCGAAATTGGAAACCGTCGCGATGCCAGCGGCTTGCATGTCCGGCGAAATCCGTCGTTGTCGCGCGAGCTCGATAAGTTCCTTGTATTTGGTGGCAAGATCGGCAAGTGAGGTTTTGTCTGCGCCGCGAATCACCGGCACCATGATCCCGTCCTCCGCTTCAACCGCGATGCCTACGTCGATCGAGTTTGATTGCACTACGCGGTTGCCGATCAGTTTCGCCGCGGCGCCTGGGTTTTCCGCCAGAGCGAGAGCGAGCGCACGCAAAACGTAAAGACCGGGGCCAGGCTTTGGATCACGCGATTGCCGGTCTTGCAAAACCGGATCGAGATTCACGGATGAGCCGATCGTCGAAAGCGGACGCGTCCAACTCCGCCGCATGGCGTCGGCCACGCCCGCGCGAATGGCGGAAGCTTCGTGCACGGTTTGCTTCTCGATCTTGTGCACGAAATTTTCGAGATCCTTAATGGTGACCCTATTCCCCGCGCCAGTGCCCATGATCCCTGCCAAGTCCGCCGTTGTTAGTTGCAATTCAGCCATGCGCGCGCGCACGCGCGGTGACATGAAAGTCGCGCCTTTTGTGATTGCAGGAACAGGTAGATCGCCAGCACGTGCGCCTTCGCCGTCGCGCGCGGCGATTTTTCTCTCGCGCGCGGGAGCGACTTCCTGATCAGCGCGCGCGGGAATTTCCTCAGCCACTTCTCGCTGTGGAGGAGGCGGCTCGTGTTTCGCGAATCGCGCGGCGTCTTGCTCGCTTGCTTCCACATAACCAAGCACTGCGCCAACTGGGTAAGTCTCCGTTAATTGCACGGTCATCTTGGCAATTTTACCCTTGCACGGCGTGGTCACGCCCATGACCGCTTTGTTGGTCTCGACATCGATAATTTCCTGATCGTCCACGACCTCGTCGCCGGGTTTAACCTTGATATCGACAATCGTGGCTTCTGCGATCGATTCGCCCAGCTGCGGCATGATGATCGGAACTTGCGGCATAGAATCTATTCTCGAAGCAGTTGCCTCGCCTTCGCGACAATATTTTTCGCGTTCGGTCGATGCGCGGTCCAAAGATTTGGGTGGTATGGAATCGGAGTGTCTTTCGCGTTGAGACGTTGCGGCGATGCATCGAGCAGATGAAAACCCTGGCTCGTAACGCGCGCGATAACTTCCGCGGTAGCACCGCCCCATGGAAAGGATTCACCCACGCAGAGCAAACGTCCAGTGCGCGCGACGGATGCCAGCACGGTGTCAGTGTCCAGCGGTTTAACCGTGCGAAGATCGACAACTTCAATTTCGAAATCTTCACGCGCGAGTTCCTCCGCCGCCGCGAGAGATTCCTGCATCATTGCGCTGTAGCTCACAATCGTAAGATCGCGTCCCTCGCGCACAATCCGCGCCCGGCCAGTTGGCAAACCTTTCTCCGGCAATTTGTCGGCCTTGAGGTGGTAATAAAGATATTTGTGTTCGCAGTAAATGACCGGATCATCAATCGCTACGGCTTCAACGAGCATGGTGTACGCGTCTTCCACCGTCGCTGGCGTCATCACGATCAGGCCGGGGTAATGCGCGTAAATGGATTCCATGGATTGACTGTGAAACGGACCGCTGCCTTTTGTTCCGCCGGACGGAAGACGCACGGTGATCGGCACTGGCACGCCCGTTCGCCAGTAATGCGTGCCGGCGTGGTTTAGGATTTGGTTGAGTGCAGTGCTGGAGAAATCCGCAAACTGCATTTCCACGATCGGCCGCATTCCCTGAATCGCGGCGCCAATCGCGGTGCCCACGATCGCGTCCTCGCTAATCGGCGTGTTCAACACGCGTCCGGGAAATTCCTTCGCCAGACCTTTTGTTGCTTTAAATGCGCCGCCGAAGCTCCCGCCGACGTCCTGCCCGTAGATGAAAACGCGTTCGTCATCGCGCAACAATTTTGCCTGCGCTTCGCGAATTGCCTCGAGATAGGTGATGCTCATTCGAAAGAATCGATGAGGTCGCGCGTTGATAACGCGCACCAATCTTCTTTGTCGCCTTCGGGCGCGGGCTCTTTTTGCGCGCTGGCAATCGCCTCTTCCACCTGCGCGACTGCATCTCTGCGCCATTTGGTCAGCGTCTCCGCGTCAACAAGATTAAGGTCGATAATTGTTTGCTCGGCTACCTTCAGGCAATCGCGCGCGAAGGGCTGCTGCTTGACCTCCTCCGTTACGTAGCTTGCATCGTCGTGCTCGCCATGGCCGGACAGGCGCAGCAGAGACGCGACAACCAACTGCGGCGGACGACCTGCGCGCGCGCGTTTCACCGCGCTGCCGATCACATCCAGGCACGCGCCAAGGTCCGTTCCGTCGAGACTGTAACCCTCGAATCCGTAGCCGATCGCGCGATCAACTAAATCATGACACGCGAACTCGCGATCATTTGGGGTGGAGTAGGCGTAATGGTTGTTTGTCGCGACGACCACGAGGGGTATTTGTTCCACTGCGGCAATGTTCATTCCTTCATGGAACGAACCGGTCTGCATTCCGCCTTCGCCGATGCACGCAAGGCCGACGGAGTTTTTCTCGCCTTTAAATCGCTTGGCTATCAATGTGCCGACCGTGACCGACACCATCGCGCCGAGGTGACTGATCATTGCGAGTTCGTTCTTGCGCGGATGGCCGCGGTGAATGTTGCCGTCGCGTCCCCGCATCGGGCCCAGGCGCGAGCCGAGATATGTGCGCGTGACGTCGAGAAGCGGTTCGCCGAATGCGGATCGCCCGGCCTGGTCGCGAATCAACGGCGCGAAAATATCGCCCTTCTGCAAAAATAAGCCGCACGCGACACTGACTGCCTCCTGGCCTTTGCCGATATAGACTCCGCCCGTGATCAATCCGCCGCGATAAAGGCTAACCAGCTTTTCTTCCAGCGTGCGCGCGAGAAGCATCCAGCGAAATGCCTCAAGAAAACGCACATGCGGCGGCCGCGCCTTTTTCGTTTTTGATTTTGCGCTCCGCTGCGCCGTCTGAAGCATCCGGCAAATTTACGCGAGATCGACGATCGCGCGCAAAAAATTTTTTGCGGATTCGCGTTCTGTTTCCGGGGAACACAGGCTGGAAGCCTGTTCTTTTCGGCAGCGTGCCGAAAAGCTCTTCGAACACGCTACGGCGAGGACTTTGTGTCGTTCCCCGAGCGTCGTCGGCAAGCTGCCGACGACTGCAGGCTAGCAGCCTGCGCTCCCCAAAAGGAACTATCGCATCGCCAGTGCGAGACGACGTTGTCTCGGATTCCGCTCGCCCCCGTTCGATGCTACTTCGGCAGAAACATGCTGTGGCGCGGTTAATTTCATTCCGACCAGCTTGCTGACGCCGCGCTCTTCCATTGTCACGCCGTAAAGAACATCGGCTTTGGCAATGGTGCGTTTGTTGTGAGTGATGATGACAAACTGGCTTTGTTCTACGAAGCGCTCCAGCACGCGGATAAAACGGTTGATGTTGCCTTCGTCCATTGCCGCGTCCACTTCGTCCAGAATGCAAAAAGGACTCGGCCGCACCATGTAAATGGCGAACAACAACGCCACCGCGACCATGGAGCGTTCGCCTCCGCTAAGGAGAGAGACGCTTTGCAACTGTTTCCCGGGAGGCTTGGCAGTGATTTCGATCCCGCAGTTGAGCGGGTCGTTCTCATCCAGCAACGACAGGTCCGCACGCCCGCCGCCGAAGAGTTCTGCGAACATTTCGCGGAAGTTGATTCGCACCTGGGCGAAGGTTTCGCCAAACAACTTTCTGGTCGTTGAGTTAATCTGCGCAATCACATCGAGCAGCTCGCGACGCGAATTGGTGAGATCGTTATTTTGCGCTTCGAGGAATTTGTATCGCTCTTCCAGCTCATCGTACTCATGAACGGCATCGAGGTTTACCGGGCCCATGTTGTCGAGCTGCGTGCGAAGGTCCGCGATGACTTTTTGAAGATCAGGATCTGCAACGCTCGTGGCATCGGCATCTTGCCGACCCTCTGCTGGCTGGAAGCCCGAGCCACGTTTCGCTTGCGCGCGCAAAACTTTCTCGAACACGGGCTGATCGACTACAAACGCGCGAAGATCAATCTGGTAGCTGCGCGAAATATGCTCGGCGAGATTGTCGATCTTCATTTGCAATTGTGACTCGCGCACTTGGCGCTGAGCGCGTCGATGTTGCAATTCGGCCAATGAATCGCGCAAACGTCGCAATTCGGCTTCGCAATGGGAAATCGAGGAGAGCCGTGTAGCGCGTTGCTCCGCGATTTTCACTGCGTTCGCTTTGGCTTGCTCACGCTGCAGCGTCTGACTTTTGATTAAGCTTTCCGATTCACGGGACTCCTCGGCCTGTGCAGCCAATTTCGCTTCGTACGTTGCTATGTCGGCTTTTCGAACAGCGATCAGCTCCACCAGCTCGGCCTCGCGCGTGCGCATTGCTTTGTGTTGCGCGATGAAATTTTCATGGCGCTGACGTTCGGTCGCGAGCGCCAGCCGCAGTTGATTCATTTTTTCGGTCAGCTCTTCCTCGCGCAGCGTGGTCTGTTTCTGCGTGGCTTCGAATGCAGCCAGCTCGGCCTGCTCTTTTGCAAGTTGATCCCGCATCGTTTGCAGTTCGCGCTCCAAGTGCGTGACCCGTTCGTCGGCCGTGGCTATCTGCTGCTCCAGCGCATTTTTGTCGGATCGCAGATTGTCGATCTTGCGTTCGGCCTCGCCGAATTCGCGCTGGAGCCGCGAAGCGATTTCGAGCGCCGCTTTCGCTTCGTCGCGTTTCGCGCAAAGCGATTCGCGCTCTTTTGCCAGCGCGGCTTCTTCTTTCGCCAGATCGGTGATTTGCGCTTTGCGCTCCAGCAATGACGGCGCGCGCACTTCGCTGCTGCCGCCAAAGACGATCCCTTCTGTGGAAACAAATTCGCCGACGAGCGTGGCCATCGCCAGCGCGGGCTCGGACTTCTTACACTCAAGCGCGTGTTGCAAATCGGAAAAGATGATGACATTGCCGAGCAAGTGACCGACAAATGGTTCGAGCGACGAGGGCGCAATCAGTTTGTCCGTGGCCCAGGCGAGCGCACCCTCTGGCAGACTTTTCCGCGCCGGTTTTTGCGTGGAGGCTGTCAACTGCGGAATGAGCAGCGCGGCCTGGCCCAGCTTCTTTTTCCGGAGTCGCGCAATGATTTCGCAAGCAACGCTCGCGTCTTTTAGAACGACGGCGTGCAGATTTCGGCCCAGCGCGGCTTCGATCGCCGAAACGAACTTCGGATCGACATCGAGGTGCGCGACGAGCGAACCGGCAATCGCCTCACGAAATTTCTGGGGATCGTCCAGACCTTTGAGGACAGCTTGCGAACCTTCAGCCAAG
Source organism: Candidatus Udaeobacter sp. (assembly GCA_035255865.1). Taxonomy (GTDB): domain Bacteria; phylum Verrucomicrobiota; class Verrucomicrobiia; order Chthoniobacterales; family UBA10450; genus Udaeobacter. Next base: position 15,508 of record DATEZD010000177.1, read on the forward strand.
CCTTCGCCTTCTTCATTGAGCTGACGCAAAACGTCCAGACGTGATTGTTTCTCCGCGAGCGTCCGTTCAAGCGCGGCAAGATTCTGTTCCGCTTCAGAGAGCAGTCTTTCTTTTTCGCGCAGGCTCGCATCGACATCGATCGCTTCGCGCCGGCTGGCTTTGCCCGACGCAGCGATGTGCCGGGCGAGTTTTTCGCGCGCTGCGGTTAGCGTTCGAATCTGTTTGGCGAGGTGTTCAGTTTGCGCGCGTGTCAATTCTCGGCGCGTTTTCGTTCCCGAGAGTTCCTCCTCGAAGGCCGCGATGCGGCTTTCAGATTTGGATAGCGCGAGTTGCAACTCCTGCAACTGCGTCCCGCGCTCAGTGCGATTTTTTTGAATTTGTCCGGTCAGGTTGGCGACGTCGGTCAGCTCGGCTTCTTTTTCTTTCAACTGCCGCTCGATTTCTGTGATCGAGTTATCGGTTTGCTCGACCTCAGCGGCGTGCTGCTTGCGTTTTTTCTCCGCGTCGCCGATGTCGCGCTGCGCGCGTTCGAGCAACTCGGCGAATTCTTCCGCACGCAGCCGATTGAACTCAATGCGGCTCCGGTGCGCGGCGATTTCGCTTTCCAGTCGCTGCACTTCCGTGCGCGAATCGGCGATCTCGATGTCGATCTTGTCCAGTGCGTGGCGTTCTTCAGTTAGCCTATTTTCGCTGTTGTCGATCTTCTCGCGCATCGCTGCCTCGGACTGGGTCAGACGCTCGATTTCTTTGTGACAGTCGGAGAGATCACCTTGGAGAACATCAAGCTGCTTGCGCGAATAATGTGACTCGAGCACGCGCAGGTCTGTGTGCAGCGCCTGGTACCGACGCGCTTTGCCCGCCTGTCGCTGCAACGAACCAATTTGACGTTTTACCTCTTTAATGACGTCACCAATGCGCAGAAGATTTGCCTCGGTCGCTTCCAGCTTGCGCAGCGCTTCGCGCTTTTGCGACTTGTATTTGGTGATTCCGGCCGCCTCCTCGAAAACTGCGCGCCGATCTTCGGGGCGCGAACTCAGGATCATGTCGATCTTGCCTTGCTCCATCATCGAGTAAGCGGCCCGTGCGACGCCGGTGTCCGCAAAGAGGTTTTGAATATCACGAAGGCGGCAGGGCGTTTTGTTCAACAGATATTCGGAGTTGCCGTCGCGATACACCCGGCGCGTTACGCGCACGTCGTGCCATTCAATGCCTAGTTCTTCACTACAATCGGTGAAAGTGAGTGAGACCTCGGCCAATCCAACCGGCTTGCGCGTATCGGCGCCATTGAAGATGACATCCGCCATCTCTTCGCCGCGGAGCGACTTCGCGGATTGCTCTCCGAGCGCCCAGCGGACGGCGTCAAGGACGTTGGATTTTCCACAACCGTTTGGCCCGACGATAGCGGTAATCCCCTCGTGAAAATTAAAAACCGTTTTATCGGCGAATGACTTAAAGCCGAGTAGCTCGAGCGATTGTAAGTGCATTGTGGGCCACACCCCGGGCCTCGGCAGCGTCAATACAGCAAGGTTGCCGGGGTTACAAGCGGAAAATCACACAATTTGAAGGGGTTCTGGCCGAGTGCGACCACAGGATATTGGGCTTTCGTCCGCCCGCACAAAATCGGAATCGTGCGAACCCTTGCGTGCTTCGTCGCCTCTCCCATTGCGACAAGGGAGAGGATGAAGGTGAGGGGTTCGGACAATTAGTGGCACCTTTAGACGCGACCCTCACTCTCCCCCTCTGCCTTGCCAGGGAGAGGCGCCCCTCTGCACGCGCTGCAACGCAATGACCCATTCGAAAGCACACACCCTTAGATGCCGGAGCTTACCCCGACTCTTGCTTTGGACAAATCGTTCACTCAGGATGCGCCAATGACAGAGGAACCGCCGGCGTGGATACAGCAAGAAGAGCGCATCGACCATCAGTTGGTCCGCGGCATTGGAATTCCAGCTCTCACCGCAAATATTGTCAGCTCCACAATCGGTGCGGGAATTTTCGTGATCCCGGCGACCGTGGCGAGAGGACTGGGATCGGCTGCGCCGCTCGCATTTGTTTGTTGTGCAATTGCGATGGTCTTGTTCGTTACTTGTTTCGCGATCGCCGGCAGCCGCGTGTCATTAACAGGCGGCTTGTACGCGTATGTCGAAGTCGCGTTTGGTCGTTACGTCGGATTCCTTGCTGGTATGCTTTATTTTCTAACCGCGATCGGCGCGGTTGCCGGCGTTGTGAACGTGTTGGCAAACTCGGTCGCGCTAGTGGTTCCGTTCCTTGGAAGTCCGATAATGCGCATAGTCGTGATGTTCGCCGTTTACGCGTCGCTCGTGTTGATCAACATCCGCGGCGTACGCCAAGGCGCTGGTGCGGTGACCGTGATCACAGTCGCAAAGCTTTTGCCGCTGTTGTTGTTCGTTGGCGTCGGAATATTTTTCATCCACGCGCCGAATCTTGCCTGGAGCAGTTGGCCCAGTAGCAAGTCGTTAGGCGATGCTGTTATTTTGTTGATTTTTGCTTTTGTCGGAATCGAGGTGGCGCTGATTCCGAGTGGCGAAGTGAAGAATCCGGCACGCACGGTTCCGCGATCGGCTTATCTCGCGCTGGTCACCACGACAATCATCTACCTCATGATCCAGCTCGTAGCGCAGGGTACGCTCGGCGCCGATCTCGCCAATCATCCTGACGCGCCACTCGCCGAATCGGCGGCAAAATTTCTCGGCAATTTAGGCCGCACGATTCTTCTGGCTGGTGCCAGCATCTCTGCATTCGGATTTGTAACGAGCGACATCCTGAGTTCACCGCGTATGATCTTTGCTTTCGGCCGGGACGGCGCGTTGCCGCAGTTTTTCGCGCACGTTCACCCGCGCTATCGATCGCCGGACGTTGCGATCATAACTTACGCGACGCTGGCCTTTGCGCTGTCACTCAGCGGTACCTTCGAACAGCTGGCGGTGCTTTCGAACGTCGCCGTGTTGTTGATGTATCTGCTTTGCTGCGCTGGTTGCTGGGTTCTGGTGCAACGCGATGTCCGATCGGATGGTGAGCCCTTCAATTTCCCGGGCATGAAAATCGTGCCTGCGCTGGCGATCGTCGCAATCATTTGGATTCTCGCGCACGCGACGGCTCGGGAATTTGTGGTGACGGGAATCGTACTCGTTCTTGCATCGATTGTGTATCTCATCCGTGTCCAGCTACGGTTGAAATCATAGGCAAACACGAAAAAGCGATTAGCTTGTTGCCATGCGTCAAAATTATCTTGAGGAGTTCTATTCTTTTTTGCGATTTCCAAGTGTTTCGACCGATGACCAGTACAAAGAAAAGCTGAAGCAATGTGCAGATTGGCTCGTTAAAAAGCTCACGAGCATCGGGCTGGAGACGCAGCTCGTTCCCACGAAGGGGCACCCCATCGTCTGGGCGCGCAACAGACATCAGGCCGGACGCCGGACAGTTCTGATCTATGGGCATTACGATGTGCAGCCGCCGGATCCTCTGGAACTTTGGGATTCGCCGCCGTTCGAGCCCGTTCTCAAGAACGGATACGTCTTTGCGCGCGGCGCAACCGACAACAAGGGCCAGATCCTCTCGCACATCGTTGGCATCCAGGAGACCATCGAACAAAATGGCGACTTGCCAGTGAACCTGCATTTGGTGATCGAAGGCGAAGAAGAAATCGGCAGCATGAGTCTCCCGGGTTTCTTGGAGGAAAATCGCGACGCGTTGAAAAGCGACGTGGCCGTAATTTCCGATACAGGGATGATCGCGCGCGGAACGCCGACCCTAAGTTACGGGCTGCGCGGTGTGACGGCCCTGGAGATCAAGGTCGCTGGTCCGAAAATGGATTTGCACTCCGGAGTCTTCGGTGGGGCCGTTGCAAATCCGATTACTGCACTCGCGCAATTGCTCGCTACACTTCACGATGGCGAAGGTCGTGTGGCGATCGCGGGATTCTACGATCGCGTCAAGCCACTCGAAGATTGGGAGCGCGAAGCTTGGCGCAAACTTCCAGTCGATGGCGACAAGCTGATCCTGGAGGAAACAGGCGCGCCCGAACTTTTCGGCGAAGCAGGTTACAACTCGATGGAGCGTATTTGGGCGCGTCCAACAGCCGAGATCAACGGAATCGGCGGCGGCTATCAAGGGAAGGGGACAAAGACTGTCATTGCCAGTCATGCGATGGCGAAACTGACATTTCGTCTCGTTCCGGAACAGGAAGGCGATGAAATTCTAAAGCTCGCAAAGGAACATTTACGAAAGAACCTGCCCAAAGGCGTGACAGTGGAAATCACCACCGGTCACAGTGGCCCATGGTATCTTACCGACCCTCACTCGAAACTCGGCGAAGCGGCGCAGCGCGCATTGCGCAAAGCCTTTGATCACGACGTCGCGCTCATCCGTGAGGGCGGCAGCATCCCGATCGTATCGCAGTTCCGTGGGATTCTCGGGATTGAGACGCTTCTTATGGGCCTCGCGCTGCCTGATTGCCGCGCGCATTCGCCAAACGAGAATTTTCCGCTCGAAAATTTCGAGGGCGGAATCCGTCTCAACAAGGCCATCCTTCAGGAGCTAGCATAGTGTCATGTCGACCGAAGTGTCCCGCTTTGGCGGGATCGACGCAAACAGCAGAGTAATAATCTGAGATTCCTCGATGGAGCCTGTCCTGAGCGACGTCGAAGGGCTCGGAATGACAACTGGTACTGTAGCGTGCGCTGTCTCAGCGCATCCGACTCGGATCGCGCATTCGATTCTCCGCTGAGGACAGCGGACACTACAGCCTCAAGGGCACCGCCCCGACCATGAAATGGCTTTTAATCCTTGCGATCTTACTTGGGTCAGTTTGCGCGGCACATGCAGCCGAAGAGTCGTTAGGCGCAAAGATCAAAAAAGTTTTCGAGCCATCGCCAACACCGACTCGCAAGCATCGGAAGAAGAAAGCCACGCCCACTCCATCGCCTACGGCTGAACGAGAACAAAAGAAAGTTTCCCCGACTCCGAGCACAACCCCGAAAAGCAAATCAAAACGCAAGAAAGCATCTCCGACGCCTGCACCAACTGAATCTCCGGTTGCGACAGAGACACCGTCTCCGAGTCCAGCAGAAAAGCCGACGCCCTCGCCTCCGGAGCGTCCTGCGCCAGGAAAGAAGGGTTGGCCCAACGTGAGTCTTTCGCCTGACCAAATAGCGGACTACGACAATTATCCGCCAAAAGTGCGGCAAATCATCGACGCGGGCGTCGCGCTGACAAAACAGAATCTCGGTTACACCTACGGCTCTGCCGATCCCACAAACGGCGGCATGGATTGCTCCGGTTTCATTTATTATTTGCTTCGCCAAAACGGATTCCCCGATGTGCCGCGTGACTCCAGCCAGCAATATGTCTGGGTACGTAAGGCTGGAAATTTCAATGCGGTGGTGAGCCGTAAGGAGGATTCATTCGAGCTCGAGGCACTGAAGCCCGGTGACCTGCTCTTCTGGCGCGGCACCTACAACATCGATCGCGACCCGCCCATCACGCACACGATGATTTATCTGGGTCGCGAAAAACGAACGAAGAAGCGTGTCATGGTCGGATCAAGCGACGGTCGCACATACGACGGCAAACAACGTTGGGGCGTCAGCGTTTTCGATTTCAAGATGCCGCCACCACCCAGCAGCGGTGACGCCAAAATCAGTCCGGTATTCGTCGGCTATGGGCGCATTCCCGGTTTAACCGCGCAGAATTCTGGCGAATAGCATTTTAAGTGCGAGAAGTCGATGCAGTACAGGCACTAGCTCGTACGTGGACGGGCGATCTGGCTTGCTTGCGGGGCATGGTAAACCTTAAAAACTGTTGTTTCGGTTCTCGAATCATTGAAAACAGTATCGGCGAGCGCTATTGGACGTGAACAAGCAGCCTTGATCAGGCAGGGTTGGATCGTAAGAATCACGATCATAGTGGTGTGTGCGATTTTACTACCTGTCCTTTCGTATTCTCTTGTGCAGAACCACCGGATCACTCGACTCAAGGTGTCAGGAGTTACAACCAGTGCTCGAGTAACTAAAACGGATCACCTATTCGGCGTTTGGCGCGGTCATCCTAGCTACGGAACGATAGTGGTCTTCAAATATGCGGATGCTTCCGGCAAAACCTACGAAGGCTGGGAAAAGATATCTGGATTTTCGGCTTCAAAGCTGAATCCAGGCGATGAGTTCCCTGCTTGGTATGATCGTGCGCGTCCGAATCGTTTTCTGACGCCTTGGACTGACAATTCCATCGAGATACGGATAACGAGCTTTATCGTTTTGCTTTTAGCGGCGTTGGTAGCGGTTTTCATTGTGACCAGACCGCGCATAAAGCCAGTCAAAACACTCTGACTCTGGCAGCACGCTATTGCCCGTCCTCAATCTGCACAGGACTTGGGGACGCTTTTACCTCCGAAGCGTTTGGAGCGCGAACATGAAACCGATGAACGCGGCGCTCGTATCCAACGAATGCGATTGCGACGAGAATGAGCATCACGATAAGGACGACGCGCTGTTCGTTTTTCGTGAGATCGAAAATTCTTACTAAGCGTTTCATTTTTTCGCGTATGGAATCGGATCTTTCATTCCTGCTTCGCGAAAACCTTTGAGCCGCAGGAAACACGAATCGCATTGGCCACAGGCGAGACCTTTAGGCGAGGGATCGTAACAGCTGTGCGTGAGCGAAAGATCGACACCGACCTCGACTGCTTTGCGGATGATGTCGGCTTTCGAAAATTTGATTAGCGGCGTGTGAATTTGGAAGCGCCTGCCTTCAACTCCGGCTTTGGTTCCGAGGTTGGCTAGGTTCTCGAACGCTTCGATAAATTCCTGGCGGCAATCGGGGTAGCCGCTATAATCGATCGCGTTTACGCCAATGAAAATATCATTGGCCTGGATCACCTCCGCCCAGGCAAGCGCGTGCGCGAGAAAGATGGTGTTGCGCGCTGGGACGTATGTGACTGGAATGCCGTGCGCCATTTCTTTTTCCGAGCGCTTTTTTGGGACATCGAGATCGTCGGTAAGCGCTGAGCCGCCAAAGACGCGCAGGTCGATCTTTGCGACGCGATGTTCTTTTGCGTCCAACGAGATGGCAACGCGGCGAGCAGCCTGCGTTTCGATCTGGTGCCGCTGACCGTAATCAAACGACAGCGCGTATGCTTCGTAGCCTTCCGCAATTGCGATCGCCAGCGTCGTGGTCGAGTCGATTCCACCGCTTAAAAGAACGACTGCGCGTTTCATTCCTTGCCAGGCTGCGTCTCGGACTAGATTAACCACGAATGGACACTAATTGACACGAGTGTTTTCGGTCGCCGCGGCGACCTTTGGAGTGCGGCGGTGTTCCGCCGCTTTTTCATTTCTCGCCGCGGTTCGGCTTCTTGTTCGGGTAATCGGCGCGCACAGTCAGCGCGATTCCGCCGCGCGCGGAGAATTGCGCGGTCACGATCGCTTCGCGCGGGCCGCACGCTTTGACGAAGTCGTCAAGAATCCGATTCGTGACCGCTTCGTTAAACGCGCGCTCGTTTCGATACGAGGCCAAATAAAATTTCAGGGACTTGCTCTCGACGCAGAGACGGTCGGCCACGTAATCGATGTCGATTCGCGCAAAATCCGGCTGGCCTGTCACCGGACAGACGGAAGTGAAATCATCTGTTTCAAAGTGAATCCAATAATTCCGGCTCGGCGCTGGATTTGGAAAGGTCTCGAGGTGAGCCTCTGCGGGCGAAGCAGGCAATTTGGCGTCACTTCGTCCCAGCAAGGTCAAGCGTGACGTTTTCGATTTCGATCGTTTCATTCCTTGAACGTTCAACGTTCAACGCTCAACGTTCAATTTTCAATGGCGGCATCGGATGATCCACGAACTTCCAACACCGGCAATCGCATCGATGTGATTGATGTGATCGCATCCGACCCGAAGACCGGCGAGGTCGTTCTCGTGATGAATGAGCCTAACGAGTGGAACGGCTCCGATGAACAGTTGCTGGCATTGCAGGAGCGGTTCAACGCTTACGTTTCGTTTTTGCTCGACGGCGAAATGGCGTCCGATCACCCGGAGCTCGCCGGTAAACCGGCGCGGATTGAGCTTCGTTGCGTGCATGTGCCCGATACCCGCGCGCTCGAGTTGCTCGGGCTCATTCACGATCAGCTGGCGTTCCAGGGGATTAAGTTGGAAGTGGTCGTGAGGAATGAGCCGCCTTCGCGCGAGGCTACGGCGTGACAGGCGAACTACCAGAGATTGCCGCGGTAACCTTGCGCAAAGTCACGCTGCGGTTGATCCCATTTTTGTTCATTCTCTACATCGTAGCGTGGCTTGACAGGGTGAACGTCGGTTTTGCGGCACTGCAGATGAATTCCGATCTCGGATTTAGCTCGGCTGCGTTCGGCTTTGGCTCCGGTGTGTTCTTTCTCGGCTACTGCCTGTTCGAAGTACCGAGCAATCTGATTTTACATCGCGTAGGAGCACGTCGCTGGATCGCGCGGATCATGGTGAGTTGGGGCGCCATCTCAGTGGCCATGATGTTCGTTCGCACGACGCCGACCTTCTACATCCTGAGATTTCTGCTGGGAGCGGCCGAGGCCGGTTTCTTCCCGGGCGTAATTTATTATTTGAGCCAGTGGTACCCGGAGGCGCAGCGTGCTCGCGCGATTGCAGCGTTCATGACGGCCGTCCCGGTGAGTGGGGTTATTGGCGGTCCGCTATCGGGTGGGTTGCTGGAACTCAACGGAGTGTGCGGGCTTACGGGATGGCAATGGCTCTTTTTGGTCGAGGGACTTCCCGCGATTTTGCTTGGCATCATCGTGGTGGTTTATCTCACCGATCAGCCTGAGGTAGCGCAATGGCTGGCTCCGGCAGAGCAGAACTGGCTGGTTAGCAAACTCGCGGACGAACGAGCCGCCCGTAACGAGGCGCATTCAATTGGAATCTTGGCGGCGTTGACGAGCCCGACGATCTGGCAACTTGGGATCATCTTTCTTTTGGCAGCGGTTGGTTTCTACAGCTATTCGTTTTGGGCGCCGCTGATCATCAAATCGCTAACGGGGAGCAGCGATCTGGGCGTAGGCGTGATCCTGGGTGCGATTAGCGCAGTGACGATCACTTTTATGGTGTTGAACAGCGCGCATTCCGATCAGACCGATGAGCGTCCCGTGCATGTGGCGGTTCCGTTGTTAGTCATGGGCGCGGGTTTTCTTGGTTGCGCTTTTTTGCACCAACCCATCCTGGCCGTCTTGTCTTTAGCGCTGGTTCCGATTGGGCATTGCTCTGCGTACGGTCCGTTTTGGTCGCTTCCGGCGCGGTTCCTCACCGGAGCGCCCGCCGCGGCGGGCATTGCGTTGGTAGTGACGATCGCCAATGTAGGCGGCTTTGTCGGTCCCACGTTCATGGGCGCGATGAAGGATCGCTTTGGCACGCACAGTCCTGCGTTCATGCTGCTCGGCGCGTGCGGCATCGTGGCTGCCCTGCTCGCTCTGCGGCTCCGCCAGGTGGCAGCTCTCCGCACGCCAGAGACGCGTTAATGCGTGTTTAATCGCACAAAGAAATCCTCGAAGAGCGAGTCGTAAATGCGGCTGCGCTCGGGGTGATACTGCACCGCGCGAGCAAACGGATATTTTTGCAGATGTATTTGCTCGACGATTCCATCGTGAGCTGACCAGGCTTCCACTTCCAAATCGTCTCCGAGCCGTTCGATTGCCTGGTGATGTGCGCTGTTCACTTTTGAAAAGCGGTGTGATGCGCCGCGCGAATGGCGCAGCGGTTGAATGTCGCGGTCGCGTTGGTCCGGCAAATTGTGGCCTTTGATGTCGAGCTTCAATGTGCCCCCAAGGGCGACATTGAATACTTGGAGCCCCTTGCAAATGGCGAAGATCGGCAGCCCGCGCGCGAGCGCTTCCCGGACGGCGGCAAATTCCCAGCGGTCGCGTTCCGGGTCGATCTGTTTGTCCAACAATGAAGGATCGAGAACTTTCTGGCGCAAAAATTCCGGTGAAATATCGGAACCGCCTGTGAGCAGGAGACCGTCCATTTGGTCCAGGCCAACATTTCGATTTCTCGCATTCCAAACTTTGATTTCGGGATGCTTACGGAAAATCGGGCGAAACCATCTTGCATCCTTCGCTCGTATCCACGTGGCCAGATTTGGCATCGGCAAATTTGCGACTTCTCACTGGGTATGTAAAGAGCACTTCGATGTCACCCGTCGATCTTTCCACGACATTAAATGGAGAAGTGGAAAGATTGAGCGCCGAAAGCAAGGCGCGCGCGATCGCAGTAGCGGTGCACGATCTCGAGAGCGGCCTGCGATTTTCGCTGCGTGGCGAACGGTGGTTTCATGCTGCGAGCACGATCAAAGTCGCGGTGCTCCTGGCGATTTTTCGCGCAGCAGACGAAGGGCGGCTTCATTTGGATGATTCGCTGCACGTGCGAAATCGTTTTATCAGCGCAGCAAACGGATCTCCTTTTCGCCTGAATTCCGATTCGGACGCGGTGCCTGAGTTGTACCAAACCATTGGACGGACAGCGAAAATTCTTGCGTTGGCAGAAGGAATGATCGCGGCGAGCAGCAATCTTGCGACAAATTTGCTGCTCGATTTTGTGGGTGTGGAATACGCGCGGAAGGTCCTGCGGGATGCGCAAGTGGATGGGGTGGAATTGCGCCGAGCTGTCGAGGACCATGCGGCACATGAGAGAGGAATAAACAATGAAGTGACCGCCGATGGATTGGTGAGCTTGTTATCCGCCGTGCGCGGCGATTTTCTCAGCAACGAAAGCAAAGAACAAGCGATCCGCATTCTGCTGGAACAACGATTTAATTCGATGCTTCCTGCCCGTCTTCCAGCCCATGCGACCGTGGCGCATAAGACCGGCGAGATCTCTACTGCATGCCATGACATGGGAATTGTGTACTTGCCCGAACGCGAACCGTACCTGGCTGTCATCTTGACTGAATTTGATCCGGAACACGACGGCCGGCGGGAAATAGTCGCAGCGATTTCCGAAGCGATTTATCGCTCTGTGATGGGAATCGAACCGAAATCAAATGAACGCTGAGGGATTGCGCGCCGTTGACGGTTTTGATTTGCCTCAAGATTACCGCGCGCTGCTGCGGCCAGGTGAGGCGGAGGCAGATTTCCAGGGGAAATTTCATAGACTCCCGCGCTTTTTCTATGAAATCCGCGGTTGGGAGGAGGCGCACGCTATTCGACTGGCGCCTCACTTCACGCTCGCGGAATTGATGCCTGTTGATTGCCGTGAGGCGCGGCTGCTCCTGAGTCAGTTTCCGCATTATGTGCCGTGCGCAATCGTTTTGCTTGCGAGATTCCTGGAGGATTTTCGCCGCGAAGTCGATGCGCTGGTTTTCATCAGCGCGAACGGCGGCTACCGATCGCCCGCGCATCAGATCGGCGGGGCGAAAAGCATCCACGCCTGGGGAACAGCGGCGGACATATATCGAGTTGGCGACACTTTTCTCGATGACGCGAAGTCAATTGAGAAATACCGGGCTATCGCGGCCTCACTCAGCCCGGCTGTGTTTGTGCAGCCATTTGGGCCAGAGCGAGGGCAAACCGACGACCACCTCCATATCGATTTAGGTTTTGTGAGCTTGACTCCGCGCGGATGCAGCGAGGCGCTTTGAACTCCTGTTACGCATATGAAGGATCTCGGAACAGAACGGGGCCGCTTTTATCGCGAACGCGTGATTGTCGCAACACCGCGGCGTGCCGTGATCGGGTTGGAAGCCGAGTTCAATCTTTTGGTCAATGGGCGCAGACGGCGTCCAGAGAAAGTGTTCGGCGATCCCAGCCGTCTGGTGCGCCGGCGAATGATTCCGCGAACCGGCAAATCGTTTCAATTACCGGCTGGCGGTGCGATTTACTTCGATACGGGAGTCATCGAGGTCGCGACACCGATTGTTGAGCTTGAGCCCGGCTGCTGTTATCGCGCGACACGCTTACTTTGGGAGCAAATCCGGTATTTACGACTGGAACTCGATCACTGGGCCAAACGAAACCGCTGCCAATGCCACCTGCAGGGTTTTAGCGCGCACTACAATTTTTCATTTCCGAACGCGCGGAAATCAAAACTGCGCAACGCAACCAAGCTTGCGTATTTGCTCGCGCACATCCTGCCAGTGCCCGTGATTTTACTGGCCGCGAACCGGCAGAGCAGCGCGGTCGGCGTTCGTCCACGCAGGACCCGAGTCGAAGTGACGGCTGACTTCACGCCGGACCCCGCGTTGATGCTGGCGACGTGCGCTTTCATCGCGGGTGCGGTACAAACAATTCTGCGCTGGGAAGATTTTGGCCTGCGGCAGTTGAGCCGACATGGAATTCCTCGTATCACGCCGTTTCGTTTGCGAAAACATTCATCGCGCCGAGGTTGGCGGGTCACGGCTGATTCGTTAGGCCAAAATCCATTCACATCCGACATCAATGCGCCGCTCTGGAAATTGCGCGACGATCGAACTCTGAGTTTGCGTGCAATCGCAGCAGAAACTTTGGCGCCATTTCAGCGGCGAATCCGGCGGATCAGCGACTCGAGCACACTGGAGCACGTCGTCGCGGTTTTCAATGGCGATGCACGTTCACTGTTGGATTTTTCGGGGCGGCTCCAAGCATATGATGACGTCGGGCGGAAGATTGATTGGGGACGGCGCCGGATGCGACGTTGGTCGCGCTCCAAATATGAAAAAATTATCCATCGCATGATTGCACGCGAACCGGTGCGCGTTGGAGGAAAACGATATCGCGTGGATCGGATGAATGGCTGGTATCAGGTCGAATTTCGGGAAGTGGGAACCAAGCGGCGTCGGACATTTAATCTCGACGAGCTGGTGCAAATGTCGGCTACGAAAAACCTCTCTCCCTCCGCATTGCGCAAACGCAAGGCTGCTAGAAAGCCCCGCGTTTAAGGGCTCGCAAGCCGCCGTTCATTAAAGCCGCCTGCGGAGGAACCAGATGACGTAGATAAACGTGCCAATCACGGCGGGAATCATGAAATAGCTTGCCTCGGTTCCGAGTTCGCCGCCGGTTATCCAAGCGGGCCCCGGGAATGTGACGTCGAACAACCGACCCTGCGGTACTTGCCCACCGTTTGGCGTGCCGATGACGAAAAGCTGGCCAAAATCAAAAGCGGCGTGCCAGCCGACTGCCCACCAAAGCGATCCTGTGCTACGAACGCTGATGCAGATAATGAGGCCGAGCACAAAAATCATTCCGATATCGATTGCGTTTTCATGTGGTTTCACCAGATGGAGGCCGGCAAACAGCGCGGTGGTGATCAGCGCCGCGAGCCAGAAACCGGCGCCACGCCAGAGGGACTGCAACGCGTAACCGCGGAAAAAATATTCCTCAGTGACACCGACAAGTAACATCGCGACCAGCCACATGAGCGGCGACGAGATGAGATCAATTCCATGTAACGCGATCCCGTGAATGCGCATTCCGCCGGTGACGAGCATCCCCGCTGCGACAAAAGCGACTGCGGCGAGACCGGCGACTACACCATTCCAAAATAGTCCGCCAAATGCTTCGTTAATGGGCAGGCCGTAACTGTCGATGCGACGGCGTTCGCAAAGCGCAAAGACGCCGGTCACCATCAGAACCACAATCAAATCGAACCCGTCGCCAAGAACGATCGACGATGCGCTCAACGCGCTCCGATCGACATGCAATTTCGCCTCGAGGAACGCGATTGCCAGTTGTCCCAAGAATTGAGCTACAAGAACAATTGCCGCGACGAAAATGAGAAATCGCCAGCCGTGGCGTAGGCCATCCGGGCCGATGAAGATCGATTTAACTTTACTCATTGGCACGCGCGGAGGCTGTCGCGAACGGCAGGGCGAGCTGGACCAGGTTCACGAGCATGCGTCCGGGTTCCTCGGCATAAATCATGTGGGCAGAGTTCTCAAACCAAACCCATCGCTTGCTGGGCGCCTCCAACCGGTCGAACCAACGCCGCACTGGTTCAGACGGCGTAGTGTAGTCGTGACGACCGGCGAAGATGAGCACAGGACAACCGAGGCGCGTCAGTTTTGTGAAATCGGTGGCCGCCATTTCTGGCAGAAGCTTGGGCAACGAGAACGCGCTGCCGGCATCGATTGCCTTGAAGTCGGTCTCCGAGTAATCCGGCGAAATTTTCTCGGCGTTTTCCCAAAAGTCGTAGCTCTGACGCCCGTAAGTCAGCCCGCCGTAATGTACCGACCACTTTCGCTCTACGTTTATCTTTTCGAGTGGCAGCGCGCCATTTGGCTCCGGATAAGGTGCGATGGCTTCAAGTTCCTTTACCGCCTGAGCGTCCTCGGCCTTTCGCGCGGTGTTTAGCACCCAGTCGTAACAGATTCGCTCGGCCTCGCGCATGTTGATGATTTGTCCGACGCCAATGTAAGCGTAGAGCCAGTCGGGCCTGCGAACCGCCAGGTTGAGTCCGAGTGTCGTGCCCCATGAATGGCCAAGCGCGAAAATCTTTTTTTTGTCGTACGTTGTGCGCAAATAGGCGACGAGCTCTTCTGTGTCGTGCAACATGCGTTCTGCGTGCATCGTCGGCGCGACTTTTTCGGGGTCGTTCAACTCATAGGTCTTGCCGCTACCGCGCTGATCCCCCTCGACCACGGTGAAGTAGTCGGTCCAGGGTCCCTCGAAAAGATAACGATTGGGCAGATCGGGTGCGGCCGGGCCGCCGTGGAGCACAAGGAGAATTGGATTGCGTCGATCGCGGCCGCGCACGGTGATCCATTGGCGAATGCCGCCAATGTCCACGGCTTTCGCTTCGTCGATTCCGTTCGGGGAAACGACCTTGCCGACTTCAGCAAGGATTGTGTGAGGATTCGGCGGCGACTCCGCCTGTGGCGGTGTTGCGGCCACGGTCTCCAGCGCCAGCGTGCAAGTGAAAATCAGAATGAAAAACTTCACAGTTACGCTTGGCGTTGCCTCAGCGGAATTTGATCCGCCGTTTAACTGAAACGCCTACAATCCCATCAACTCGCGAACGTATTTTACCGGCGGGCTGCCGTAGGAGACGACTTGATCGTTGTATTTCTTAAGGTTGAAATCCTTCCCCAATTTCCTCTGTTCCGCGGCGCGAAGATCGAGATGCTCGGTGGCGCCTACGAAATATGTGGAGAGCTGGGCAGAAGTCAGGCGAGCGCGTTTCCATTTCGCTACCGCTTCGCCTTCCTGCTGGTATCCCTCCTTCATCATCAGATCCATCGCTTCCTTTTCGTCCATGTTCCCTGCGTGAATGCTTTGGTCGAGAACGGCATTGCAGATGGCGCGCAGCCGCATCTTCAGCTGCTGCATTTTCACCTCGGGCCCGCCATAACCCTGTTCCGCCATCACCTGTTCACAATAAACCGCCCAACCCTCGACGAATGCGCCGCTCTGAAAAATCGCGCGCACCAAAGTGGGCGCGCGGAATTCATTGGCCCGAGCCAGTTGCAGGAAATGTCCCGGCATAGCCTCATGCACGGTCAAATCGCGAATCATGTAATTGTTGTACTCGCAGAAGAATGATTCCCTGCGTTCCGTTGACCAGTCCTTGGGCGTCGGCGCGACCGCGAAAAATGTTCTGCCGGTTTTATCGAGCGGACCCGGCGCGTCGCAGTAGGCGATAGCGACACCGCGCTTGAATTCGGGCATCGCGATCACATCCAGCTGCACATTCGGGACGGTGACCAAATCGCGTTGCTTTACGAAATTAGTCGCTTCCGTGACAATCTTTTTCGCGTAATCGACGACGGTAGCGTCGTCGGGATGTTGCTCGGCCAGCTTCCCGAGCACCGCGGCAGTGACCTTATGTTTATCCGCCAGCGTTTTATCGTCGGCGTTCGGAAAATATTTTCTGTAGAGCGGCAGCGCTGTTTCGTAGATGGTGGTCTGCGTCTGTTCCAAATCGGCCCTCGCCCGTTTCATGATTTCTTCCATTGGCAGGTCTGACGCGAGGGCGAAACGCAGCTTCTTTCGGTACTTCTCCGGGCCAAGGCGGAAGTCGCCGTCTGAGCGCGGCAACAGATCGTTCTGGAGCCATTTCTTGTAATCCTCCATCGCGGCTGCGGTTTTTTCCTGTAACGGCGTGAGGTCTTTTTTCATTCGCGGCGACTGGTCGAGCAGAGGCGCCAATCCTTCACGCACGAGACTGATTGCACCCTGCGTCTGCTCGATCGCTGTTTCAGTGTGAACGCGCGGTGGGTGTTGCAGGTTGGCTTTCGCCTGAGCGATCACGCGCGGGATTTTCTCCATGCGCTGGCGCAGATTTGGAATCCGTTTTTCCGGTGACGCAAAATCTCGTGCGACCAAAAGATAAAGGCTGTTCGCGAGGCTTTGCATGTAAACGAGCGGATTCCATTCCAAGGCCCTCAGCTCTTCGGCCTGGAAGATTTGGTAATCGATGTTTTCCTTGAGAATTCGGAAATCGATGTTGTTCGCACCGGTAAGCTGCGACCCGTCGATGGAATTCAGCTTGTCGCGAAATTCCTTTTGCGTTGCCAAATCTTTTGCGCGCGCTTCAGGCGAATAATCGGTCAGCTGGCTGTCAAACCGATGGTCACCGAGCTCGGTCGCTTCCTCAGGATTGCCCTGCAAATATTGCTCGATGTAATCGTGGGCGATCTTTTGAAACGCGTCGTCCTGCGTGTTGGCCGCTGCGTTCAACATCGACAACGACAATAAGACGCTCGCTGTGATAACGACTTTCATCCGATTTCAGCTCGGCGTGCCGCCGTGGAGAATCGGCTCCGTAGCGATTTCGTCGGGAGTGAGCTGCTGCGATTGCAGATAAGTGCGGCCCTTGTAGAAACAGGCGACAACCACGAAGACGACAGCGGCTCCGAACATCAACCAGGTGAAAAAGACAAAGTACTGATAAGCGCTGAGCTTGTGCCCTGCGCCCAAGATCCATTTGTTGACCAGACCGACGAAGAGCTCACCTGAGGCGACCGTGAGAAGCCACAACGCCATGACCGAGCTCTTCATCGAGTTGGGCGACTGAGTATAGGAAAATTCCAACCCGGTGATCGAAACCATCGCTTCGCCCAGCGTAAGAATAACGTAGGCGAGAAGTTGCCAGTTGATGCTCGGCTTCAATCCGGCATCGATTTGGCCCTGAATCCAAACGATCACGACAAACGACAGGCCGGTAATAAAGAGACCGATGCCGATTTTGCGCAGCGGCGTGAGCGGGAAAATTTTGTCAATCGCGGGATAGATCACGTAGTTGACCAATGGAATAAAAATCAGGATCAAAATTGGATTCGCGGTTTGGACCTGTGCCGCGATCAAATCCATCCCCATCCAGTGCAGATCCATCTTCTCGGCTTGCAACGTCCATTCTGCCCCGTTGCTCATTCCCCACAAGGCCCAGAAAACCAAAATGAAAACGTAAACCATCGCAATGCGCCCGAGGGTGATGAGACCTTCTTTACTGAAAGTTTCTTTCAAATAACCGAGGCCGGCCGGCGGCACGTGGACCATTTTCTTGCGCCCGCCCCAGAAAAATAAAGTCGCGATCAACATCGCTATTCCGGGAATTCCGAACGCCCAGCCTGGCCCCCACTTGGGATTCGCGAGGAGCCATGGGCAGAGAATGGAGGAGATGAACGAGCCGGCGTTAATCGAAAAATAGAACCAGCCAAACATCTTTGAAAGCAGATGCTTGTTCGATTCGCCAAACTGATCGCCGACGTTGGCCGACACGCATGGTTTGATGCCGCCTGCGCCCAAACAGATCAGTGTCAGTCCAAGTATAAGCATCGTGCGTTGTCCGATGGCAATTCCCCAGGCAGTCGCCATGCACGCGAGAGTGAGATTGCCCAGGCAGTAAACGATTGAGAGCGATAGGATGGTCCAATATTTGCCGATCCAGCCATCGGCAATGATGGCGCCAAGAATCGGAAGGAAATAGACACCGAACACGAAATAATGCGTATACATGTACGCTTCGTTCGGGCTCATCGGCGCCAGCGCTCCCGATTGATTCAAGATGTAGTGCGCCATGAAGACGGTCAGCACCGACTTCATTCCGTAGTAGGAGAAACGCTCGGCGGCTTCGTTGCCGATGATGTAAGGAACGCCCGGCGGCATGCCGGTAAGATTTGGGGGCGATGTTAAATACTTGTGTTTGGCCATACGCGTTGCTTTTGCCTAACGAGCTTCATGCGGAACAACTTCGACCGGACTGGCTGAGGCCGAAGGTTCGTCAGAATTCTTTTTCGTGGCGTGCGACCAGACTTTTGCTGGATCGGGCTGTTCGCGTTGAACGTCTGGCATCTGGCCGAGCGGATGTTTTTCGCAGGATATGCAAAAGAGAAGCATGCCGAGCGCAACAGCGACGACGCACTGGCGAAGGAAGAGAGCCATAATGCGCTGCCACAGTTATCAGTCTCTGGTGTCGCGCGCAAGGATGAAAGCGTGGGTATGCCGTCACCTCCGGTCATAAGGGCTCTCTCGGTTCACCGCAGTGCGCGGCACCCCGTCAACGCGCGGTTATCCTGAACGGAGTGAAGGATCTCGCACAGGCTGGTTGAGCACGCTATTTAGCTTGCGTGTTCCAAGCTCGAATTGTGAGGTCCCTCACTGCGCTCGGGATGACACGCGAGTGGGATCGGCAGAGATGTATAAGAGATGATTGAAAGACGCGGCTGTAGGATTACTATCACACGCGGTGGCCCGCACGGACAGAAACAGCGCTTGGAACGAAGTCTTCGCTCTCGTTCTACTTTTTATCGGCACGTTGCTGTTTTTTGCGCTGATTTCCTATACGCCAAAAGATATACCGTCGTGGATCTGGTTTAGCCGCGTTTCGCCAGCGAATCATCCTGCGCAAAATTTCATCGGGCCCGTAGGCGCAATTGTGGCGGGCATTTGCTATCAAACCATTGGTGTTTTCGCTTCGCTGTTGCTGGCAGCGGTTCTACTCGGTTTCGGCGTGGCGAAATTGTTTCATCCTCGGTTGCGTGTAACGCCCCGAATTCCATGGATCGTTTTGTTCATCTTGTCTGGTGCGTGCCTGGACCAGTTATGGGACATCAGCCACTTGCTCGGGTTGAAAGTGCCGGTGGACATTCAAGGACCCGGTGGCTTGATCGGCTATCGCCTGGCCGATGAACATCGCGGCATGCTCCGCGCCGCGCTTGGCCCTGTCGGCTCGCTTGTTCTCGTGATGGGAATTTATGCGACCACGCTGATTTTGGTTACGGGGCTGCGCCCGATTCACCTGATTCGCGAAACGGTTGCCACCACGCGACGGGTGGGGGCAGCGCTTCAGGAATGGCAATTGCGCCGAAGGCTGCGCAAAGCCGATCTCAAAGGAAAACTGGAGATCAGGGAGAAGCAGCTGGCGAAGGAGCGGCGCATGTACGAAAAGGCGTTGAGAAAGAAAGGCATGCCTGTGTCCGAGCCGGTCGGCGCGACCATTTCGCCGGAGGAACTGGCAGATCGCCCAGAGCCAAAGGTGGTCGATACAACCGCGCTACCGAGCGAGCACGTCCGGCCGTTTGGCCGGAAGCCATCTCTCGCAGAATTGCGCGCCAGCGAGGAAAAACCAAAAGCGGGTTCCAGCGTGGCCACCGCTGCTTCCAGCTGGGAAGATTATGTCTTGCCAGGATTGGACCTACTCGATGAGCACAGTTTAGAAGGCCGCGCGGCCGCCGATCCGTCTGAGTTAGAGGAGGTCCGGCAAATCCTGATTGATACGCTAGGGCAATTCGGCATTGCCGTGGCGCCCGGCGACATTACCAAAGGCCCTACGATCACGCGCTACGAAGTGTACCCGGCAAAGGGCGTGCGTGTGGACAAGATTGTGAGCTTGGAGCGAGACCTTGCCCGAGCGACACGCGCTGAGCGGATCAACATTCTCGCGCCGATCCCCGGCAAAGACACGGTCGGCATCGAGCTGGCGAATACTCGAAAAGTTACAGTGAAACTGCGCGAAATGTTGCAATCGTCCGATTGGGAAGAAACAAAAGCGCGCGCGAAAATTCCGCTGACGCTCGGCAAAGATGTTTACGGTAAGGCGATCATCACCGATTTGGCGCAAATGCCACATCTCCTGGTGGCCGGCACCACTGGCAGCGGGAAAAGCGTTTGTATCAATGCGCTGATCGCCAGCATGCTCTTTCGCTTCACGCCGGAAGAACTGCGTTTTGTGATCATCGATCCAAAGATAGTCGAAATGCAGGCATACAATTCGCTGCCGCATCTCGCGTTCCCGATCGTTACGGACCCGAAGAAAGTGTTGCTCGCCTTACGGTGGTTGATCGACGAGATGGAACGCCGCTACAAAATGTTTGCCCGCGTAGGCGTGCGCAACATCGTCGGCTTTAATGGGCGGCCAAAGAAAAAGGCCGTAGCCGCGGGCGCTGACCGCGGTGGAGAAGATGAAACTCCTGACGAGCGGCCGGGCTCAACGCCGCCGGCTACAGAAGAGATTCCCGACAAAATTCCTTACATCGTTGTGATCATCGACGAGCTGGCTGATCTGATGCAAACCGCGCCGGCGGACGTCGAGACGGCGATTGCGCGTATCACACAAATGGCGCGCGCGGCAGGCATTCACCTGATTGTGGCCACGCAAACGCCGCGCGCGGACGTGATCACCGGCGTAATTAAAGCGAATATACCTTGTCGAATCGCATTTCAGGTCGCCTCCAAGATCGATAGTCGCGTCATTCTCGATGAAAACGGAGCCGATCGCCTGCTCGGACAGGGCGACATGCTTTATCTCCCGCCGAGCACTTCGCGTCTCATTCGTGCGCAAGGCGTGCTTGTCACGGATGAAGAAATTCATCGTCTGGTAGAATTCGTTTCAGGACAAAGCCCGCCTGCTTTTGACACTGCGATGCATGAGAAGCTTCAATCCACAGCCGCGCCGGAAGAAGAGGTGACCAGCGAAGATGAAGAGTTGGTCGAGAAATGCCTTGAAATCATTCGACAAGAAAAACGCGCTTCCACTTCATTGCTTCAACGTCGGCTTCGGCTGGGTTACACCCGCGCCGCGCGCATCGTTGATATTCTGGAGCAGCGCGGTATTTTGGGTCCCGGCGAAGGCGCCAAACCACGCGAGATTCTGGTCGATCTCGATGCTGCCGTTTAGCCGGCATTTTTCGCGCTAATGACGATAGAAGGACTCGGTAAAAAATTTCAGGAAGCGCGGCGCGCGAGAAATCTCACGCTCGATGAAGCAGCGCGGATGACGAAGATTCGTCCTGCCCGGCTCGCGGAAATCGAGGCGGACGATTTTTCTCAGTTTCCGAGTCTGGCGTACGCAAAAGGGTTCCTGCTTATCTATGGAAAATTTTTGGACGTCGATGTCACGCCATATCTTGATGCGTTCGAGGATTCCGAGCGCGTGACGGTCGATGGCTACTCATACCTCCAAGAGAATCGCCCTGAGAAGCCAGTCAGCGCGCCAGTTGTGCCGCGCCGTCCTGCTTCCGTTGTTCGCGGCGATCGTGTTTCGCCGATGCCACTAATTGTGGGGATTGCGGTGTTGGTAATTGGTTTTTTGTTAATGAAATTGGTTCTCAATGTGCAGCGACTCGCTCCGGCGCGGGGCCAGTCCACCGCGCAGGTGTCACCCAGCGCAGCGCCTGTTTCGCCTGCACCGACTCAAGCGGCGCCAGGTAATGTTGCCGCCGCTTCATCGGTCGCGACAACCCCGAAGGCTTTCGGGGAGTCGACGACCGCACCGAATCCGGTCGCGGCGGCTGCCGTGATACCCAGTGAGCCGGAGGTGCGTCGCGCCAAGCCTGTGACTCGAGATGATTTGGCCAAAGCACAAGAGGTGGCAAATCCATCGCCCGCAGAATCAGGCGACCAGAATCGGGTCGCGATTCTCCCACTTAAAAGAACCTACGTGAAAGTGACCGTAGGCGACGAGAACGGCAAGCCCGCGTTCGAACGTTGGGTGTCGCCGACTGATGGCGCGGTTGAATTTCGCGGCAAACACGTCTCGATTCGGGTTCTCGATCGTGAGGCCGTTACAATCACGAAAAACGGCAAGGCGCTGGAAGAGGACGATCAAGACGTGACGGTGAACTGAGGGTAGTCAGAAGGGTCCTGAGAAAACGCCCAACGTCGAACATCGAATACTGAGATGAAAACAAAAGGGAATCATGTCGCCTGGAAACCAAAGGTCGGCATGATCAGTCTCGGTTGCGCTAAAAATCTTGTCGATGCAGAGATCATGCTGGGAAGCGTTTTACAGCGAGGAATGGAAATCACATCGCGCCCAGAGGACGCCGATGTGCTGGTCGTTAACACGTGCGCGTTTATTGATTCAGCCAAGGAAGAATCCATCGAAGCGATTCTGGAGGCGCATCAACAGCGCGGCTTAAACAGAGGGCAAGATCAAAAACTGATCGTAAGCGGCTGCATGTCGCAACGATTCGCAAAAGAACTACGTCACGAGCTGCCGGAGGTGGATGCGTTTATCGGACTCGATCAGGTCAGTGAGCTTGGAGAAATTGTGGAAACAATTCTCAGAAAACGTCCAGCGCCGAATGCTGAACGCCCAACGCACAATGCAGACCGTTGGACGTTGGACGTTGATTCCGAAAACGGCGATGTCGATCTTTCATTCGCGGACCGGCGCCCCACGTACATTCCAGACTACGACACGCCCCGCTTCAGGCTCACGCCAGAGCATTTCGCTTACGTAAAGATTGCTGAAGGCTGCAATCACCCATGCAGTTTTTGCGTGATTCCGCAGATGCGGGGAAAACACCGCAGCCGCCAACCCGAATCGGTGCTGGCGGAAATTCGCGGACTCGTCGCGGAGGGCGTGCGCGAGATTAACTTGATCAGCCAGGACACCACCTATTACGGCATGGATTTGTGGCCAGAGAAAGCGGGGCCGCGTCAGCCGATCGATTCGACTCGCGGACCAACTCTCGCTGCGCTGCTCCGTGAAATTCAAAAGATCGAAGGCGAATTCTGGGTGCGCCTGCTCTATACGCACCCGGCGCATTGGAGTGATGAACTGATTGAGACTATCGCGCAGTGCGATAAGGTCGCGCGCTACATCGATATTCCTCTGCAACATATCGACGATTCAATGTTGAGCCGGATGCGACGCGAAACGTCGCGCAGATATATCGAAAGGTTAATCGAGAAACTGCGCGCTGGGATTGCCGGCGTCACGTTGCGCACGACTTTCATCGTGGGGTTTCCCGGCGAAACGGACGCCGAATTTACCAGCCTTCTCGATTTCATTCGTCGCGTCCGGTTTGAACGGCTTGGCATCTTTAAATATTCTCAGGAAGACGGCTCGCGCGCAGCGAAAATGCCGGAACAAATTCCTGCAAAAATCAAGATCGCACGTTATCGTGAGGCAATGTCAGTGCAGCAGCAGGTTGCGCACGACATCGCTCGCGAAAAGATTGGAAGCGAACTGAAATTGCTGGTTGATCAGCAGCATATCGCCCGAAGCGAAGGCGATGCCCCGGATGTCGATGCGCGCGTTATTCTATCCAAGGCCGCGCCCGTCGGCGAGTTTGTTTGGCGCAGGATTACTGGAAGCCGGGGCTACGATCTGCTTGCTTAAGGTACGTTTAAGAGATGACAAGCGAGCGTTTTTTGAGCAGACTTTTAAGTTGAATTTATTTCATGGCCGGCCCGAACGAATCCAAAAAAGAAAACGTTGGCATTGAGTTACCGCTTCCTCCTCCAGGAAGATCACCGGATCCGAACATAAAACCGCGCGAAACGGCGCCAGTCCAGTTGCCGGTTCGTGAGCCCGTGGGCAAGACGCCTCTTCCCACTCCAATTCCGACGCCGATACCTGCACCGGTCGCGCACGCGTCACACTCCTCAGGTCTAAGCGAGGAAACAGCACGGGTTTCGGGTATGCCGGATTCGGCGGCGGCTGAGATGAGAAAAACCCAGCCTCTTATCGCCATGCCAGACGTCACTGCGCATAATCCTTCAATCGCTCTGGCGCTTGGGAAGAAAAACTCAATGCTGCTGTTATGGATACTGTTCGGCGTTTCTCTCCTGATTTTGATTATTCAGATTTGGACTTACCTTTCATAAAGCCATGGAAAATTCTACCGTTATTAAGCTCGATGAATCCAATTTTGACCGCGAACTGACGCAAGACGACAAGCCTGTGATCGTCGATTTTTGGGCGGAGTGGTGCGGTCCATGTAAAATGATCGTGCCGCTGCTGGATGAGATTGCGCGCGAAAAAGCCGGCGCGGTCAAGGTAGCAAAAGTGAACGTGGACGAAAATCAGAGTCTCTCGTTCAAGTACAACATTCGCGCGATCCCGGCTCTTCTCTTTTTCAAGAACGGCCAACTGCGCGATCAAGTCACCGGTGTCACGAGCAAAAAAGATTTGTTGAATCGGCTCGACGCGCTGGCGTAGGAGTTCTTCGTCCCGGCGAAAAATTCGAGTGATCATCGCGCTGCCAATGGCGCAATTCTGCTCGTTATCGTGCTGGCGTTCGTGATGTATGTGACACGTAAGGCAGATCGGAAGGCTGGGGTCGCGCCTAAAAATTAGCAAACCAGAGATCGCAAAGGCGCACCAATCCGAGTTTGCCCAGGCAAATGCCCTAGGAACTAACTGATCAACCGTAGGTATTGCTTATTTTTTTCTTAGGGCTTGACCGGTTTGGACAGTTCGGATAAAAGTAAATTTCCCCCGCGGGGGATTGCGTCGCGGACCGAAGCGCTATGAGAAACATTAGACTGCATGACTAACACAAAAAACATCATTTGGGTTGTGGTCCAGCGACCCTCCCCAGCAGGGGACGCGAGCTCACTGCCGATTTCTCCCGAACTGCTTTCACACAGATGTCGTCTGCCATTGAATTCCTGCCAAACTCAACCTTCACTCTCCTGATTATGCCTGTTCAAACTACTTATCCTGGCGTTTACATTGAAGAAATTTCCAGTGGCGTCCATACGATCAGCGGCGTCGCCACATCCATCGCGGCGTTTGTCGGTTACACGCAACGTGGACTGGATAATCGCGCGACGCAGATTTTCAGCTTCGCTGATTTCGAGCGCGCCTTCGGTGGTCTCGCCCCGGACAGCGAGGTGAGCTTTGCCGTACAGCAGTTTTATCAGAATGGCGGCACCACCGCGTATGTGGTGCGAGTGCCGCGGGACGGCGCCACGGTCGCGAAGGTTACGCTGTTGAATGGCGTTGGGGGCGGCGCGTCGCCTTCATTAGAGGTAAGCCTGCTCAGCACCGGCACTTGGTCGGACAACGTCATCATCGACGTCGATTACGATGGCGTATCTGATGGCGACAGTTTCAACCTGACCATCACGGATCTGGCCACCGGGACAGTCGAGACCTTCGATGACGTCACGATCGACAATACCAAGAACAATTTTGTCGAGTCAGTCGTAAACGATGAGGACAGCGGCTCAAAGTTGGTTTCGGTCGCGGCTACGCCCGCGAACGGTCGACCGGCTGCGACCGGTTTGGCCGGCGCCGACATTACACTTGCCAACATCAAGAACGACCAGACCTACACGATCCAGCTCGTACTCGACGACCCGATGATCTCGGTCGAGTTCCCCTTCATTGCGAAGGACGAGGCACTCCCGAAATCGATCGCTTCGGTCTGCCGGATGTTGGAGCGACAGGCAACCGCAGAACTTGCTGGCAACATCCCGGGTGCGCGCGTACAATGCACCCCCACGACGAACGGTGCGGGGGTGCATGTGGCGGCGTTTGTTCCTAACGCCTACGACGCGCAGGTCAATTTCGCGGCCGGCACAACCAACGACGCAGACACTTTTCTCAACCTCACATCCGGCAACGGCGGCGCGAACGTCTCGCACTATTGGCCTGACAGCCAGCGCGGCGCCGACGCTCTCGCTCAGGCCGGCGCGACTCGCGGGTCCGACGGCACAGGACTGCCGCAAGCCGCAGCATTGATCGGCAACCCGGGAAGTTTCACTGGAATCTACGCCCTCGAAAAGATCGATCTCTTTAATATTCTTTGCATACCCGATGTGACGCGCGCGAAACCGGGTAATCCAAATCAGGCGGACCTTTCGCTCGTCGACCAAAACGCGGTCTTCAGCGCGGCCATGACCTATTGCAAAAACGAGCGGCGAGCTTTTCTCCTGATCGATCCGCCGCCGGATGTGCGCGACGTCCCGACGGCCGTGGATTGGAAGACCGCCAGCCTAACGGTACATGATACGAATGGCGCGGCCTATTTCCCGCGTTTGAAGTTGCCCGACGCGACAAACGATTTCCAACTCCGCACGTTTGCGCCTTGTGGCGTTGTGGCGGGGTTGTATTCACGCATCGACGCGAACCGCGGTGTATGGAAAGCGCCGGCGGGCGTTGAAGCGACTCTCAGCGGTGTTCAGGGGATGGTCTACAAACTTACTGACCTTGAAAACGGCGCACTCAATCCACTTGGCCTTAGTTGCCTTCGCACCTTCCCAATCTACGGAGCGATCGCCTGGGGCGCGCGCACTTTGGTCGGTGCTGATGATGAAGGCAGCGAGTGGAAATACGTCCCGGTGCGGCGGATGGCACTTTTTCTAGAGGAATCGCTCTACCGTGGCACCAAGTGGATTGTTTTTGAACCTAACGATGAGCCACTCTGGTCGCAGATTCGTTTGAACATTGGCGCGTTCATGCACGATCTCTTTCGCCAGGGCGCTTTCCAAGGCAACACGCCGCAAAAAGCTTACTTCGTCAAGTGCGACGGCGAGACCACTACCCAAAGCGACATCGATCACGGCATCGTGAACATTCTCGTCGGGTTCGCACCGCTCAAGCCAGCTGAGTTTGTCATCATTAAGATCCAGCAAATCGCCGGACAACTCGCCACGTAGCTTTCAATTCTCAACCCTCAACTCTCGATAACCCATGGCTCAATTCACCGTTAATCCCAGCAGGTTCGATCCGTACAAGAATTTCAAGTTCCGTGTCAAGTGGGACGGCCGCTATGTCGCCGGCGTCAGCAAAGTCGGCGGCCTCAAGCGAACGACTGAAGTCGTCAAGCATCGCGAAGGCGGCGACCCCAGTAGCAGCCGCAAGTCTCCTGGCCGCACGGAATACGAAGCAATCACCCTCGAACGCGGCGTCACACACGACACCGAATTCGAGAAGTGGGCCAACAAAGTGTGGAACTTTGGCAGCGGCTTGGGCGCGGAGGTGTCGTTGAAGGATTTCCGCAAGGACCTTATCCTAGAGATGTACAACGAAGCGGGCCAGGTCGCGCTTGCTTACAAAATTTATCGTGCCTGGGTCAGCGAATATCAGGCATTGCCCGATCTGGACGGGAACGCCAATGCTGTCGCCATTCAGCACATCAAACTGGAAAACGAAGGCTGGGAACGCGACCAATCCGTGCCCGAGCCGAGCGAACCCACTTTCACGAACCCGGCAAATTGAGTTGAGCTGCCATGCGCGCGCTCTCGGCCAAGGACCTGTTGAGCGTCTGGGAATCCGGGGCCAGCCAAGTTCCATTGCAACGCGCGCTGACAATGCTGGCGTTCGCTTGTCCGGAAGCTTCATCGGATTCGCTTGCCCGTCTGACCATCGGCCAGCGCGACGCGCGTTTGCTGGCGCTGCGGGAAATGACGTTTGGATTCGAAGTAACAGGCGTGACTGATTGTCCAGAGTGCGGAGAAAAGATCGAACTGAGCCTTAACTGCTCGCAGATTCGTTCAACGACAGAAGCTGAGCCGCCTGACGAGCTTGTTGTCCAGGCAAATGGTTTCGAGATGCGCTTTCGTTTACCGACCAGTGCCGATTTATTCGCCGTCAAAACCGAGGAGGAACTGCTGGAACGCTGCTTGTTGAGCCGCGTCGATGACCTGACCGAAGATTTTGCCGCCACTGTTAGCGAAAAAATGGCGAGCGCAGATCCGATGGCGGAGATTCATCTCGTGCTGGATTGTCCGCGCTGCCAGCACAGGTGGGAGGCACCGTTTGATATTGTCGCGTTTCTCTGGCGGGAGATCAGCGCCGCCGCCCGGCGGTTGTTACGCGAGGTTCACACGCTTGCGTCCGCTTACGGCTGGACGGAAACCGAAATCCTGGCGCTGAGTCCGGCGCGCCGGCGCATCTATCTGGAGATCGTAAACGGATGAGTGATTTTCTTTCCAATCTGATCGCGCGCAGTTTCACCGATGCGCCGGCGATTCAACCGCGGGTGCCGTCGTTGTTCGAAGCATCAGCGGAAGAATTTTTCGATGAGTTGCCGTCGTTTCAAGGGGTAATTGCTACGCCCGGACAGGTCGCTCCCACAAACGCGTCTGTGCCTGTCTCCAAATCGTCCGCGAGGGAAGAGACTGTCACAACGAGACCAATCGCGAATGTAGCTGCCACGCGTACGGCAGAACGCATGCTAAGGCGGGACGCGCCCGCACACCAACCCGCGCCCATTAGTAAGTCGCGGGAGGGTAGCGCGCAGCCGAGTGGAGTGAGGAAACTCCAGGTTGAAACAAAGAGGATCAGCGTCGCGGAACATTCGTTCGACGATCGAAAACAAGATCGCGCCTTCGAGGCATCTTCCCCGGCGAGTGCACTCCAGTCCCGGCGTCGAAAGAATTTGTTGCCGGCTGAACGAGAACCTTCAACGGCATCGCCGACAATTCGTGTCACCATCGGCCGCGTCGAAGTCCGTGCGATTCATCCCCCTGCGCCCACTCAGAAGGAGGCAACACCACAGCCGCCGAAGCTTTCGCTCGAAGAATATTTGAAAGGAAGCAAGCAATGAGCGACGCGCTGGCCATCGCTGCGGTCACCGGATTGCTGCGCGATCTGCTCACCGGCGTGATGACTCGCCCGGATCTAAATCTTTCCACTGTTGTTGGCTCAGCAGTGGACGTAAGCGCGCTGCCGCCCGACCTCATCAAGAGCGAGACGAAGGGCATCAATCGTCTCAACCTTTTTCTGTATCAAGTGCAGCCGAACCAGGGTTGGCGGAATGTAAACCATCCGTCACGCGACGGGCGCGGCGATCGCATCGCCAATCCACCGCTCGGACTCGATCTGTATTATTTGCTCACGGCGTACGCCGGCGCGGACATGCACGCGGAAGTCTTGCTGGGCTACGCGATGCAATACCTGCACGAATTAGGCGTGATGACCCGCGAGATGATTCGCAATCAATTCAACGCGTGGAGTGGGAGCGCTGACCCGTTGCTCAAGGCACTGCCGGGGTCCAGGCTCGCCGACCAAATCGAACAAATAAAGATTTCTCCTTATGCGTTGAATACCGAAGAGATGTCGAAACTCTGGACAGCAACGCAAGCGCACTATCGCCCCACGGCCGCGTATCATGTGTCGGTCGTATTAATTGAGAGTCAGTATCCAACGCGCGCGGCGCTGCCTGTGCTCCAGCGTGGCTTAGGTGATTTCGGTGTCGCCGTTCAACCCAACTTGGTGCCGCCATTACCGACTATCGAATCGCTGGAACCGCCGCAGCAGCAAACCGCCATTCGCATGGGCGAAACGCTGACCATCAATGGATTCAATCTTGCCGGCTCGCCACTCAACGTTGAATTCATTCACGCGCGCAGTCCAAATGCATTGACCTTGTCCGTTGCGACTGCAACGCCGACGCAGTGGACTGTCAACATCTCTCCGCTCAATCCCGATGATTGGGAAATTGGAATCTACCGCGTCGCAGGAGTTATCGGTTCGGGTACAACGCAGGTGACGACGAATGAATTGCCGCTCGCGCTGGCGCCGCGCATCGTCAGTATCAATGCGAGCAAGGCCGCGGGAGTGGTGACACTCACCGTTAAATGCAGTCCAAAAGTTTGGCAGGAGCAGGAGGTGTCGTTGATCGTCGGCGACCGCGCGATTGTCGCCGAGCCAATTGCGAGCGCCAAAACCGACACACTTACTTTCAAGTCAAGCGATTTGCCGAGCGGCCCGCAGTGGGTGCGGCTGCGAGTGGAAGGAACCGACAGTATCTTGATTGATCGTACTAAGACGCCGCCGATTTTCGATGCGACTCAGCAGGTGACGATTCCATGAATGACGACACGCATTGGCTCGAAGCGAATCAACAATATTTGATGCATGCCATTGGACGAGTGCGCGCTCTGTTGGAAGGACGCGCCACCGTCCGACCAGCAACGGAAGGTAGGGCTGACAGTCCCCTGGCCGCAGAAGACGGCGCGCATCCCGCGACTGCGGGACACCCTACCACGCCGCCACCAGCGCTCGACACGCTTTGTGCCGCCTTTGGCCTATCGCCTTTCGAGCGCGACGTGCTGCTGTTGTGCGCTGGCATCGAGTTGGATTCCAAGTTCGTGTCGTTGTGTGCAACCGCGCACGGCGACACGACGCGGGCATACCCAACGTTCAGTCTCGCGCTCGGGGCATTACCCGATCCGCACTGGAGCGCGCTTGCGCCGAATGCACCGCTACGCCGGTGGCGTCTCGTGGAAGTTAGCAACAGCAATGCATTGACGACGAGTCCTCTCCGAATTGACGAACGCATACTGCATTATCTCACGGGTGTTTCGCATCTCGACGATCGGCTCGCCGGCTTGGTCGAGCCGGTAGGCATGGCAGGCGAATTGGTGCCTTCACAGCGCGTCCTTGTCGAGCGCGTGAAGCAATCCTGGTCGAACCGGAAAAAAATTTCCGAACTTCCTGTGGTGCAACTGTGCGGCGATGAATCCGTCACCAAACACGCGATTGCTGCGGCTGCATGCACGTCGCTCGGTTTGAATCTTCATCAGATTTTGGCGTCATCGCTGTCGCAGGACCCGCGCGAGATGGACGCGCTGATTCGCTTGTGGCAGCGTGAGGCCGCATTAAGCACAAGCGCGCTATTAATTGACGTGCATGATATGGACGGCGCCGATGCCGCTCACACAAGCGCCGTGAACCGGCTGATTGATCATCTCACTGCACCTTTACTTTTGAGCACACGCGTGCGTTGGAAAAATACGAGTCGCTTGATGTTGACTGTGGATGTTTCCAAGCCAACAGCGGACGAACAGCACGCGCTGTGGCAACATGTGCTCGGCGCTCACGCCGCTTCCTTGAATGGAAAACTGGATGCGCTGGTCTCGCAGTTTGACCTCAGCGCATCGAGCATTCGGGCCGCCGCGATGAACGGCCAATCGGACGAACGTTCCCCTGAGTGGGCGACGCTTTGGGATTCCTGCCGGATGCAGACGCGTCCGCGATTGGACGATTTAGCCCAGCGCATTCAGCCGCTCGCAACTTGGGATGAATTGGTGCTACCCGATGCGCGGCGCGTCACCTTGCGAGAGATCGCTGCGCACGTGCGGCGGCGTTATCAGGTGTACGAGACATGGGGCTTCGCGAGCAAAAGCGCGCGGGGTCTGGGGATTAGCGCGCTGTTCGCCGGCGCAAGCGGCACGGGCAAGACGATGGCGACCGAAGTGCTCGCCAATGAATTGCGGCTCGATTTGTATCGTATCGATCTGAGCCAGGTCGTCAGCAAATACATCGGCGAGACTGAAAAGAATTTGCGGCGCGTGTTCGACGCGGCAGAGGAAGGCGGCGCGATTTTGTTGTTCGACGAAGCGGACGCGCTGTTCGGAAAACGCAGCGAGGTTAAGGACAGTCACGATCGGTACGCGAACATCGAGATCAGTTATCTGTTGCAGCGCATGGAGGAATATCGCGGACTGGCAATTCTCACCACGAACATGAAAGAGGCGCTCGACAGCGCGTTTCTCAGGCGGATCCGATTCATTGTGCATTTCCCGTTTCCCGATCTCGCTGCGCGGGAGGAAATCTGGCGACGCATTTTTCCCGACCAGACGCCGACTGAAGAATTGGCGATCGACAAACTGGCGCGTCTCAACGTCGCGGGCGGTAATATCCGGAACATTGCTCTCAACGCAGCGTTCCTCGCCGCTGACGCGAACGAGCCGGTGCGAATGAACCACGTCTTGCGCGCCGCGCGCACCGAGTACGCGAAAATCGAGAAACCGCTCACCGACGCGGAGATCGGAGGCTGGCAATGAACATGACGAACTCAACGCCGAACGCCCAACGCCGAACGTCCAAAGCCCAACCTTCAGTTGAACTGCATATCGGCGAACTTGTGCTGCATGATTTCGCGCCGGGTGATCGCCACGTGATCGGCGACGCTGTGGAGCGCGAATTGTCGCGGCTGCTGAGCCGGCAAGGCATTCCGAGTTCGCTGCGATCGAAAAACGCAACGGACGACATCAAAGGCGCGACCTTCAATGTGGCGCACAGCGCAAAGCCGCCTGTGATCGGTCGGCAAATCGCGCAAGCTGTTTATAAGGGATTCCGCGAATGAACACGCGCGTTTTACCGCAAGCGAAACAGTCGACGGCGTCGGCCCCGCCCATGCGCAGCAAGCTATTGCAGCGCAAATGTGCCTGCGGCGGCACGCCGGGACCGACCGGCGAATGTGAGGAGTGCCACAAGAAGCGGCTGCAACGGAAAGTCGGAAATCCGAAATCCGAAATGCAAAGTGACTCGTGGGTACCTCCCATCGTGGATGAAGCCCTGCGTTCGCCTGGCCAGCCGCTCGACGCCGTTACACGCTCATTCATGGAACCACGCTTCGGCCACGATTTTGGAAACGTGCGCGTGCATACGCATGCGCGCGCTGCCGCTTCGGCGAAGGCGATCAATGCGCAGGCCTATGCCGTTGGCCACAACGTTGTCTTCGGCGAAAATAAATATGCACCGACTACCCAAGCCGGACGCGAACTGCTGGCGCACGAACTCACACACGTCGTGCAACAAGGCGATGCTAGTGCTGGACTGGTGCAAAACCATCGCCGTTCAGGGCCGGCAATAAGCCAACCGGGAGCCCGCGCCGAGCAGGAAGCTGACCGTGGTGCTGAGGCGGTGGCGACTGGCGGAAGCTTCGCGCCGTCCGTCAAAGCAGCTCCCGGAGCGACGATCCACCGCGCGGATGAGGAGTGGAATAAAGCCTACGGCAAACACAAAAGCTTTCTTCAGAAACCCTTCGATGAGTTCAAAGCTGGGCTTGGCGAGATCAAATCCACGACCGAGGGCGGGCTGACGGAAAACAAGGGGCGGCCGCTCTCGGAACGAAAGAAAGACGCTCCGACCGGCACGCCCGCCGCGCCTGAAATCAGCTTCGATGTGCTCAAAGAGATTTATTCCGGACTCAAGGCCGACGTCACCGCCGACCCGGCGAAGGAGAAGAAGGCCAAGAATTACCTGGAGCACCTCAACAAGGCATTCAAGATCATGAAGATTGATACGGTTGAGGCGCAGGCGGTTTATCTGGCGCACGCCTTTATCGAATCCGATCAGTTCCGCCAGTTCACCGAAACGCAAGGGTCAATCGACAAGGGCGCGCAAAAGTGGATGGATGATCCGACAAAGGTGCAGATCAATACATCGGACCTCAAGAAGCGATATGCGCTGGGAGGTTCGGTCAATCCGACCGGAGGCTTCGAGTTCATCGGGCGCGGCCCCGTTCAGGTCACGCATAAGGCCGAGTACGTCGAAGTGATCGCCATGCTCGAAAAGGCCGCTGATCAATATAAGAAAGATGCGGACGCCGGCGATGCGAAGGCGAAAGAGTATGTGGAGCTGACGCGCAAGGCGGCCAAGGACATCAAGGCCGACCCCCGGAAGGCCGCCGACCCTGAGTACACATTCCTGGTCTCGGCAGCCTTTATGAAGAAGCGAGGCGCGGACGTGTCGGCGGCGACGGTGAAGACCGGGACGCAATGGACCGGGGCCGATGCCGCCAGCGGTTGGGTCGCGGGCGGGAAACAGAAAGCGGGTTCGCCGCAGGCCCAGGCGCTCATCGATAAGAGCAATGCCTACGACAAGATTTATCCTGTGCTTCTGCGCGAGGCGAACAAGAAGAAGCCCGCCGCACAAACAGCGAAGCCGTAAGCCCAAGGCCCGAAAAATTGATTACGAGAGCAAGTGTCTTTTGAGAAGAGGTGAAGAAGTGAATCAGCACGCCACGGCACAACCGCAGAAAATCGCCAGTTCCTCCGCTGCGCCGCGACTTTTGGCGGTAAACCAGCCCGGCGATCACTTTGAGCAGGAGGCTGATAGAATGGCCGATTACGTCGTGAATGCCCGTGGTGCCGCGGCACGATCAACACTTTCAGAGAGCACTGCGCCGCCCATTGTTCATCAAGTGTTGTCCGAAAGGGGCCAGCCGCTCGACGCACCTACGCGCGAGTTCATGGAGTCACGGTTCAATCATGACTTCAGCCAGGTGCGCGTTCACGCAGACGAACGGGCTGCCGCGTCTGCGCGTTGCATCAACGCACTGGCTTACACCGTTGGACGCGACGTGGTTTTCGGTGCGGAACAATTTTCGCCGTACAACTCCGAGGGTCGGAGACTGCTGGCGCATGAATTGGCACACGTGGTTCAGCAATCGGAAACGACAAATGGTGGGGAGGTTGTTCAACGGCAAACTGGAATGACTTCGCTATTGACGCAGCCCTCCGCAGCCGGAATCAGTCTGCCAACGAAATCGGTCGAGTTCGATGCAGCTGAGGCGCTCTCGGCAACGAATCCAAAAATCGTTGAGCTCGTCAGCGCGTATAAAGCCGCGGGTTTCGGCGCGACAATCAAGCTCTCGGCAGACTTCAGCGAAGCTGCGCAGCTGAGCACTGCGAAACAGAAGGATGAGTCCGCGCAGTTGATGAAGCGGCTCCGTTCCGTGCGCGACGCGTTAACGGCTACCGGAGTTCCGGCAGACCAGGTGAGCGTCTGGCCACCGACGGCCTTTTCGACGAGCGCAAAAGGGCAGGTGAGCGCTGATGTGATGCAAGGCGCTTCAGGCAGCGGGTTGTTTCCGTCCACTAGGCCAATACCCACACTGATGCCGTCACCAACGGTGCTGCCGCCAAAAACGACGACGCCGTCCAAGTCTCTGAGCGAATTGCTTTCGTTCAAATTCAAAGCCGGCAGCGCGGAATTTGCGATTGATCTGCCGAAATCGGCGACTGCCAAACTGCCCGTGGCGCTGCGCACCGGCAAGGCGCTGGCGTTTGAGTTGAAGGCGGAGACGTCCGGTACGTTTTCATTTTCGGTAACTCTGGACGGTTTGCCGCATGTGCGCGTGCGGCTTGAAGCGCAAGCGAGCGTGAGCAAGGAAAAAGGCACGACTGGTTCGGCTGGCCTGGTCATTGAAACGACGCGCACCGTCTGCCACGCGCCAAGTCCGGAATCTCTCAAGGCCGACATTACCAAAGCCGGCGACGATTTAAAAAAGGCACTTCAAGAGGCGCAGGCGGCGACGACGAACGAGGACAAACTCTCCAAACTCGTGGATGTGGCCAGCGCGATCGGCGACATGTACGACGCAGTAGACAAGGCGAAGAAGGGCTGCAAAGAGGAACCGGCGGCGACATTCAAATTTGGCGTGCAAGGGCCGCTCTCGCCAGCGCCCGGAGCGCCGGAGGAAACCGATCCGAGCAAACGTCCGGCATCGTACGTCGGTGGCTCGGTCACCTGGCATTTTTAGTATGAGCGCGTTTCCAAATTCTCCAAAACTGCTCAAGGACGGGATCGTCCTGGCCGATCAGGTGAGCGCAATTCTTCCGGCGTGCCGCGGAAAATTTGTAGATCTCGCCGAGCAATTCAACGCACGCCACCCGCTGCCCTGATGAAAGCGCTCACAAATTTATCGCCACCGCAGCTCCGGCCGGAATCTTCCTTGCAAACGTCGCGCGCCTCGCTGCTCCAGCGCAAGTGCGCCTGCGGGGGGACGCCCGGTCCGACGGGCGAATGTGAAGCGTGCCGCAAGAGAAAATTGCAGCACTCGCCAACGCATCACGACGCGCCCGCGACGGTGCCATCGATCGTTCACGAAGTTTTGCGTTCGCCGGGAGAAGCTTTGGACGCAAACACGCGCGCGTGGATGGAAGTCCGCTTTGGCGACGCTCCAGTGCGTCCGATTGAGAACGCGCAGGTGCAGAATCAACTGAAGGTCAGTGTCGCAGACGATGATTACGAGCGCGCGGCCGACGCACGTGCGGGGCAAGTTATGCAGACGCGCGTGGCGAGTAGGCCGCCCGGATTCGATTTTAGCGGCGTGCGGATTCATGCCGACGCGCGTGCCGTTGAATCGGCGCGGGCGATGAACGCGCTGGCGTACACCGTCGGGCGCGACATTGTGTTTGGGGCAGGGCAATACGCGTCTGCGACCGAGGCCGGTCGACGACTGATTGCTCACGAATTGACGCACGTTCTGCAACAGCGCGGCCTCTCAAGCAGCCCCATTTACCGCTGTCAGTTTCAATTTGCGGAGGGTTTCGCCGGAGGTGCCCGCGTACCCTCGCGCCCGCTCGGAGAGCATGTGCCTAAGGCACCTGTCATGAGACCCGTCGAGGGCGAGCTTGTCGAAGGGTTCCGGGTGACTCCGGCCATGTGCTACTGCGTGCGCAGCATTGATATCGAAGAAGAGCGGGCCAAAAAAGCAATCGGAGCTTTTCGAAGCTGTTTGGTTCAGGAAAGGACGGTGGACGGACTCTACACCTGCGCCAAGATCAAGGTCTATGGGTCGAAGGAGGCGGCGGAAAAAGCCGCTCAAGTGCCGGCCGGCGCAGAGGTGAGTTCGGAGACGGGCGCAATCACTTGGGCAACCGAAGAGGAGGAAAAAGAGCGAATCAAGGTGCTTGGCCACGAGGAACACTGTTACCGCTTGATAGTGCGCGCCGCTATCCTCAGGCACGAAACCAAACACATCGAGCAGTTCGACGAGATGGCAAAAAACTTGGGTGCCAAGTTCTTTGCCGAATTCAAAGCCTTGCAGGGCGATCCGGAACGCATGGAAAAACTGCGAAAGCAATTTCCCAAAGAAACAGCCCAATATGAGAAAGAGGCGGTGAACAAGGAAACAGTGGGGCCGCGCAGAGCAGCGCGAATGGAAATCGAGGCCTTGAGTCGAGAGCTGCAATTCTACGGCAAGGTGCGCGCGGCTTTGGGCAAGATCTGTAAACCGCACGTGCCTGACGTTGAGCGGCCGGAAGCGGAAGGCACCGCTTCGCAGATGTATCAGCCGCGCACGAGCTTTGTACCGGAGGTGGCCAAGTCGACTGAAAAATTGTGATGATGAGGACAACACAGAGAACACCGACGGCAAAAACCAGTGCAACGACGCGAATGCCCGCGCGTTTGCAGCGATTCGCGAGCAGTCCCGCGCCATTCAGCACGGTGCCGCCGATTGTTAATGAAGTGCTGAGTTCGCCTGGCCGCTCGCTCGACGGCGCGACCGGGCTGCTGCAACGCAAGTGCGCCTGCGGCGGAACGCCCGGTCCGACTGATGAATGCGAGGAGTGCCGCAAGAAACGGCAGTCGAAATCTTTAGCACACGGTGCTGGTCACGATTTGCATAGAATACCGGTCGGTCTGCAACCAAAGCTCACAATCAATCAGCCCGGCGATCGGTTCGAGCAGGAAGCGGATCGATTGGCCGATTACGTGGTGAGCGGTCGTAGCTCGGTGACACCATCTTCACTTTCGCCAATCGGGTCTGCTCATGTTCAGCGCGAAGATGCGCAGCCGCCGGCTCCGAAGTCTAATAATTACGACGAGGCGGTTAAGGAATCGGCCAGCGACAAGTATCGCGTGAAAACCGCCCGCATCGCAGCTGAACAAGCAAAGTTCAGGGAAGGATTGAAAACGCCCGGGCAGAAGGCAGAAGACAAGGCGTTTTGGGATGCCTATTGGCGGACCAAAACGAGCGATCCCTTGAACCCGCTGGCGCGGCCCGGCGTTTTTAATCCAACTGAGCGGAAGAAAGAGGAAGACCTGCTCCATCGCAAATCGCCTAACGAATCCTCAGGTCCTGCGGCTGCGCCGCCAATTGTGCACGAGGTGCTCGCTGAGAGCGGTCAGCCACTCGATGCGCCGACGCGAGGGTTCATGGAAGAGCGATTCGGCCATGACTTCGGCCACGTGCGTGTCCATACCGATGTGAAGGCCGCGGAGGCGGCGCGGGCAGTGAATGCCCACGCATATACCGTGGGACACCACGTCGTCTTTGGAGCGGGATTCTATTCACCCATCACCGGAGAAGGACAAAAACTAATCGCGCACGAGCTAGCGCATGTGGTGCAACAACGTACCGGAGGAGCCCAAGCAGCTCAACTTCAGCGAAAGCCGGCGCCGGCAACAACCAAGCCTAGCCTGGAAGAATCAGACAAAAGCTGGATCAAGGCTTTTGGGCTGCGCAAATGGTTGAAAGGGGTCATCAGCGGCTGGCGGGACACTCAAGCGCAGTACGAGGAAGCGACTCCGGCGACGTTTCATCCGACG
Source organism: Candidatus Udaeobacter sp. (assembly GCA_035255865.1). GTDB lineage: Bacteria > Verrucomicrobiota > Verrucomicrobiia > Chthoniobacterales > UBA10450 > Udaeobacter. Next base: position 53,716 of record DATEZD010000177.1, read on the forward strand.
GAAGATCTTTTGCTGGGTATTCTCACAGCTGCTCGGAGTAGAATCGATCTGGGCGAGCAGCAGATCAAAACCGAGTTGAATGGTGATCCGCCGCTTCTGAAAGAGTTTCGGGATGCGTATCGACAGATGATTTCAGTGGTCGTACCGAAGTTCGCGTCATTAACCGGAAAAACTGCGAACGAGGTTTTCCAAGCGCATCGCGCGCAGATACCCGAGTGGGCGCTGCCTGCGACCATCGGGGCAACTTCATCAAAGACGGAACAAGCCACGGCCGGGTGCAAGACGCTATCGTTCGCGGATTTCAAGGGCGTGGCGCCGGTGGGCACCATCAGGGCAGCCGACACCGAGTACGACTACACGCCATCGACCATCAAGACTGGGGACACCGTCACTGCGGTTTTCGACAGCCCGTCGTCGTGGGTCCAGCCGAGGTATGCGAAGCCTACAGATCGCAAGGCCACAGGTCTGGACAAGAAGGTGTCCGATTGCGAGGACTTCCTGAAGAAGAACCCGGGCGGCAGTTGGGATGGGCCGAAGGCCACGGGGCCGAAATGTGCCGCGGCAGCACCGTTCCCCAACACAGCTGGGATCACAGCGGCAGCTGACTGCGATCCGAAGATAGGAGTGGCAATCGAGAAGTGGCAGTCGGCAGAGGCGCCTCGGCTCCTCAAGCATGAGCAGTTCCACATGAATCTTGCCTGCACGCTCGCGGACAAGGCCACCAAGGCACTGGCCGCGAGCAAAGATCCCGGGACCATTGGGTCTAGGCTAATGACCCAGGACAAGGCGGCACGAGGCGATTACGACGACGACACGGCTCATGGCTGTAAGGCCGCGGAGCAGACGAAATGGGAGGGTTTCATCACCGGTGGCCTTACGAAATACCCGATCCCATAAGTATATGAGCGCGTTTCCAAATTCTCCGCGGCTTGTTAAAGGAGGCATCGTGCTGGTCGATCCGGATTCGGGCGCGGTGCAAAAAATCATTGTGCTGCAATACAATCCCGACACGCTCACGCGCACGTTGCAGCCGCAGAGCGTCAAGGAAGGCGGTGATCGGTCAGAAGCGTTGCGCCTGACGGGGCCGCCGATTGAGACCATCAAGGTCGACGCGGAAATTGACGCGACTGACCAGCTCGAAACAGCCGATGCGCAGGCGACGCAAGTTGGAATTCATCCGCTACTCGCTTCGCTGGAGATGACTGTGTATCCGTCGAGCGCGCAATTGCAGGCGAATAACGCACTGGCGCAATCCGGCACACTGGAGATCGCGCCGATGATCGCGCCGCTCACGTTGTTTATCTGGAGCAAGAACCGGATCGTGCCGGTGCGCTTAACGGATTTCAGCATCACCGAGGAAGCGTTCGATCCGAATCTGAATCCGATTCGCGCCAAAGTGAGCCTCGGGATGCGCGTGCTAAGTGTGAATGATCTCGGGTTCGACGCCAAAGGCGGCAGCCTGTTCATGGCATATCAGCAGCAAAAAGAAAAACTGGCGGCGCAAAGCACTGGCGGCGCGTTGAGCGCTCTGGGTATTGGAGGCATTCCATGACCGATCCAATGCAAGCGCGATTGCAAAGCCGCCGGGGTCACCGCCCCCGGCTACAGCTACACATTCCATGACCGATCCATTGCAAGCATTACTGCAAGGCCCGGCGAAGCAAAGTTTGTTTCCGCCGAACAGCCGCTACGCCGGAATCGATACGGGCAAGCTGACAACGGTGGGCGGAAAAATGGTCGTGTATCTCCGGCGCCGTTTCGTGCCGCCGCCGGAGCGGTTCGCGTTGCTTCAGGAATACACCGTGGTCCAAGGCGACCGGCTCGATAATCTGGCGGCCAAATTCATCGGCGACCCCGAACGGTTCTGGCAAATCTGCGACGCGAACGCCGCGATGCGACCAGAGGAATTGACCGAAAGCATCGGACGCACTTTACGGATCACTTTGCCTGAAGGAATACCAGGACAACCGAATGCTTAAAGGAATTTATCTCACTGTACTTGTTGGGCCTGTCGTGGCGCTGCCGGTCCCGCAGATCGTGATGGATGCGTTGACCAGCATCAAAGTGATCAGCAACACGGACGATAAGAGCGTTTTTGAACTTTCCTTCACCCTGAGCAATAAGTCGCCGCTGCATACGATCTTCCTGCTTGCGGCGGGGAACACGCCGTTGCTGCGTGTGATTCTTATCGTGACGATCAATGGATCGCCGCAGGTATTGATGGATGGCGTGACAACTATGACGCAGGTCACGCCCGGCGCTGATCCCGGTCACTCCACACTCACTGTCACCGGTGAAGACCTAACTAAGGTGATGGCATCGAACCTGATCGATTTGAGTGGTCTGCCCTATCCGGCCATGCCGGCCGAAGCGCGTGTGGCGTTAATCATCGCCAAGTACGCCATGTTCGGACTGATCCCGCTGGTGATTCCGAGTTTCTTTCCCGATATCCCGCTGCCGACCGACCGCATTCCTACGCAAAAGGGAAACGATCTCGAATACGTGCGCCAGCTCGCGGCTGACGTCGGCTACGTATTCTACATCGATCCTGGTCCGGCGCCGGGTTTGAACACGGCGTATTGGGGACCGGAAATCAAAATTGGTCCGCCGCAACCCGCGCTGAACCTGAACATGGACGCGTTCACGAACGTCGAGTCGATCAATTTCAATTTCCGCACGGGTGAAAAGGTGCTGCCGATTGTGTTTATCCAAAATGCGCTGACCAAAGTGCCGATTCCGATTCCAATTCCCGACATTAATCCATTGCAGCCGCCGCTCGGCGCTACGGCGTTGCTGCCTACGCGCGTCGAAGTGCTGCGCGACACCGCCAAACTCTCGCCCATGGCTGCCATCAGTCGCGGCCTGGCGATGGCGTCCTCCTCCGCCGACGCGGTGACCGGCAGTGGTTCGTTGGATGTGCTGCGTTATGGGCGCTTGCTCAAGGCGCGGCAACTGGTCGGTGTGCGCGGCGCGGGGCTCGCCTTCGACGGATTGTATTTCGTTAAGAGCGTCACCAGCACAATGAAACGAGGCGAGTTCAAACAAAGTTTCGAGCTGACCCGAAACGGTCTCGTCTCCATTACTCCAACAGTTCCTGTATGAGCGAGAAAAAATATTTCGGCAAATACCGAGGAATGGTCCTCAACAACGTTGATCCGATGCAGATGGGCCGGCTCATGGTGCAAGTGCCGGACATATCGGGCCTGATCCCTTCCACGTGGGCGATGCCCTGCTTTCCAGTTACCGGAAAACAAATGGGCACGTGGTGGTTGCCGCAAATCGGGGCAGGCGTGTGGGTCGAGTTTGAACAGGGCGATCCCGATTATCCGATCTGGTCCGGCTGCTGGTTTGGTTCGGCGGCAGAAGTGCCCGCGCTGGCGCTCGCTGCGCCGCCCGCCATTCCGAACTTTGTGATCCAAACACAAGGTCAAAACACGATTATGATCAGTGATCTGCCCGGGCCGACCGGCGGTATTCTTTTAAAGACAACAACCGGCGCGATGATTTCCATCAGCGACGTTGGCATCACCATTTCCAATGGCAAAGGCGCGATCATTACGATGACCGGACCGACTGTAGATATCAACGCAGGGGCGATGACGATCATATGAGGACTAGTATTTATTTCGGATTTCGGATTTGGGATTTCGGATTTGGAGGAACTTAGAGATGCCGGGCTTCGTTCTCCATCTCGGTGCGACAGTGATGTGCACGCACGGCGGACAAGCGCAGCCGACTGCACCGAATCCGCGCGTGCTGGTCAGCGGCCAGCCCGTCACGACTCAAGCGCCGCCATACGTCATCGCTGGTTGTCCCTTTGTTCCGCCCGGTGGCAACGGGCCGTGCGTCACGGCACAATGGATCATCGCCGCCACGCGGGTGCTGGCTGGCGGACAACCGGTGTTGACTCAAACCAGCGTCGCGATCTGCACACCAACTGGCACGCCGTTGAACGTCGTCGTCACACAAACCCGAGTAACCGCCACATGAGCCAGGTGGATTATCCATTCAGTTTCGACAATCGCGGCCGCACTTCGGACACGGCGTTAGACGATCACATTCGCGATTTGATCGAGCAGGTGTTGTTCACGTCACCGGGCGAGCGCGTGAATCGCCCCACATTCGGCTGCGGCTTGAATCAACTCGTCTTTGCGCCGAACAGCCCTGAGCTCGCGGCCGCGACGCAGTTCCTGGTGCAAGGCTCCTTGCAACAGTGGCTCGGCGATTTGATCGTCGTGGACTCGGTGGAGGTCGAGAGCGTGGACTCGACGTTGCGCGTGACGATTTCCTACGTCGTGCGCCGAACGCAGACGCCGCAAACCGCAGTGTTCATGCAAGGAGGCGGCGCATGATTTACTTCTGCTGCACCGAGCTGCGTCGCGACGCGGTGAAGCAATCCGCCAATCTAAACGGAATTGATTTCCTCGAGGTGCTGGACGATCCAGCGCTGCCGAACGACCAACGCCAGCGCAAACTCTTCGTGCATTTTTTGAAGGCACTCGCGCCGAACGCGCTGAAAAAAGAAAATATCCGCATCGATGGTGGCGAACGCATCACGAACATTGGCGTCGTGAGCATCAGCGCGAGCGCGGAAGTTCTCACCGTAGAAGTGGACAAGCCGGGCGATTTTTCGCTCTACACACTGCGCCTGCTTAAAGACGCGTCATCCACAGATCCTGACGAACCGCCGCCTGATGGTTTCGATCCGTTGCTGTCGGCTGTGGAATTTTCATTCAAGGTCGAATGCCCGAACGATTTTGACTGCAAGCCCACGCGTGAGTGTCCGCCCGAACAGCGCACTGAACCGGACATCAATTATCTGGCAAAGGATTACAGCAGCTTTCGCCAACTAATGCTCGACCGGATGTCGGCGCTGATGCCACAGTGGCGAGAGCGGAACGCGGCGGATCTCGGGATCGCGCTGGTCGAGTTATTGGCGTACGTCGGGGACCATCTATCCTATCAACAGGATGCCATTGGCACGGAAGCGTATCTCGGCACTGCCCGGCGGCGTGTCTCCATCCGCCGGCACGCGCGGCTCGTGGACTATCGGATGCACGACGGCTGCAACGCACGCGCGTGGGTGCAGGTGAGCGTGAACGCTGACTCGGTTTTCGTTCCGCAGCACACGCAACTGTTCACCCAGCTGAACGACCAACAAGTACGCATCCCGACCGAGCCGCAAGCGTACAATCGCGCGCTGGCGCAGCATCCAACTGTGTTCGAGACGATGCACGACGCGACGCTGTTCGCTGCGCACAACCAGATCGATTTTTACACGTGGGGCGAACACGAATGCTGTCTGCCCAGAGGCGTTACGCGCGCAACGCTGCGCGACATCGATGATCCAAAAGATCCGGACAAACGCCTGCGTCTGTGCGTCGGGGACGTGCTAATTTTCGAAGAACGCAAGGGGCCCAAGACCGGTAACCCTGCTGACGCCGACCCCGCGCGTCGGCACGCGGTGCGATTAACCAGAGTCAAGCCCACGACGAAATGCGAAATTGTTGAAGGCATTGAGCAGCGCACGCCCGACGCGCAAGGGCTGACAGATCCGCTCACGAACGAATTGATTGTCGAAATCGAGTGGGCAAACGAAGACGCGCTGCCGTTTCCACTGTGTATTTCATCCAAGACAGATAAGGAGCACGGCGACCAAGAAATCGAGCAGGTGAGCGTCGCGCTCGGCAATATTGTGCTGGCGGATCATGGTATGACGATTGCGAATGAAGCGCTCGGCGACGTGCCGCCGCCGGTTCTTTTTTTTGCGCCCGATGTGAGCGCGAATCGCTGTGCCGACAATCCGCTCGTGCCAATTCCACCGCGTTATCGCCCCGCGTTGGACAAGTATCCGCTCACACAAATTGGTCGTGTGATAAAAAAGCAAACCGTCGGTGGACGCGAAGAAACTGTGCACGTGCCGTTCGATCCCGACGCACCCGCGGAGAACGCGTTTCGTTGGCACATGGCTGATACGCTGCCGTGGATTCAATTAACGAGTGTTTATGAAGAGAACCCGGAGGATTGGACGCCACAGAAAGATTTACTGAACAGCGATGGCGAAAAGACCGACTTCGTTGTCGAGGTCGAGAACGACGGAACAGCACACGTGCGTTTTGGCGACAATGAACATGGTCGGCGTCCCGATTCCGGCACGACGTTCACCGCGGCGTATCGCGTCGGCAACGGCGTCGCTGGAAATGTCGGTGCGGATTCGCTGGTTCACATCGTCAGCGATGATTCGCGCATTACATCCATGCGCAATCCCATCGCCGCGCACGGTGGTGTCGAACCCGAGAGCATTGAAGACGTGCGCCAGCGCGCGCCATACGCCTTCCGCACCCAGGAGCGCGCGGTGACCGCGAACGATTACGCGACGATGGCGCAGCGCGATGTGTTCGTGCAGCGCGCGGCGGGCACCTTCCGCTGGACCGGCAGTTGGCGCACGATGTTTGTGACAATAGATCGCTTCGGCGGGGCAAAAGTGGACGACGCGTTCAAGCAGGAGATCGAAGATGAACTCGAACCGTATCGCATGGCGGGGCAGGACCTTGACGTGAATGGTCCGATTTACGTCTCTCTCGAAATCGAGATGCAGGTCTGCGTTAAGCCCGATTATTTCCGCAGCGCGGTGAAACAGGCGCTGCTGGAAATCTTTAGCAATCGCATTTTGCCCGACGGGCGCCTCGGCGTTTTTCATCCCGACAATTTTACTTTCGGACAGACTGTGTTTCTCAGTCCGCTCTACGCGGCGGCGCAAGCGGTTGAGGGTGTCGAGTCGGTGGTAATTGCCAAATTTCAGAGGCAGGGCACGGACAGCGATGTCGCACTGAACGCGGAGAAATTGGAACTCGCGCGGTTGGAAATCGCGCGCTGCGACAACGACCCGAACTTTCCAGAGCGTGGCGTGTTTCGTTTAACGCTGGATGGAGGCAAATAGCCCACGAATGGACACGAATGATTTAACAAAATTGAACGACTGCGGGTGCTGCGAAGGGCTGATGGGTGAAACACCTGCTGTGATTGATAATCGCCCGGGCTTGACTGCTATTGCCTACCGCGTCGGCACGCACTCGCGTTTCAAAGCGTCCATGCTCGCGCGGTTGTCTGATCCTGACCTCAGTCAGCTGAAAGCATTGAAGACGCGCGAGGATGACGATTTTTCCATCGCGCTACTCGATGCGTGGGCATCGGTTGCGGACGTGCTAACTTTTTATCAAGAGCGCATCGCGAACGAAAATTATCTTCGCACCGCGACTGAACGTAATTCAATCCTGCAGCTGGCGCGCTTGATCGGTTACAAATTGCGTCCCGGTGTCGCGGCGAGCGTGTATCTCGCCTTCACCGTCGAAGACACGTCTCAAGCCACGAATCCGGCGCCCGTCAATCCCGCGAACCCGCCGCCCGTGTGGAGCGCGGTTGGGACGGCAGTGATCGATATCGGTACGAAGGTGCAAAGCATCCCGGGTCCCAACGAGCAGGCGCAAACGTTCGAGACGATGGAAAAAATCACGGGGCACGCGGCGTGGAATGCGATGAAAGCACGCCAGACGGGGCCGCAGCCGCTCGCAACAGACATGGACAAAATCTTGTTCGAAGGCACGGCGACGAAATTAAACAAGGGCGACGCGCTGCTCATCGTCGTGCCCAATTCATCCGGCAGCACAGATCAGGCGCTGCGCCGCGTGGCAAGTGTTGAGGGGGATGACAAAAAGCAGCAGACGACCGTGGGACTGGTCACAGCGACCAAACCGAAATTTGCCATCATGCTGCCGATCTATTTGGAAGGCGGGTTCACCCTCGGCGCGCTGCCCTTTAACGACAACACGGTTGACAATCTGATTTTGAACAAAGCGTGGAATGGGTCCGACCTCGATGCATTTGCCAAAATACAGGGTTTCTCCATTGACGAGTTGTATGCCAACATCGGCGCCAAATTCAAGAAGCCGACGCCGACACCAGAAAACACCGGCGCGTTTGCAATGCGGAAGCGCGCCGCGCTTTTTGGCTACAACGCGCCCGATTGGAATGCAATGGCGTGGCTGACTCGCACGAATTACGGCGACATCTACGATTACACGACGCAATTGTGGAAGTTAGATGATTGGCCCGTTTCGAAATTCACCGGCGATACGGCCCATACGCTGTCGCTCGACCAAGTTTACAAAGAAATCAAAGCCGGGGATTGGGTCGTCGTGGTGCATCCAACCAAGGGCACAGTCATCGCGCCGGTGAAGGACGTCACGGAAACCGCGGCATCGTTTTTTGCCATTAGCGGACAGGTCACGCAGATCACCTTCGACTCGAGCGTGGATGTCCCGCTCACTACCATGACCGAGCTGCGCCGGACGAGCGTCTATATTGTTCCCGAACAACTGACGCCTGCCGAGCTCACCGATTCCTCCGACGTCGAAAGCGACTCGATTCAACTGGACGGACCTTACGCGGGACTCTCTGCCGGACAGACCGTCATTGTCAGCGGCACCCGCGCCGATCTCGAAGGCGTGGCGGCCGCCGAAGCTGCGGTAATTGCCGATGTCACACTCGCGGGCGGATTTACAACGCTCACGTTGGTGGGCGACCTTACGAATCCGTACGTCCGCGACACGGTCAGCGTCAACGCAAATGTTGCGCTGGCGACGAATGGTGAAACGACCAGCGAAATTTTAGGGAACGGCGACGCATCGCAAGCCTATCAGCAGTTTCAATTGAAACAGTCGCCGCTCACCTATGTCAGTTCGGCGTCGTCCAGTGGCTCAGACTCGACGCTTCAGATTTTCGTGAATGATCTGCATTGGCACGAGGTGCCGAGCTTGCTCGACGCTGAACCCCGCGACCGCGTTTTTGTCACGCGCGCCAGCGATGACGGCAAGACGACACTTGAATTTGGCGATGGCAGGATGGGCGCGCGGGTGCCAACGGGACAAGAGAATGTCCGCGCAGTTTATCGTAAAGGCATCGGCACGGGCGGCAACGTCAAGGGTGGACGATTGAGCTTGCTATTGACGCGGCCGCTCGGCGTCAAAGCGGTCATTAATCCGATTGCCGCCAGCGGCGGCGCAGACTCCGAAAAGTTGGAGGACGCGCGATCGAATGCGCCCCTCACTGTGCTGACTTTAGACCGCGTTGTTTCCCTGAGGGATTACGAAGATTTCGCGAGCGGGTTCGCGGGGATTGCCAAAGCATTGGCGACGTGGACGTGGGATGGGCAAACGCGCGGCGTCTTCGTGACCGTGGCGGGACCGAGCGGCGCGAAGATTCCCGATGGAAGTAAGACGCTGACGAACCTCATCGCGGCAATGCAGTCTGCCGGTGATCCGCATGTGCCGTTGCGCGTACAAACATACAGGTCCGGTTTCTTTCGCCTTTCGGCACTCGTTGTTATTAATCCCGATTATCAGCAGGACAAAGTGATTGCGGCGGTGACTGATGCGCTGCGCACGGGATTTTCGTTCGACGCACGCGCGTTCGGACAAGGCGTCGCGCTGAGCCAGGTTGTGGCAGGGATGCAAGCCGTGCCCGGCGTTGACGCGGTGGATGTGACTAAAATGTATCGTGTGGGCGACGCTGCCGACTGGAACGCGCGTCTCCCTGCGGCCATGCCGCAAGCGGGGGCAGAAGGAACAGTGCAAGCGGCTGAGCTACTGATTCTCGATCCAGGTCCAATTGATTTGGGAGTAATGTCGTGAAAGTCGACGTAACCCCGATTTATAATCTGTTGCCCGCAATCTACCGGATTCGCGACGCTGAACTTGGCGAACCGCTCAAGGCGTTTTTATCGGTGATTGCAGAGCAAGTGGCCGTGCTCGATGAAAATCTTGCACAATCGTACGACGATTTGTTCATCGAGACCTGCGCGCCATGGGTCGTGCCGTACATCGGCGATCTCATTGGTTATCGCACCATCGAAGGCATTCCCGCGAAAATCAGCAGCCCGCGCGCAGAAGTGGCCAATACGATTGCGTATCGGCGGCGTAAAGGGACCGCATCGATGCTCGAACAACTCGCGCGCGACGTGACAGGCTGGGACGCGCGTGTGGTGGAATTTTTTCAACTGCTGGCGACGACGCAATATATGAATCATCTGCGGCCAAGAAATTTATACGCCCCTGACTTGCGCCGATGGGAACCGCTCGAACGGCTCGACACGGCGTTCGAAACCACCGCGCATACGCTGGAAGTGCGACGCATTGCGAGTGGACACGGCAAGTACAATATCCCGAACATCGGCATATTTCTCTGGCGGCTGCGCGCGTACTCGCTGACGGATTCGGCAGCGGCGAAATTGGACGATCGGCGTTACTTTTTCAGCCCATTGGGAAACAACACGCCGCTGTTCAATTCTCCGGAAACAGAAACAGAGATCACGCATTTAGCGACTCCGCAAAACGTGCCAATGCCGATCAGCCGCCGCGTGCTGGACGCCTATCTCGACACGTACTATGGCAAGGAGACCGGCAAGAGTATTTTCATCAAAGCCGATGACGTAGACATTGATTCGAGTGAAATCGTAGTCTGCAATTTATCGGATACAGCAGGCAATCAGTGGGCGCATACTCCGCCGGAAAAGGGCAAAATTGCCATCGATCCTGTGCTGGGCAGGATTGCGTTTGCCGATGCGCCACCCGAGCCGCCGCTGGTGACATTTCATTACGGTTTCAGCGCAGACATGAGCGGCGGCGAGTACGACCGCGCCGAAACGTTTGACGATGAATTAAAACTGGTTGCGCAGGTTGCCGCACCGGACAAAATTCAGGACGCGCTAGATGGATTGAGCGACACCGGTGCCGTTGAGGTCACCGATAACGCGCGCTATGACGAGAACCTGACAATTGACGCCGGAGCCGCGGGTAAAATCGAGTTGCGCGCGGCCAATCGCAAACGGCCGCACCTGGCGCTAACGAGTGCCTTGCAAATCACCGGCGGCGCGGATGCGCAAGTAACGCTCAACGGTTTCCTCATCAGCGGCAACTTGGTCCAAGTCAGCGGAAAGCTGGGCAAATTGCGTCTGGTGCATTGCACGCTCGTACCGGGTTGGACGCTGAATGTGGACGGAACACCTGCACAACCAATGGAGCCAAGCCTCATCGTCGATTCAAGCGGAACGATTGTGGAGATTGACCATTGCATTCTCGGCGGCATCCGCACCGATGAAAGCGCGCGTGTCGTCATCTCCAGCAGCATCGTAGATGCGATGGACGAAACAAATGTGGCGTTCGCGGCGGTGAACGAGAAGGATGCGGGCGGCGTCTTGCGCATTGATAACAGCGCGCGGACCGATTGCGTTGAAAAGGATTCTCAGAGTTGCCCCTCCGGTAGCACCATCATCGGCAAGGTCCATACGCGAGAGATCGAGTTAGCCTCGAATGCGATTTTACTCGCGCAGTTGGCCAAGAACGACAAATGGCTCGCGCCGATCTGGTCCGAGCGGCAGCAGGAAGGCTGTGTGCGATTTTCTTACGTCCCGCCGCAATCGATCACGCCCCGCCATTTTCGCTGTCAGCCGGACCTCGCCCGGCAAGCAATTGACGACAAACTGCGCGCAGACGCCAAACAACTCTCGCCCCCGCCGCTACCGGCCACGCTCGAGGCTGAAATTCAAGCAGCCAAGGACTCTGAAACGTTGCGGGTCAAACCGCAATTTACTTCACTGCGCTATGGCGATCCTGGCTACGCGCAATTGAGCCAACGGTGCGCGGTCGAGATTCGCGAAGGCGGAGATAATGAATCGGAAATGGGCGCGTTCAATGAATTGATGCAGCCGCAGCGCGAGACCGATTTACGCGTACGACTCGACGAGTATCTGCGCTTCGGATTGGAAGCGGGAATTTTTTACGCCACATGACCAAGACAAACCACAGAGGACCGACCAATGAAAGGTGATTTCAGTCGCGACACATTCGATTCAAAAAAACATTACAGCCGGGTTTTGATGCAGCAGGGGCGCGTCCAGACAGACGCAGATTGGAACGAGCAGCAGGCGATAACGACATATCGCGTTGAGACGGAAACGCGCGATGTGATTGGCGCCTGCGGCGCGCCGTTGAACGACGCGGGATTTGGCATCGCGAACGACGGCAAGACGCTGACCATCAGCAAAGGGCGCTTTTACGCTGATGGGATTTTGTGCGAGAACGACCAGGCGGATTTGGATTATCTCAAGCAACCAGATTTTCCAAACGCGCCCGTTCCGCTCGATCTGCTCAAGAAAGCCAAAGCGCCATTCGGCATTGTCTATCTCGACGTATGGCAGCGGCATCTCAGCGCGCTGGACGACGACTACATTCGCGAAAAGGCATTGGGCGGGCCGGATACCGCGACGCGTCTGAAAACAATTTGGCAGGTGCGCGTGCTGCCGGTGCAGGGCCCCGACGAGAAAGAATGCGCACGACTCGAAAAGGAGCGCCAAAGTCTCCAGGCGAAAATTGACAAGCTGCAAGGCGGGATTAACAAAACTGCAAAGAGCAAAAGCAAAGCCGCGCAAAGCAAAAATCTCAAGGCCGGCGCGGACGTCGACAAGCTACGCGAAGAATTGACGAAGCTCGAAGCCCGAATCGAAGCGGTCTGCGGCGCCGTAGCATGTGCGACGCCGTTTCCCGAGTGGAACGCACTAGTCACGCCGAGCAGCGGCACATTGAATGCGCACACAGCCACACCGGCATCCGACGACGTTTGTCTCATTCCACCCAGCGCGGGCTACCAGCGTTTGGAAAACCAGCTTTATCGCGTTGAAGTTCATGACGACAGCGCGTCGAACAAACCGACGTTCAAATGGTCGCGCGATAATGGCGTCGTCGTCACCTCCATCACAAACATCAGCGGACAGGACGTCAGCGTTCATGATGTGGGCCCCGACGATGTATTGGGTTTTGCGAACGGGCAGTGGGTCGAAGTGAGTGACGACAGCTTGGAACTCAATGGACTGCCGGGCGAATTGATCCAAATCCAAAATGTCGACGCAGCGACAAAAACCATCACGCTGCAATCCGCGCCGACGCTCACGTTCAAGGAAGAACTGCATACGAAGTTGCGCCGATGGGACGGCACGGCCGCGTTAACGACGAGCACATGGCTTCCGCTTGAAGGCGGTATCGAGGTGCAGTTCTCGAACGGCACCTACAAGACGGGCGATTATTGGCTGATTCCTGCGCGCACGGCGACGGGCGAAATCGAGTGGCCCCCGTTTGAGACGCCGAACACGAATCCCATCGCGCAGCCGCCGCGCGGCATTCGACATCATTACTGCCGCCTCGCGCTACTGGCATTCGATGGAAAAAAATTGACGGTGCAACAAGACTGCCGCGATGTTTTTTATCCGCTAGCGGCCAGCGCGCTGCACGTAACGAAAACAAGTTGGCAGAATGACGATCTGCTGCCGACCAAAGCGCTGCAGAAGGGGTTGCAGATTTGGTTCGACGTGGTGCCCGATAAATTGTCGCTCGTCGGCGGTGGTCAGCCGCCTGCAAGCCCCACCGTGATCGTCAGCGCCGAAACCCCGCTTGAATCCGGCGCCGCTGCGCCCGATTTGACTTTTATTCTCGACACGAAAATCATGCTCAACTCGGATTCGATCGTTTTGAACATCATCGAACAATCGAAACTATTTGATCAGCTGATTCGCCAACAGGCATTGGTGCGTGTGCGGGTGACGTTAAAGGGGCATACGATTTTCAGTCAGCGCGGTGCCGACATTACGTATCTCGACGGGCAGGCATTTGGCAAAGCTGGCATGCGCGCTGACGGCAAGACGCCGCGCATTGATTTGAATCTGCCTTCGGGTAGCGGGGCGCATGCGAGCGATTTCGAGAGTTGGTTTTATATCGGCACCCAGCCTGACACCAAGCCGGCGCTCCAGGTTACCGACGTCAAATTGACGATGCCAACTACCGGGACTGCAATGGACATCACGCCGCAGCAAAAAGCGCAGCAACCGTTGACACAAATTGATTTTCCATTGCAACAAGCGCAGATCACTTTTAACCGGGCGCCAGATCCCAAGAGCGTCACACCGAACAGTGTGTTTGTGTTCAGAACGGATGGCGGTACCAAAAGCCGCGTGACGCCAAAGAATCTCACCGTAAGCGGGAATACGGTTACATTGCTGCTTGGCAACGCCGTTTCATCCGGCACGTTGGAGGTCGCGGGCGGGGTGGACAACAGCTTCAAGCCGCCCACGGCTCTAGTCACCGCGCAAGACGACGGCACGGGACTAGACGGCGATTATGACAATGCGGAAGGCGGCGACTTCCTCCTGCCTTTTTCGCAAAAAATCATTGGCTAACCGCGTTGCTGATTCGTCGCGCAGGAGTCCGTTTTTACGAATCACCACGAGTGATCACCGATCACTCTGAACAAGTGCGCCCGGCGGGGGTCGAACCCACAGCCTTTGGCTCCTGAGGCCAAGGGTATACTAGGTAGAACGACTGCTGTTGCCGCTTTGTTGCCAAATTTCACTCAGGCCCGCATCCTTTACGAAGTCCGCCCGCGCAAAGATCATCGCGGCGTCGATCTAATTTCCGATGCGCTCCCGTTCGGTCGGCTGTCGTAAGGCGAGCCAAACGCAATTAGGATTCCAATCGGCACTGATAGTTCAGCGACTGCGAGGCCAAGGTTACGGGGACTCCCCTGGCGCGGTGTCCACATGTTCAGCACGGTCCACTTCAATAGCCGCCTCTCCGACACCATAGAGTGCTCGCAGTCGCTGAGAACTCATTTCTGGCCTTTACCCTTTCCTTCGGAGAATTTTGGCCGGTATGGCAAAAAAGTTTTACGGGAGACCGCTCGGACCCGCCTTCGCCGAAGCTTCCGCCTTCGCGCAAGGCTAAGGCGCGAGGTTACGCGGAAGGTAGCTTCGCGTGTACGATGAAGCGGGCAACGTGATTGAAACGCACGAGCACGCGGGCGATTTCAAAGAGTGATAAACTTGCTTGCGCTTGCCGGGGGGCTGAGCTTGTGGCTCGTTTTTATGAACTATCGAACATTGATTGTCGCAGTGGCGCTTATCGCTGTTCGCTTGGTCGTTCCCTTCGCCTCCGCTGAACCAAAAGCCTACGACACCGTCTTCTACAAGGGGAAGGCGGCTGGCCTGAAAATCGTCTTTGAGTTCGACCACGGCCACGTGGAGGACAGCAATGTCAAGATCACCGAATCTGCCAGCGGTAAAACAACGAAGTTTTATCTGTCGGGTAGAGATGGACAGACGGGAACGGGCAAAATACGATTTGCTCCCGTAAAGGGAGCAAAAAAAGAGGTTTTGTTAGAGATGGATCCGTTTGGCGATCCTCCGTCCACTGTCAAGGGGAGTTATACCACCGCCGGTAAAACTGTTCCATTCACTCTTATAAAAAGGAAGAAGCACTGAACGGCTCAACTGCCGACTCGAGTTCCAGAAACGCGGTCAGCAATTCATCGGCGTGAACAACGAAACGCTTTTCCGTCATCGCGGTGTGCGTCTGCAATCCAGATCGTTCGCCCGTTGGGATCAATCGCTGAGACACACCCCAACAGGATTCGGGCCAACTTTGACAATAAGCGGTGAGCGCAATGCACCAAGATGGCTTTAATAGGTCAAATAAATCTATTTCAAATTCTTAATTACAAAGTGACTATGACAATTGAAAAATGGCTGAAGGAAGAAAAGATGCGCTTAGGACGCTTTAAGATTTACTGTGCTAACGCACAGAAAGAAGGACCAAAATCGCTCCCACTTAAGATGCCGCGAAGCTGTTGGAGTGGACAGTATCGCACCTGGGATGATTCATTAGATGCTTTATCTCTCCGCTAATGCCATCCGCAACATGCAAATGTGGGAGAGAAACCAATAGTGCGGTATCAAATTACTGGCACACCAAAGCCATTGGCGAAGTTTTTTCAGCCACTCAGATGACGCTGTGATTCGCGTTTACGATGATGCGGGAGCGTGATCGAAACGCACGAGCACGCGGGCGAGTTCAAAGAACCGTAACGCTGCGTGAAACAAAAGCCGCCACGCGGTGAAGCGTGACGACTGATTGTGAACTTAGTGGCTCTATCTTTTTATGGGCCTGCACCGCCCATGAACACGGTGCGCGCCGCTCGTTACTACCAGTCCGAGGGTCCCGTTGAAGGCTTAATCCAGATTAGAGCTGACCTAGACGTAACTCCGCCTAGTGAATATCCCAAGCCAGGCTCCAGCGTTACCATAACGCTGTACGCTTGACGGGAGAATCCTCCTCTGGGATCGGGCAAGGTTTTGACCAAGATTACTCCGTAGCCGGATGCTCCCATGAGGGTTGGGGACACAAGCGCAACGTAATCAACTCCTGCGATGGCGGTGCCGCTAACAGAGAAGTTTACGTAAGGGTGGTACGGGTTGGAACCCGTCGCACTGCCCGTCGCACTGGATGTGGACTGCGCCATAGCCAGGACGAATGAACCGGTCTTTCCCCGGAGGATATTTCCAGCGCTATGGATGCTGACCATCGGGAATTCCACAGCATCAGGACCTGTTGAAGAGGCCGTGGCTGCGGGCGCGTTAGCAGCGCTAGCAGTAGCTGCGGGGGGGCTACCGCTAGGGATACCGCCTGGGTTCGGCGCCGCCTTGGTGACTGGCGCAAGCACAAACGCAAGCGCAAACGCTATGGCTATGAATACGATGTTTTGATTTTTCATAATTTTATTTTCCTTTTCATTGTTTTGGCCTTCTTTGACCTCTCATCATTGAGAACTCATTTCTGGCCTTTACCCTTTCCTTCGGAAAATTTTGGCGGGCATGGCAAAAAGTTTTACGGGAGACCGCGGACCCGCCTTCGCCGAAGCTTCCGCCTGCGGTCAAGGTTACGGCGCGAGGTTACGCGGAAGGTAGCTTCGCGTTTACGATGAAGCTGGCATCGTGATCGAGACGCAAGAGCACGCGGGCCAGTTCAAAGACTTTGATCGCGGCTCGATATAGGCACTGAACGCACGATTCACCGCAAGCGTGCGTTCGACGCGCCAACCGATTGAAGCGCGCTTTCAGCGCTTAGTTTTACGTCAATTTGAATTCCTGGGGCGATGCCCCAAGCTCCATAACAAGAGCGCGCCTTTGGCGCTAGAGCCGTGGCACCGGAAGGCGCACACACGCGACCAGCGTCGCGTCCGCGAGATACCGGCCTCAAAGTGAAGCACGGTGGCTCAAAAAGGAGCCAAGGCGGCCTAACAACAGGGCCAGGCACTCGGGGCTAATTTATCCACCAATTATTAGTTTCCACAAAACAAATCTCTGCGTAAAGGCTTGTCGATTAACGATAAATGCACAACTCGCCCCTCACTATTCTTTAATCCCTCCCAGACTTGGCACGAATACTGGTAACAAAAAGAGTCAACGTGAGTTCACCGAGGAATAAAAAGAATGCGCCCGCCGGAGAGTCAGGAAGTCAAAGGCCAAAGCGCAGACAAGAAAAAGTGATTCGTCTGGATGACCTGATTCCAAAACAGGACGTGACAGGCGGGCATCAATTGGTCTTCGGTGCTCCTGACACAATACAAACC
>DATEZD010000178.1:0-4173 GCA_035255865.1 Candidatus Udaeobacter sp.
GCCCATCGGGGATGCCGGAGTTATCGGATAAATCGCAATGACCTCATTGAGGGCGTACGCGACGCGCGCCACAGCTTCGTTCGCATCCAACATTTTGGCGCCGGTGTTCACAATGCTGCGAGACTAGACGCTACGGCGCCCAGCCGATGTACGTCCGTTGCGTTTTGCTGTGCAGTTATTGCGCTCCGCTCGCTGCTCAGCTACGTGACAGCTGCTATGACGGGAGACCGTGGCGGGCGATCAGTTCCATCTGCTCGCAGAAACGATCCAGATCGCTGAGCGTGGTGTAAACATTCGGTGTGATCCGAAGGCCCTGAAATTCTTCGTGCATGATCGGCACGGTAAAGATGTGGTGTTTGTCGAACAAATACTTCGCTACGGCTTCCGGGTTTGTGCCTTCGATGCGAACGTTGGCGATGGCGCACATTTGGCTCGGATCAAATGACGTGTTGAAGCGAATCTTCGGCACGTCTTTGAGCCGGTTCATCCAGTAACGCGACAAGTAACGCAGCCTCGCCTCCTTGCGTTTGCCGCCGATGCCGTTGTGAAAAAGGAGCGCTTCGCCGATGGCGAGCTTGGGCGCGGCGGAGTGCGTGCCGATCTCTTCGAATTTGCGGATGTCCGAGGCTTGCTTGGCTTCGGCGGCCATTAACGGCCAGAGCTTTTCGATCTTATCACGCTTCACGTACAGCATGCCCGTGCCTTTCGGCGCGTATAACCACTTGTGCAGGCTCGTGCCGAAATAATCGCAGCCGAGGTCCTTCTGTTTGAAGTCGAACTGGGCGAAGGAATGCGCGCCGTCCACGATCGTTTCAATTCCTTTTGCGCGCGCTAATTCGCAAACGGCTTTCACCGGTGTGATCTGGCCCGTGATGTTGATCTCATGCGAGATCAGGATAAGCCGGGTGCGCTCGGTGATTCCTTTTTCAAATGCCCCGGTGATCTCCTCGAGTTTCTTCGGCGGAATGGGAATCTGGATCAGCTTCAGCTTAAGGCCTTCCCGCTTCTCTCGCTGGCGCAGCGTGGTCAGCATGCGCGGATAATCCTGGGTGGTGGTGACAATTTCATCGCCGGACTTGACGTCCATGCCAGTCAACAGAATCTCGAGCGACTCCGAAGCATTGCGCGTGATCGCGATCTCTTCGCGATCGCAGCCGAACAGTTCCGCCAGGCCCGTGCGGATCGTTTCGCATTGTGGCTCGAGAATTTGCCACATCGTGTACGCGGTGGCGTCTTCCTGTTCCCAGATGTAACGCACGAGCGCCTCGGTCACGATCCGCGGGCTGGGCGAAACGCCGCCGTTGTTCAGATTGATGATCCCGCGGGTGATGCTGAACGAGTTTTGAATGATGGCCCAATAGTCTTCATCCATCGCCGCTTCTTCGGGGGACAGATGCGCGACGGTCTTCGTCGCGGCTTCGACCGTTCTCAGCAATGACGCGACTGTCGCCGACGAAAGCGCGGCCAGACCGAGGCCTTTGCCGGCAAGGGAAAGAAAATCGCGTCGCGTGCGCAGCTGCACCGTCGCCAATTAAACCGTTCCGCCGACCCCACGCAATCATTGTCTTCGCACCTGAGAACTTACGGATAAAGCCATTGTTTTCGCCAACCGTCAGCGACGCGCTCATACAAAATGCGCTGATGGCGGCGTGGATGTACCGGGCCGGTTTTCGCACTGCCGCAAAACCTGAACAAACTCTCGCAACTTATGGTGAGCGCGATTGGCGCTCCGGGTCGCCACTAGATACTATCAGTGTACTTTAGATTGACTTCACCAGCCGAGTTTCTGAATAAACGCACATCAACGACGCAGACCTTGCGCGAGAGGGCGATTGCCGAATACCACGACCTGCTCGCAGCAGACGAGGCGCTATCTACTGCCGTTTTCGAGAAGTTGCGGAGCGCGATGCGGAGAAACCGGCTGCTCTACGGCGAACGCCCAATCGGTATTGCACTCAGGCCGCACCTCCTTCATGAGAAACAATTCCAGGCGCTGACTCGCGCCGCGGAGCGCGTCGCGAGCGCGTTGGAGAAGGTTGCAGCCGCAGCCGTGCAATCTCCGGATCTAATGAATCAGCTCGGGTTGACGGATGCAGAACACAAGATGGCATTGGTCGATCCAGGATATTCGATGGCCGGCGTAACGACCCGGCTCGATGCGTTCGTTCACGGTGACGAAATCAAATTTGTCGAATACAACGCAGAGAATCCTTCGAGTCTCTCGGATCAGGAGGCGCTGAATACTCTGTTGTTCGAGATCCCGGCGATGGCGAGCTTTGCCAAGCGCTATCGCCTTCTGCAGTACTCGCCCGTTGAAAGGCTGCTCGAAACGTTGCTGAGCACTTATCGCGAATGGGGCGGCACGGGTGTGCCGAACGTCGCGATCCTGGATTGGGAGAACCTGCCGACATCGAACGAATTTATTCTGCTGCGAGATCATTTCACGGCGCGTGGCGTTCTCGCCATCATCTGCTCGCCAGACGACCTCGAATATCGGAGTGGCCAGCTGCAATGTGGCGCCTTTCGCATCGATCTTGTTTATAAACGAATCATCATCCACGAATTCCTGGCCCGCTACGACGACACGCATCCGCTTATCCGCGCATACGTTAACCATGATGTTTGTCTGGTGAATCCGTTCCGATGCAAAATCATGCACAAGAAAGCGGTGTTTGAGCTGCTCACCGACGAGGAACATCAAAACTGGTTTACCTCCAGCGAAAACGAAGCAGTCTATCATTCCGTACCATGGACTCGGCGCGTCGCCGATCGGAAAACGACGCGCAAGGGCCGACGGATCGATCTCCTTCAATTCATCCGTAAAAATCGCTCGCGTCTCGTTCTCAAACCGAACGACGACTACGGTGGCCACGGCGTTTATTTCGGCTCGGACATGGATGAACGGGAGTGGGACAATGCCATCGCGACGGCGCTTTCGGGAGACTACATCGCACAGGATGCGATCGATTTGCACACAGAGACGTTCCCCATCTTCAGCGACACGGGCTGGATGTTGCAGCCGATGTTTGTTGATACGAACCCGTTTCTGTTTCGCGGCATCGTTTGTGGCGCGATGGTTCGTCTCTCCAACTCGCCAATCGTCAACGTCACCTCGGGTGGAGGCGAAACGGGATTCTTCGTAATCAAGGATGCAACATGACTTTTTTTGAAATTCTGAGAGAGCATCGCCGGATAACATCGCAAACTGCGGTGTTTGCTTGCGCCCAATTTCAGCGTAATTCTCACAACTTTAATTATGCCCGATCGCGCCTATCTCCATCCGATTGACCCGGAACTGGTCCCCGGCGCGCGTAACGCGATCGATGTTTGTCTTCGATTGAAACCGGAGGAGCGCGTCACGATCGTCACCGACACTATCACGCGCGAGATCGCCGCGGCGTTGCAAAGAGAAGTCGAGCGCGTCGGTTCGGATTACAGTTTGTTTGTGCTCGAGCATCATGCCCGGCGGCCGCTTAAGTTCATGCCGGAAACAATCCTCGAGGACCTGGCATGCTCGCAGGTCTCCATTCTTGCTGTGCAAAGCCAACCGGGCGAGCTCGGCACGCGCACCGAAATGACAGCGGTGGTGAACCATCATCGGATCCGGCACGCGCACATGGTGAACATCAATCGCCAGATCATGCTTGAAGGCATGCGCGCCGACTTTTGCGCAGTGGATCAGCTCAGTCAGCGGTTGGTCGACCGCGCGCGCCAAGTCGATCGCATCACGTGTAAGACACCAAGCGGTACGGAATTCGAAGCGGAACTTTCGCCAAAGCTGAAGTGGCTTAAGACCAGCGGAATCATTACGCCTGATAAATGGGGCAATCTGCCCGGTGGCGAGATTTTCACTACGCCCATGAACACCAATGGCACATTTGTGGTGGACGGCGTGGTGGGCGATTACTTGTGCGAGCGGTTCGGCGATCTCGAATCAAATCCGCTCACAATAGAAGTAGAAAATAATCGGATTCGCGCCCTGCGCTCCGAGAACAAGGATTTGCGCGACGAATTTCGCGCTTACACCAACACAGACGAAAACAGCAATCGGGTCGGCGAATTTGCGATCGGCACCAATATCGCCTGCACGCATATCATTGGGCACATTTTGCAGGATGAAAAACTTCCCGGCGTTCACATTGCCTTTGGTCATCCTTACGCCGAACACACCGG
>DATEZD010000179.1:0-2248 GCA_035255865.1 Candidatus Udaeobacter sp.
TCGATCGCAAATGGTTGCGACCGATGGAAAAGATTTGCCAGGTGAGATGATCAGTTCGCCGTTGAACCAAGTCTATTACACGGGAGAAGTGGGGTTCGTTTACGGGCAATGGAGCGGCAGAGGCAACGGCGACTACTGGCAGAATTACGTTTGGGGCCAGGCCGGCAATGACAAATTCCGGATCAATGCCGGCGCTTCGTTCGAGAACTGGAGCGGCAACTCACCGAAAATTCGCGCGTATCCATTTTCGAGATAGGTGGATCGGAAGGGCGTCAATTCCCGATAATCGAGAGATAAGGTTTTCCAGGAACACCCGCTTGCCTGGAAATACATCATTCGCGATGGACAGTTCTCGCTTATCAATGCTAAGGTTGTTCGAAAAATCGACAATGAAGCTAGTCTTTACGTCATGGGACGATCCTGCTGGCGGCGGGATCACGACTCAGGCTGAAATATTTGCAGAATTGTCCGACGCGGTCAGCGAGGCGATAAGATGCCATTTCGCTGGTCGCCGATTGCCCAGAGTCGCTACGCTTCATTTTGAGCACGATCCAGAGTTGCAGTTGGCGTGAAACTGCCGCGTGATCTTTCCGGGTGGAAAGTTGTAAGTGGACTGAAACGCCTGGGCTTCACGCAAACCAATCAAGAAGGGTCACACATTCGGCTCACAAAAGGCGGCCTTAGTAACGGTGCCCAACCACAAGGCTATCTTGCCGAAAACGCTGAAGAGCATTTTGCGACAGGCAGAAATCAGCATTGATGAACTCATGTCTGCGATTTAAACCTTTAACGCCATGCCCGGACCGGCACGCCTGATCACACTCAACCTCGGATCTCACACGATTGGTGTCGCCGAATTCCGAGTCGCCCACGGCGGTCTGGTCCTCGTGAATTATCGCTTGCGCGAAGTGCCGCTCGATCCAGAGACCGGTCAACGTCGCGATGCACATGTTGCGTTCGAGGAGGAGGCCGCCGTGTTACGCGAGATGATGCACGAGATGCAAATTCCTCACCGCCCGGTGAACTATGCTTTGCCTGCGCATTCAGTGTTCGCCCGGTTTGTAAAACTGCCGCCGCTGGTACAGGAAAAACTGGACAAGATCATCTCGTTCGAAGCGCAGCAAAATGTCCCGTTCCCTCTGGACGAAGTCGTCTGGGATTACCAGCTCGTCGGCGGCGGGCTGGGCGAACAGATTCAGGTCGTCCTCGTCGCGATCAAAGTTGATTTGCTCGACCAAACCAATGCAGCAGTGGAAGGAACAGGACTGCAGACGTCGATTGTCGATCTTGCGCCGATGGCACTCTACAACGCCTTTCACTACAGCTACCCAGAGGTCGGCGACTGCTCGTTGTTGCTGGATATCGGTGCGCGCACCACGAACATTCTTTTCATTGAATCAGGAAGAATTTTTTTGCGGAGCATCCCGCTAGGCGGCAGTGCGATCACCGCCGCGATCGCCAGGGAGTTCAACGAATCATTTGCCGCGGCGGAGACTCGCAAGAAGCGGGATGGCTTTGTGGGGTTGGGCGGCGCTTATGCCGAACCGGCCGATCCCAACGTTGCGCGGGTTTCGAAAATCGCGCGCAGCACCATGACCCGGCTCCATGCAGAATTAATGCGTTCAATCACACACTACCGCGCCCAACAGCAGGGAAATCGCCCGGCTCGTATTTTCCTGTGTGGGGGCGGTGCTGGGATGCCCTACATGCGCGAGTTCTTTCACGAGAAATTTCAAGTGCCGATCGAGTTTTTCAATCCGTTGCAAAACGTGACCGTCGCCGAGTCGGCGCCGACGCAGGACGTGGCGCGTTCTGCACATTTGTTAGGCGAATTGGTCGGCCTGGCGCTGCGCAGCGTCACCGCTTGTCCGATGGAATTGAACCTTCGGCCGGCGACCGTCGTTCGCAGACATGACTTGGAAAAACGCCGGCTATTTTTTGTCGCCGCAGCCGCGTGCATTCTGCTCGCACTGTTGGGCTGGTCGGCTTACTACACACGCGCGGCGCAGGTTGCGAATCAAACGGCGGAGGCACTACGCCAAAAGAACGACACCATGCACCTGGCCGAGGGGCAGTTGGACAAGCTTAAAAAGCAAATCACTACGCTGGACAACACTGCCACTCCGCTGATCACGGCTGTAAATGATCGCAACTTCTGGCCGCAGATTCTCGAACAGCTAAACTCGCGTCTACCCGAATCAGACATTTGGATTACGGAGCTGTCCGCGACATCCGGTGGAAAACTGTT
>DATEZD010000180.1:0-4971 GCA_035255865.1 Candidatus Udaeobacter sp.
ATGAAAATAGCGAGCGCCGCCGCCAGCTCGACGCCGGTTGGTCCCGCGCCGACCAAAACGAACGTCAGCAAATCGCGGTGAAGATCGACATTTTCTTCCGCCTCAGCCTGCTCGAACGCGCTGAGGATCTTGTTCCGAATACCGACGGCATCGGCCAGGGTCTTCAAGCTCGGAGCAAACTTTTCAAATTCGTTGTGTCCGAAATAACTGGGACGAACACCAGTCGCCAGAACAAGGTAATCGTACGGCACCGGCACATGCTCGCGATCTGCGTCGTTTACAAAAACGCAGCGTTGCGCCTTATCCACGCCGGTGACCTCGCCCATGATCACCGTTGTATTTTTATGTCTTCGCAATACTTCGCGGAGTGGCGAACTCATTTGCGACGGCGCGAGAACTGAGGTCGCTACCTGATAAAGAAGCGGCGCAAAAACATGATGGTTCGTCCGGTCGATCAGAATGACTTCCGCCGGCGCTTTCCCAAGGGCTTTGGCCGCAGCCAGACCACCAAAACCGCCGCCGACGATCACCACCCGGGGTGTTTTCGACGTCTGCCCATCCGCACCATCGATAGAATTGAGATTAGCATCGTTCATCCATCTGTTTCTCAAGCTTTCGAAGTCCGCAATTTCAGAGAATCTTGGTTTTTCTCGCAGACCGCGATGGTCAGGTCAGCGGCCGCCTTATCAAGCGAGCCAGAAACTGATCAGGAGAATCAGAACAAGAGTCGTCAAAACTAGCCAGGGGATCATGACGACTTCGACTCTTATTTTGCGGACTGCCGGAATGTCGTTGTCGACATTTGGGTCGCGGTCAAAGAATCGGTGACGGTTGTGAAAAATATACGCGCCGCCTAACAAATTGATGATGAAGAAGAATGTCGCAGCGATTCGAAGCGCCGGCAGAACTGTAGGATTAATCTGCGCGAGCATAGGCATATATGTGTTCATTTTCGAAGCGACAGCCATTCAGGTTTGCTTGATCCGCGCGGAACGAGAACGGTGCGAAAGGAACCCGGTGTGCGCGACAAAACGATCTGATCTGTCATTCCCTGATAAGTTCCAAGCGGCGTTTCTGCGGTGAAAAGATCAGGAGCACTGTAAGCGTGCTCGTCGGTCGAGCCCGCGGTCGACTTTGCGTAGGTCTTGTCGAAAATGCCTAACGAGAGCATCCAAAGCACGGTCCTCGTCAGCGAGACCACGACGCGATAACTGCCGCCCTCAATTGCCCGCCGACGCAAGGCCGCGAGGATTCCGGTTGTCCCTAACCAGGCAACCACATTATCGCAAATTGGAACAATTGGCGGCTGTTTCGGCTGAGTCAGGGAACCTTCGATCGTAAAGAGGCCAGACACTGCGGAGCCAATCTCATCGAAGCCAGGTCGATTCGCCCACGGTCCCTTCTCGCCGTGCAGAACGACAGTGGCATGAATCAACCCCGGCTTCCCCGCGCAAAGCGATTCGGCGTCGAGGCCATGCTTCTTCAAAAATCCCGGGCGTTTATTAGCAAAGAAAACATCAGCATCCTTGAGTAGCCGATTGAACTGAGCGCGATCTTCTTTCGAGTCATCAAGTATCGTTGAACGCATGCCGACTTGCACATCCCAAAAGAAAGATTCGATTTCCGAATCACGCGGTCTCCAGATATTGAGCACATCTGCGCCGTACAACGCCATGTCCCTGCCGAGGGCGGCTCCGGCGATCACGTGACCCATTCCAAATGCGCGAATACCCGCGAGCGGAAGATTGTCGCCGTTGGCTTTGAGCGGAATGGGCTCGCTCTCGCCAATCTTCTCCACCGTTATCAGAGGCATTTGCGAGAGGACATCGGTGTATTGGGGTTCGCGACGAAATTCCTCATTCGGCCGCACCATCGCCAGAACGAGTCCCTCAGCCGCCGCTGCATCCTCTAATTCCACCGCGTTCCATTTGCGTATGGCGCTGTTAATGGATTCGGTGCTCGGGCTGCAGCCGAGAAAATTGAGAGTGTTGACGAGAAGTTGTGGATAAATGTCCAAAGCCAGCACGTGCCGTCCATCGCGTGTCTCGCGAAAGAACGCATCCCCCATCTTTAGAAACGGGCTAACTGCATAGCCACCTGGAGATGGCGCCCGGCCATTAATAGTCTCCCATTTCTCTTCGAAGAAGCCGGCGAAACGCCGCAATGCCTTGCGCACGTCCACCGAAATATCCTGTCCTTCACCGGTGGCTTCTTTCCAAAGCGCGGCGAGCGCAACGCTTCGTGCGGCCAGACCGATGGCAGCCATGCTCCCGAACCGGATCGCGCTTGGAAGAATCGGGTCTTTTCCGTAAAAACTAAGCTGTCCGCCGGAATCAGCGGTCGTCATGCCGATGTCCCCGAGGACGTCGTTGACACCTTGGTGCAGGTCGAAGTCCGCCGACGTCGCCGGATGACTCAGCTTCTGTTTCAGCACTTCAGTCAACCGATCGGTTGATGCGTTGGTCTTCTTCGGTGGCTCAGTCATTGACGCGGGGCTTATAGGTTGTTTTTACCTCTTTCTCAAGCTTCTGGGGTCGGACATTTCAGAAAACTTGAGATTTTTTTAGCGAACTTTGTCCAGAACACTTTCACTTAGTTGCGGATGTAGAAGATGAAGCGGCGTCATTCGCTTGATCTTGCGAACGGAGCGGACGTTTGCGTGTTTCCAGGAACGCAACTAGAGCGTCGAGCTCGCCCGGTTTGAGTGAGCTGCTGAACGCCGGCATGTTAGTTCCGCCATTGAGAATGCGGATAACCAGATTGTCGCGCGTTAGCTTGTCGGCGATGTAGGTCAAGTCGGGACCGCGCCGACCGCCGAAACCCTGAATGAGGTGACAGTTCAAACATCCTTTGTCATGAAACAATCGAGCACCGGTAAAGACGGGGCCGCTTGTAGCTCCTACAACTTTCTCGCTGAGCGGCTGAGCCTCGAAATTAGGCGACCAGGGCGACTGCTGACCTTCCCACCAAAGCGCACCAATCATGATCACGGAGAGAGACGCCATCGCGATGGCCCACGGGCGGCGGGAGGCTGCGCGCTCGCCTTTGTGATTCCAAATAGGGATAAAGAGCAGAAAAAGCCCGATCAGGATTGGGAACCCGATCATGACGTAGCCTTCGATTCTATCCGGGATAAGCGAAAGCAGTCCGAAGTACCAAAGAAGATACCAATCCGGCCTCGGATCGGCGGTCAGTATGCTCGGATCCGGCGGCTTATCCAACAGCGGGGGCCCAACGACGAATGCGGCAACGGCAATCGCGATGATCAAAAGGGTGGAGACAATTACATCGCGCCAGGCGAGGTCCGGCCAAAATGGCTTGCCACTCTTCTTGAGCAGTTCTTCGTATTCGGCGCGGTACGTTGCGGGATCGACAGGTTTGCCTGCAACCGGCGGCTCCGAAATACCGTGGCGAAGAACGAGCCAAACATGTAACCCGATAAAGGCAAACATGATTCCAGGCAGAACGAAAACATGGACGGCGAAGAACCGGGTCAGTGTTGCGCCGCCGATTGTGTTGCCGCCAAGAATGAAGTGCGCGACCCAGTCGCCGATAATCGGAATACGCCCCGCCTGCTCTGCTGCGACTACTACCGACCACGCCGCGGTTGAATCCCACCGGAGTAGCTGCCCGGTAAATCCCATTCCGAGAGTAAAAGCCAGCAGACAGATTCCAGTGGTCCACGTCATCTCGCGCGGAAATTTGTAGGCGCCAAACAAAAACGTCTGCGCCATGTGCGCTCCGATCATCAACACCATTGCGGACGCGCCGTAGTAATGAAGTCCGCGCAAAAAACGGCCAAATGGCGCGTCGTTAGTTATAAACAAAAGCGTCTCGTAAGCCTGCGACGACGAAGAGATGTATGAGAACGCCAGTGCAACGCCGCTTGCGACCTGCACGATGAAAGCAACGAGCGTGGCGCTGCCAAAGACGTACCACCATTTCGAATCCTGCGGCGCAATATGCTTCATCGGCGAGAGCAGGACGCTGATCCCGACCCGATCGTCGAGCCACTGCCAGACTATCTTGAGGATCTTGATCACAGCGTGGTGGAAATCGGAACGATCGCCTGTTTCATTTGCACTTCGCCATTTGCGACCCGCACATCGTAACGAAAAAGCGGGCGCGGCGGCGGACCGGCAGCGACGGCGCCATCATCGTAATAGACGCCGCCATGACAGGGGCACATGAACAATTCCGCGCCTTCGAGCCAGCGCACCGGGCATCCGAGATGAGTACAATTAACGGAGAAGGCAATGAAGCCATCCTGGCTGACTCGACGTAACCAGACAGCGCTCTTGGCGGTCACACCAGCCCAGGGGAGCGACGAAGGATCGGTCACCGTCACGGCTACAGTCTTGCCGATTTGGAAATCATCTGGCTTGCCCAGCGTCACCCATTTCTCGGGCACCTTCCGAAAGAACGGTGCGACGAGAAATCCGATCAAAGGCACTCCAACAATTGCGGTGCAAAGACCGACCAGACCGATTGAGAGTTTTTCAAAAAATCGCCGACGGCTGATCTCCTCTGGAGTTTCAGTTAGCGGCGCAGATGACGATTCAGTGGGACTTGTATTCATGGCGAATTTCCGTGATCCAACCGGCAAGCGCTGCGAGGAAGAGGACCACACCGACGAGCCAAACAACCCAGGTGGTGATCAATCCCCAAAAGATGAAGGCGACTCCCATGGCTAGCCCAGCCGGAAAGTAGGTTGGGTGCGGCAGTGGCGTATCGGGTAGGACCTGCCAGCCGGGCGGCACTGCGTCCGAAGGTTTCGTGGTTGATTGGTCGTCAGGCATTTGATTGCTCGGGTTGTGGTGATGAATGCCAGCGCGCGAGCTGGACCAAAATTGCAGTTGCATAAATCGCACACATCGGAACCCACATCAGCAGTCCACCGATCTGCTGGTCCCGATCGCTCGTTAGGCCCCAGTCGCCGCGGATGGTGCTGAGTATCCCCAATCGATCGAC
>DATEZD010000181.1:0-3904 GCA_035255865.1 Candidatus Udaeobacter sp.
GCTCCGCCGGAAAGGAGCGCGCCTCCGGCGGGAATTTTCGTGCCCCAATTCGTCGCATTCAGCCAACATCCAGCCAACCACAGAATCCCGACCGCGCCGAAGACTACTCCGACCCCGATCAACCGCGAGAGCGCGCGATCCATCACGCTGACGACTTTGCCGCTGACGCTAACCGGAGCAAAACGCATCAAGAGCAAGCGCGGAATGAGCAGCACTCCAGCGATAGCGAGACCGAGAATCGGCCCGGCGAAAAGGTGCGGACTAAAAGAAAAAACATGCGGTCCGTCCGGAAGCGGAATTCCTGTTCCCCATTTCCACAAGGGTTCGGAGGCGACCTCGGGCGGCTTCACATTCGCCCAAGACATTATCGCAACCCAACACTGCCAGCCGAAAATAATCCCGAGCACGACCAGGGTGAGCAGGAGAAGATGCGAACAAACAATACCGAAGCGCCACTTCTTGGTCGGGAGCGGCTCTGCTTTTCCCTTCAAAACCCACGCTATTTCAAAGGCGATGTAGGCAATGATGGTGATGAGCGACAAGAGGACGGGCGCGGCGTGCCAGCCAACGGCCGAATTCGATAAAACGTCGTCCAAAATCACTTTGTTTACCGCCAGCCAAAGAAGAAACGCCAGAGCCAGTACCGAACTCGCCGTCAAGATCGCCGGCAAAATCGCACTCACTACCGCCATGACAGCGTTCCACATTTCGCTCTGGAAAAATCCGATCCGTGGCGAAAGAAAATTGCTGAACTCACGCAGATGTCGCACTTCTTCCGGTTCACGATTCAGTTTTTCATCATAGGTTTTTTGTTCCGCGCCGTCGGCGCAGTGCGCGACGGGAAACTCTTTCGTCGCGCTGCCCCAGCGCGCACGCCACGCCGTCCACCACGCGCCGATGTAACCGCCGCCGGAAACGGTCGAGAGATAATCCACATATTTGAGAACACCGAGTTCATGCAACGCTTTTAAGATGCCGAGATTAAAAGTGGCGCTGCGAATTCCGCCCCCGGAAAAAGCAAGGCCAACTCGATCGACCGATATGTAACTGACCCAGGGCTCGCCCGCGGGCCCGGGCGGCTCGACTGTTGGCTTTCGAAGAGCGTCTTCCTTACTCTTCTGGTCCGCCTGAGAGAGCAGTTCGTTTTCCTGAGCAAATAGTTCCTCAAACTTGGGGACGGGACGGGAAGCGCGCGAAGTAGGAGAATCCATTATGCGTTTCCTCCTGGGTTGAGAGTTCCAGGAGCGCAGTCTAATGCGTCGCGCTCGCGACCGCAATCGTGAACTTTACGCGACATTAGATCGGGCTGGGCCCCAACGAAATGCGCGGATGAATAACGCTGCGCGAGGTGGATCGAGCTCTCCTAAAATGCCAGTCCGGCTCGGACCGATGTTAAATTGGCGGCCGCAGGCCGCATTTGTTGTAACAACGCGCTCGGAGAGCGCGTTCCGCCTCAGACCCGCGAGCGGCGGCGCCCGGTCCCGCGGCTGCGGGACGAGTATTTCACCGCTCGTCTTTTCGGTTCGATTTTATCAATGCCGGCACCGCTTTTCACTTCCATGATTTGGTCGCGCAGCAGCGCGGCACGTTCGAATTCGAGATTGGCCGAAGCGTCTTGCATTTCCTCTTCCAACTCGCGCAGCAGTTCGGTCACATTGAAATCGCCGCCAGCTTCGCGGATTACCGACGCGGCGATTTCGCGTCCGCGCAAAATTGTGTGCAGACTTTCCTGCACGGCGCGCCGGACGGTTTGCGGCGTGATGCCGTGTTTTTCGTTGTAATCCATTTGTTTTGCGCGCCGGTATTCGGAAATCGACATAAGCGCTTCCATGCTTTGCGTCACAGTGTCGGCGAAAAGCACGACTTCGCCGTTGACGTGGCGCGCGGCGCGACCCGCGGTCTGGATGAGTGAAGTCTGGCTTCGCAAAAATCCTTCCTTGTCCGCATCCAGAATGCAGACGAGCGAAACCTCGGGAAGATCGAGCCCTTCACGGAGCAAATTGATTCCAACAAGGATATCGAAATCCGCCGCGCGCAATCCGCGCAAGATTTCTACGCGCTCGATTGCGTCGATGTCGCTATGCAAATACCGCACTTTAAGTCCGACATCGCGTAGATAATCGGCCAAATCTTCCGCTGTTCGCTTGGTCAGCGTCGTCACCAGGATGCGCTCGCCCTTTTCCACGCGCTGACGGCAGAGCTCAATCGTTTCGTCGATCTGATTCTTGAGGGGTTGGACAGTAATTTTTGGATCGAGAAGTCCGGTAGGCCGAATGATCTGCTCGACCACGAGCGGCGCGCCGGGCGTGTGCGCATCGAATTTTTCGGGCGGATCATCGGTAGGGGAGACACGGGCTTCTGACTTCGACGTTGGGCGTTGGACGCCCGCTCGCGATTTATCGGAGTTGAGCGTTGAGCG
This sequence comes from Candidatus Udaeobacter sp., assembly GCA_035255865.1. Lineage (GTDB taxonomy): Bacteria > Verrucomicrobiota > Verrucomicrobiia > Chthoniobacterales > UBA10450 > Udaeobacter. The sequence goes on from DATEZD010000181.1 coordinate 2,420, forward strand.
TTTTCCGCCAGGCAGTACGAACGGCACCAATTCCTGTTCCCCGATCCGCTGTCGCTGGTGCGGCATGTATCCCTTATTGCCAACCACGCTGTTTTGAATTTCAAATTCTGCCGGCGTCGCGCTCAAGTAGATGATCTGGTTCGTCGTCTTCATGAACTCAGCGAAATTGAGCGGGCGATTATCGAGCGCGCTCGGCAGGCGAAACCCATAATTCACGAGCACGGTCTTGCGCGACCGGTCGCCTTCGTACATCCCGCCGATTTGCGGGATCGTGGCGTGCGACTCATCGATCACGACCAGAAAATCTTTCGGGAAAAAGTCGATGATGGTGTACGGCTTGGAGCCGGGAGGGCGTCCCGACAAATGTCGGGAGTAATTTTCGATGCCGTTGCAGAACCCCATTTCCTGCAACATTTCCAAGTCGTATTCGGTGCGCATCCTCAGCCGCTGTGCTTCGAGCAATTTGTTTTGCGATTCCAGCTCAACGATCCGTTGCTCCAGTTCTTCCCGGATCGTGCGCAATGCCCGATTGAGTTTGTCCGCCGGAGTCACGAATTGTTTTGCTGGAAAAAATGTTATTACGCTCAGTGATTCGTGCGCATGACCGGTCAGAGGGTCGAATCGCGTGATCGCATCGATTTCATCCCCGAAAAACTCAAGGCGAATGCCTTCTTCATCGGCGCTACCGGGATAAACTTCGACCACATCGCCCCGCACGCGAAACCGGCCGCGCGCGAAGTTCACGTCATTGCGTTCGTAAAGCATGTCGATCAAACGACCAAGAACGGCCTCGCGCGAGATTTGTTGTCCGCGTTTTACCGTAAGCAACATCTGCAGGTAATCTTCCGGCGACGTGATTCCGTAGATGCACGAAACGCTGGCAACCACGATGGTGTCGCGGCGCGAAAGCAAAGCGCTTGTCGCCGCTAGTCGCAGACGCTCAATCTCTTCGTTGATCGACGAATCCTTTTCGATGTAAGTGTCGGAGCGTGGAATATACGCTTCCGGCTGATAATAATCGAAGTAGCTGACGAAATATTCGACGGCGTTACCGGGAAAGAATTGCTTGAACTCTGAGTAAAGCTGTGCGGCAAGCGTTTTGTTGTGCGAAATCACCAGCGTAGGCCGGTCCAACTCCTGGATCACGTTCGCTATCGTGAAAGTTTTACCGGACCCGGTCACACCGAGCAGCGTTTGATGGCGATTTCCGGCCTCAACAGACTTCAAGAGCTTGGCGATCGCCTGTCCCTGGTCGCCGCGGGGTTTGTAGTTCGATTCGAGCCGAAACGACATTCAGTAACCTACACTGGAGAATGAATTCGCGCTCGCGAAAGCGATGCCGGTCACAATCTCGCGTTGCGCAAATCGCATTTCAGAAATCCGCAAAATCGCGCAAGGTTCTATCCTTCGAGCATATGGCTGCTGAATCTGACAGTCGGATAGAGATCGGCCATGTCTTATTCATGGACGTGGTCGGTTATTCGA
>DATEZD010000182.1:0-26639 GCA_035255865.1 Candidatus Udaeobacter sp.
GATCAACGCATGCACATGATCGGCATTTACATAATTGATCTTCATGTAAATGCGGTCTTTCTCGGCGTGCTCGGTGAGGTAGCCAGATACGCGGGCCGCAGCGGCTTTGTTCAGCAGTTTCTCGCGATTCAGTGTTCCCCAGATCAGGTGAACCCAGCAGCGAGAGTAAGAATGCACCAAGATGCGGATCCGATCGTAAGCCGTTGAAACGGCTGATGTCCATTCTTCGCTGGCTCCACCGGCTTTGAAAGCCGGTGTTAATGAGAGATCCATGCGCTGCCGCCTTCCAATACAATCCTGGAGCGGGCGTAATCCAGTCCCCTAGCGAATCCTTTCTGATTAACACCGGCCTTGAGGCCGGTGATTCGGAGGAGAGATGAGCATCAGCCGTTTCAACGGCTTCTCCGATTCCACACTTTCTCTTTCGTTGAGCAGGAAGCGGGCGCATATTTCTACGGTGGACTCGACGAACCGCGAGGCGGTTGAGGAACTGCTTCAGACCTATGGCGAAACCGGCGGCATAAATTATCTCGATGCCGCCGCCACGCTCCCATCGCGTCTCGCCATCGAGGCAGCGTGCGCAGAGTTAATGAGCTTGATGTTCCCCGGTTTTCGCAGCCAAGCGCTGGTGAGCTCCGACGACCTGGCCGACACCACACGCATTCGCGTTCGACATTTGCACGCACGACTGAAAACGGAAATCTGCAGAAGCCTCGGCAAAATCCCGCCCGATGAAGCAACCGAAGCAAAAGCGGAAGAGGTCTTGAGCGAGTTTTTGAAGCAGCTGCCGTCAGTGCGCCGGCTGCTTTGGACGGACATCGATGCAGCTTACGAAGGCGATCCGGCTGCGAGAAGCTACGAGGAAATCATTCTCGCTTACCCCGCGCTGGAAGCGGTCGCCATTTATCGAATGGCGCATCTCCTTTACGACAAAGTGCCGTTGATTCCACGCATCATGACCGAATGGGCTCACAGCCGCACCGGGATCGACATCCACCCAGGCGCGAAAATCGGCGAAAACTTTTTCATCGATCACGGTACCGGTGTGGTCATTGGTGAGACGACGGAGATCGGGGCGCGCGTGAAGCTTTATCACGCGGTCACGCTCGGTGCACGCAGTTTTCAAAAGGACGAGCACGGTAAAATCAAAAAAGGTGGAAAACGCCATCCAACCGTCGAAGACGACGTGACGATTTACCCGGGGTCAACTATTCTCGGTGGAGAAACTGTCATTGGCGCGCGATCGACCATCGGCGGCAACGTCTTTCTGGTACAAAGCGTGCCGCCGGATTCCCTGGTATATTACGAAGAAAAACAGTTGCGCATCGTGCCGAAGCGAAAGAAGCGGCCAGCCAGTACGCGTGAGGAGTTCACTGAATAGACGCTTGCGCTTCGGTCATACTCTGAGTAATACTGCCCTAGTGAGCGCAGCGAAAATAGCTATCTCGATTGATGAGCGACTGCTTCGGCACGTGGATCGGTTGGTCCGCCAGCGCAGCTTTAGGACCCGCAGCGAAGCCATTCAAAAAGCTGTTCAGGAAAAACTGGGGCGATTAGAAAAGTCACGCCTGGCCCGTGAGTGCGCAAAGCTCTCGAAACGCGAAGAACGGCAATGGGCCGAACTTGGCTTTAAAGCTGACGCGAAAGAATGGCCCGAATACTGAGAGGCGAAATTCGCTGGGCCGATCTCGATCCAACGCGGGGTTCCGAACAGGCTGGCAAAAGACCGGTCATGGTGATAAGCGAGAGCGTCTTCAATGAGAATTCGGGCACAGTTATTGCGATGGCACTGACGAGCCAGGAGCCGCGTGCCGGATTTCCGCTGACGTTGGAATTGAAATCCGTCCGCCTGCGGAAGCGGTCTTGGGTAAAGATCAGCCAGATTCGTGTCCTTTCTGTTCAAAGACTCGGTGCTAGACTGGGGCAGGTCAGCGACGAGGAACTCGCCGAATTGATTGAAGGTTTGAACGAAATTCTAGGGCACTCATGATTTACCTCGATTACAACGCAACGACGCCGCTGTGCGACGCGGCGCGCGAAGCGATGTCGCCGTATCTTGGTCGCCACTTTGGCAATCCGTCGAGTGTGCACGCCGCAGGCCGCGAAGCCCGCGCGGCCATCGATGATGCGCGCGACAAGCTCGCTGCGCTTCTGCGGGTCAAGCCGCACGAAATCATTTTCACCGGCGGCGGAACCGAATCTTGCAACCTAGCTGTCCTCGGTCTCGCGCGGCGGGGATCGTGCCGTGGCGGTCACGTCATTTCGGCCAAAGCCGAACATCACGCGGTACTCAACGCGGTCGAGCATTTGGAAAAGGACGAAGGTGTCGAAGTGACATGGCTGAATGTGTCGGGTGATGGAATAATCGATCTCGATCAACTCGTTGCTGCGATTCGGCCCGAGACAAGACTCGTGTCGATCATGACAGCGAATAACGAGACCGGCGTGATTCAGCCGCTGCGCGAAATTTCGCAAATTTGCCGAGAACGCGGCGTCCTCCTGCACAGCGACATGGTGCAATCGTTTGGAAAAATCGAGACGAATCTTTCACTGGTCGATGCCGCCAGTTTCGCTGCGCACAAATTTTATGGACCGAAAGGCGCGGGATTTCTTTTTCTACGGAGCGGCTTATCAATCCAACCCATTATGTTCGGCGGCGCGCATGAAAATGAGCGACGCCCCGGGACAGAAAACGTTGCTGCTATTGCGGGAATGGCAGTGGCCGCGGAATGGACATGGCGAGATCCTGAGACCGAACAGGAACGCGAAGAGGGACTGCGCGATGAACTCTGGACGCGGATTTCAAAGAGTGTTCCAGAGGCAAAGCAAAACGGCGCAAATGCGCCCCGGCTGGGAAACACATTGAACTTGAGTTTGCTTGGGCTCGATTCTGAGACGCTTCTGATCGCGCTCGATTTGGAAGGTGTGTGCGCGTCCAGCGGCTCCGCTTGCATGGTGGGCTCAGTAGTGGCGTCACACGTTTTGCTGGCGATGGGTTTGCCGATCGAGAGAGCGCGCTCGGCGGTTCGCTTCTCGTTAGGCAAATGGACTACCGCCGACGAGATCAAAGCAGCCGGAGACGCCGTACAAAAAATTGTCGCACGTTTGCAGACGCGAAAGAGCGAGTATGCGGTTGCTTAGGCAACTCGAATTCGCGTTCGAAACCAAGAATGCCCTGACCTCAATCCTCTCCCTGAGGGAGATGCGGACGACGAAGTCGCCTGGTGAGGATCATGTCGTTGGATCAAGCCACGATGTCGATCTTGAATCGAAGGCTCGCGAGATTCTGTACGAACTGGGCGCGAGCAAACTCGCCTGCGCCATTCGAGTCGCGTGGAATTCGCGACTGAAAACAGCTGCGGGCCGAGTAGATTATCGCCAGAAGGTCATTTCGCTAAACCCGCGGCTGCTTGAGCATCCGGCCGAAATCGAGCGCACTCTGCGCCATGAACTGGCGCATATTCTCGCTCAATTTCGTGCCGGTCGGCGCCGCATCCTGCCACATGGTGTCGAGTGGCGGCAGGCTTGCGGCGATTTGAGAATCGCGGATGAAAAGCGCTGCCATAATCTCCCTTTTCCGGTGAGACGATACATGGCGCGTTTCATGTATCGGTGCCCAAATTGCCGCCAGGAATTTCCGCGCGTCCGCCGGGTACGCCGTGCAGTTGCGTGCCTGGCCTGCTGCCGCGCGCACAACGGCGGAGAATTCGACGCGCGATTTCAACTGCGCCTCGTGAGATTGTAGTGGCGTTTGTGTCAAACGCCAGGCGCCCGCCACGGCGAGCGTCTCTACAACTCTTTCTCCTCCCCCTTCACGTTCTTTTCTCCACGTAATTTCGCCTGGATAAACATGTCAATGTCGCCGTCCATCACGTTCTGAACATTGCTGGTTTCCGCTCCGGTGCGGTGATCTTTCACCATTTGATACGGCTGAAAAACGTAGGAACGAATTTGGTTTCCCCAGGCGATCTCGCCTTTCTCGCCATATTGGCGCTCCATCTCCGCGCGTTTCTTGTCTTCTTCGAGTTGGTAAAGTTTTGCTTTCAACATTTTCATCGCCAGCTCGCGATTGCGTCCTTGGCTGCGCTCGGCCTGGCAGGCCACGACAACTCCGCTGGGCTTATGCAGGATCCGAACGGCAGTCTCTACTTTGTTGACGTTCTGCCCGCCCTTGCCGCCACTGCGAAAGGTATCGATCTCCAGATCGGCCGGATTGACTTCGATCGGAGCGGTATCGGCAATTTCAGGAACAACATCCACACTGGCGAACGAAGTGTGCCGCCGCTTGTTTGCATCGAACGGCGAGATTCGCACGAGCCGATGCACGCCGCGTTCGGTCTGCAGATGTCCGTAGGCATACTCGCCGGTCACCAGGAGCGTCACCGATTTGATGCCAACTTCTTCGCCCTGTTGAATGTCCACGGTCTGCGATTTGAAACCGCTTCGCTCGATCCAACGCTGGTACATCCGCAATAACATGTCGGCCCAGTCGCACGACTCCGTGCCGCCGGCGCCAGAGTGAATCGTGAGAAACGCGTTCGCGCGATCGTTCTCACCGGAAAGAAACTGGCGTAGCTCGAATTCCTCCAACTTGTGAACCAGGCGATGGTGTTCGATCGCGACTTCTTTCTCTGCGTGTGCGCGGCCCGCGGGATCGCTTTCTTCCGCAGCCAGTTGTTGCAGCGCGCTAAAATCTTCGATCTCGCGTTCCAGCTCTTGAAACGGATTAATCAGCGCTCGCAATCGCGAGACTTCCTCGACATCGGCCTGAGCGCGTTCCCGATTCGACCAGAAATCGGCCGCGGCCATGCGCCCTTCGATTGCGGCTAAATCTTTCTGGAGCTTTTCGACGTCAAAGAAACCTCCGCAACTCGCGGACACGCGATTTCAGGTCCTCAGCATCTGGGATGGAGACTTCCGTTGGCATGCAAAAACATAGTTTAACTCACTGCTTAGTGCAAAGGTGTAGCGCACGCGTCTCGCGTGTTGGTTTCGGCGTCGCGCCGAAACAATCTCTATTTAATTTCCGCCAACAGTGAAGATGATCGGATTGAAAGAAAGTGCGCGATCGCGAGGACGCGCTCGCCAGCACGCGAGACGCGTGCGCTACCCTACCTGCGGGCGGAATCGTTCGGTTTCGGTTTGGCGCGCGCTGTCTCGAGGCGAAAAATTGTTTCGCCCTCCTTCATCAGATCAAGGCGATCGCGCGCGATCGTTTCCAGGTAAGTTACGTCCATCTTGACCAGATTGACCTCGCGAGTCTGACGCGCGAGCAAACTTTGCTGTTCGTTCACCTGCTGTTGCAGGTTGTCGATTTCCGTCCGGCTTTGGATCAGTTTCTTATACGGAGGAACAAACAAGCTCACAATCACCAGCCAGATCGCTATGATCAGCAGGACGAGAAGAATCCGATTCAATCGCCGCCAAACGCTGGCTTCGCGACGCGCGCGAAAATCGCCGTAAGTGTGATCCACTTGGTGCAGTGTAACGCCGTACACAGTTTTGTCACCAAGTTCTTCGTCGATTTGCCCCTCCAAAGAGATTCCCGTTGGCAATTTGGCGCAGGCACGCATAATCATGGGCGATGATTCGTTTGGCCAAACTGGGACTGCTTGCATTGACGGCGGGCGTTTTCGCAGCGACGGGCGCCACCGACACTCGGCGTCTTCCAGCTGATCAACTTGAAAAAGCGGTCAGGAGTGACTCGATCACCATCCCGACACCGGGCGAACTTTTTGCCGCGCTTGGAAAGTCGGAGAAGACGAACTGGTCGGGTCAGTATCGCGGGCCAATGCCGGTAACTTACCGCAACCGTGCGCAGATTGCGCTGAACCTCGGCGGGTTGATTGCCGATGGCTTTATCGCGGTCGAGGCAAAGGACAGTCAGCAGGTCAAAAACATCGGGTCCGACATCATCAAGCTCGCAAAGGCGCTTGGAGTTAGCGAGCGCCTGCTTGGCCGCGGCAATAGCATCAACGAATTCGCCCAGAACAACGAATGGGACACGCTCCAGGAAGAACTGGAAGCGACGCAAAACGAGGTGAAATCCGCAATGCAATCGCACGCGGACCAGGACCTGGTAATCCTTGTCACTCTCGGCGGCTGGATTCGTGGCACCCAGGTAGTCACAGCGGCGATCATGCAGAAGTATGATGAACGGAGTGCTAAAGTCTTGCGGCAACCCGCGCTGGTTCACTTCATGCAATCAAGAATTAATGAAATCTCACCGGAATTACGGCAGGAACCTCTGGTTAAAGATGTGAGCGAGCAACTGAACGGAATCGAGAAGCTCGTTTCATTTCCAGCGGGGAAGACGCCCACGGCAGATGAAGTGCGGAAAATCAATGAAGCGGTCGGCAAGGTGATGACGGAAATAGAGAGCAAGGAACTGCCCAAATGAAACGCTCGCTCACGATTTTTCTCTCGATCTTTGTGCTGGGGGCAAGCATCGCTGCTCGCGCCGAAACAGATGCCGAGGTGAGCGCCCGCAAAGACGCGCTCGACATTGCCGGAGCTTTTTCAAACGATGGTTTCAAGATCCGAGACGGACATTCGTGCGGCGTCCTGAAGCCACATGACCACGCCTTGGTAGCGGTAAATCTTTACGCGGGAAACCAGTATTGGTTCTCCGCTGCGGCGGCAGAACCGGCGAAAAAGATTGCCGTCAGCGTTTATGATGAGAACGGAAAACAACTGACTACAGAAAGCTACAATAACGAGGAAAAAGCGGCGGCCGGATTTTCACCAGCAAACAGCGGTCAGTACTTTGTTTCGGTCGATCTGGTCGAAGGCGAGGGCGGCAGTTTCTGTCTTGTCTATTCGTACAAGTGAAACGCAAAGTACTGTCATGAGGGGTCACCATGATTTCGCTCCAAGTTTTCTACGAAGGAAACGTTCAAGGCGTTGGATTTCGCTGGTCGGTGCGCCACGTGGCCAAAGGGTTCGACGTGACCGGGTGGGTCCGTAACCTTCCGGATGGTCGCGTGGAACTTCAGGCTACGGGAGAGGAAGACGAAGTGCGCGCGTTTCTCGATGGCGTCGCACAAGGCGAGCTGCATGGGCTGATTCACAAGCAAACCGAAAACAAGTTGCACAAACCGGTTACTGCTCGCGGCTTTGAGATTCGTTATGACTAATCCTGCAGTCGCGGTTCACGGACTAACAAAAATTTTTTCCGTTCCGTTTCATCCCACTCGCGGGATTGTTGCGGTGAAGGATCTTAATCTTCGCATCGAGCCAGGCGAGGTGTACGGGCTGCTCGGGCCCAATGGTTCCGGCAAAAGCACGACTCTGAAGATTATTCTCGGCCTCGTATCTCCAACGCGCGGCCGCACGGAAATCTTCGGGCGAGATAGTCGTCTCGTACAAAGCCGACAAGCGGTCGGTTTTCTGCCAGAGAACCCGTACTTTCAAAAGTTTCTTACTGGCGAGGAGACGGTGCGTTTTTTTGGACGTCTTTGCGGGTTGAGAGGCGCAAAACTAAAGAATCGCGTGAACGAATTGCTCGACCTCGTCGGGCTAAGCAAGGCGCGCAACCGCCGGCTGGGGACTTATTCGAAAGGGATGTTGCAACGCATTGGCCTTGCGCAGGCATTGGTTCATGACCCGAGGCTGGTCGTGCTGGACGAGCCGACCGCCGGCGTCGATCCGGCAGGCTCGCGAGACATTCGCGATTTGATCTTCGACCTGAAGCGCCGCGGGATCACCGTGCTGCTTTCGTCGCATTTGCTCGCACAAGCGCAGGAGATTTGCGACCGCGTCGGTATTCTCGCCGACGGCTTGCTGGTGCGCGAAGGGCATTTGCAGGAATTGATCGCAATCGAAAATCAAACCGAACTCGTTATCGCCGATGCTTCCGACAAGCTCGTCAACGAGATCGAATCCTTCATCAGTCAATCAGATGCGAAACTGATCGAACGGCGTAAATCGACGACCACACTGGAGAGATTGTTCTTGGAGGCGACAGCCAGGAATGACGAAGGAGTGACCAAGCAGAAATGACAGACGGCGAGCACACTTCAACGCTTCCATGCTTCCCTGGCCGCCGTAGCCTTGGCGAAGGCGGCAACGCTTCAACGTCCGCGAAGCGGTATCGACCCTTTTCTCTGTCTCGGATTTACGCGATTACAACCAACACGGTCACCGAGCTGACACGCCTGAAGGTGTTTTATGTCCTGCTTGTCTTCGCGCTTCTTTTGATCGGCAGCTCGATCTTCATGGCGCAGTTCTCGTTTCAGCAGGAATTCCAAATCCTGAAAGATGTTTCGCTCGGCGCGATTTCAATTTTTACCTCGTTGTTGGCAATCGTTGCCACTGCGCGGTTGCTTCCACAGGACATGGAAGACCGCACAGTTTACACCATTCTCGCCAAGCCGGTGCCGCGCTTCGAATACGTGCTGGGAAAAATCGCGGGAGTCCTTTTGCTGCTAGCGATCAGCACTCTAGTCATGGGGGCAGCTTTCGTGCTTGTGCTGTACATGCGCGAGCAGGCCGTGGTGCACGCGACGTCGAGTCAAATGTCCGGCGCACCGGCCGACCAGATCGCTGATGCCCTGCGTGTCATTCGATCTTCCGCGTTCAACATCGATGTCTTTCCTGGAATTGTGATCATTTACCTGAAAGCTTGTCTGCTCGCGGCGCTCACTCTGTTTGTTTCCACCTTCGCCACGTCAAACATTTTCACCATCGTGGTGATGGCCTTCATTTATTTCATCGGACATTTGCAAGCCATCGCCCGTGATTACTGGCTGCAGGGACACAGCAGCGGAGTGACCACTCGTGTTTTTCTCGCAGTGGTGGCGTTGTTCTTCCCCGATCTGCAGGCCTTCAATTTGGTGGATGATATCGTCGCGGGTACCGCAATTTCGCTCGCGGTTTTTGCCAAGACTGCCGTGCTCGGCGTTTTCTACACTGTGATCTACACACTGTTGGCAGCCTTCGTATTTTACGGAAAAGAATTATGATACGGACCCTCGTCGTACTGGCGGCGTTGCTCGTCGTCGGGGGACTCAAATTACCGGTTGAAAGCAACCTGGCGGCGCTTCATCGACAGGAACATTTCCGCGGGGTCGAATTTAATCTCGATCTTCGCGAGAAAATCGGGCAACTCGGGTTCATCGCGGCTCTGAGCGGGTTTCGAGCGATGGTCGCCGACGCCCTTTTCATCCAGGCGTTCGCGGCATGGGAAAACACTGAGTGGGGCCGGATGTTGTTATTGTTCCGGCACATCACGACGCTCCAACCGCGAGTGCTCCTGTTTTGGGACACGGCCGCCTGGCACATGGCTTGGAACGCGAGCGTGGCCGCGATGAATGATGAAACCCAGCCGCGCCTTGCGCTGCGCGTCAAAGCGCAGCGTGAATATTTTGCGCTGGGCAAAGATTTCCTCGAACGCGGAATAAAGAACAATCCCGATCGGCCTGAGCTCTACGAAGCGCTTGCCCGGTTATACAAGGAAAAATACAAAGACCACGAGCGTGCTTCGGAATTTTATGCCAAGGCAGCGGTCTTGCCAGGCGCGCCGACGTTCGACAAGCGTTTCTCGGCGTACGAGCTTTCCTACTGCGAGGGACGCGAGCGTGAAGCGTATGAGCGCCTTCGTCACCTCTACGACCTGGGCCCGCAGGAACGGCTGCCAACTTTGATCAAGCGACTGAAGTTCCTCGAAGAAAAACTTGAAATCCCGCAAGAACAGCGAATTCCCGATAAGGAAGCAAAATCGGTTAGATAGTTGAATGGGTAAATCGTTACGACTGTTAAATCGTTTGAAGAACTGAATGGTTGATGCGTCCACCCCATTCCTTTGTAACGTTGTAAGGCTTTGACGTTTTAACTCCGTCCCGTCATGCGTTTTGCAATTCTTAGTGACATCCACGCGAATCTCGAAGCGCTCGAGGCAGTACTGGCGGACGCGCGCGAACGCAGATGCACGCATTTTGTGTGCCTGGGCGACGTAGTCGGTTATAATGCCAACCCGCGCGAATGCATCGAACGCGTACGCGAACTGGATTGCCCCGTGGTAAAAGGCAATCACGACGAGGAGACAACGCTTTCTGCATCCTCGGAACGTTTCAATGAATTAGCCGAGCGTGCCATTCAGTGGACCCGTGACAATTTGACGGACCAGGACAAGGAATGGTTGCGTAGCCTGCCCTTACAGAAGCGGGTACACGATTTTACGATCGTGCACGCTACACTCGATACGCCCGGGCAATGGGGCTACGTTTTTAACACCCTCGACGCAGTCGCGAGTTTCACGTATCAGCGCACCGCCGTCGGTTTTTTCGGCCACACCCATGTGCCGATGGTTTTTACTCGGGGCCAGACTGTCCGGCAGGAAAGGAAAGAACACATCCGCATCGAGCCGGCCAGGAAGTATTTTATCAACGTCGGCAGCGTAGGCCAACCACGCGACGGTAACTGGCGCGCGGCGTACTGCATTTACGACATTGAAAACAACCTGGTCGAACTGTTGCGGGTGAAATACGATCTGGCGACCGCACAAAAGAAGATTGCTAAAGCCGGTCTGCCGCACCCCCTCGCCGAGCGTCTTGCAATTGGCCGATGAGGCTAACTACCGAAGCCGGAGCACATCAATTGGCGACAGGCTTCCTCCGTTGCTTGAGAACAAACTCCGCCAGCGGCAAGTCGCGTGGATAAGTGATCTTGAAATTGAAATCGTCATTGAGAACGAGAGCGACCTTGCGACCGAGTCGCTCGACTGCTGAAACCTCGTCAGTTACCGAGACATTTTCCGCATAAACGGCGCGATATGCCTCCTCAATCAACTGCCGCGCGAAAATCTGCGGCGTTTGCATCGCATACACTTGATGTCGATCCACCGGCTCGGTGACCAGCAGATCGGCATCTGCGCGTTGTAACGTGTCATTGATCGGCTCAGCCAAAGCGGCCGCACCGTGGATGCTGCACTGTTCGAAGACGCGATCGATCTGCTGCGGAGTAACCAGCGGCCGCGCAGCATCGTGCACCGCAACGTATCGCATAACGGATTCCAGATGATCCAGCCCAGCGCGCACGGAATCCTGCCGCCGCTTTCCGCCTGGAACGATCAACTTAACCTTTTTGAAATTTTCATCGCGGACGATCGTTTTGATTTCATCGTGTCGATCGTCCTGGGCCACCACAATAATTCCATCGACCGACCTGGCGTGCTCAAATGCGCGTATCGTGTGCGCGATAACTGATTCGCCGGCAATCGCCGCAAACAGTTTGTCGAAACCCATGCGGCGACTGTCGCCGGCCGCGACAATGATTGCTGTTAGCACAGTTAGAGAGTTAAAAGAGTTACAAAAGTTACAAGGGTAAGCAGGCCAAGAGAATTCGTTTTAAACTTTGTAACTCTCGCAACTTTTTTAACTGCTCAATTGCTTCTGCACTTCAGCGCTCAGCGTCTTGCCATCCGCGCGACCCGCGACTTTTGCCTGCAACGCTTTCATCACTGCGCCCATCTGCGCCTTTGATGTGGCGCCAACTTCCGCAATCGTTTCGCGCACGACGTTGGCCAGTTCGTCGCCGCTCATTGCCTGCGGCAAATATGCATTCAAAATCGACAACTCTTCTTTCTCCTTGCTGGCCAGTTCCGCGCGCCCGCCTTTTTCAAAACTCTCTATCGAATCCTGGCGTTGCTTGACTTGCTTGCGAATGACCTGCGCGGCTTCAGCGTCACTCAACTCGGCTTCTGTTCCGGACTTTGCGATCGCAGCGTACTTCAAAGCTGATTTGAGCATGCGCAAGACGCCAAGTTTCGTGGTGTCCCTCGCGCGCATGGCCGCTTTCAAATCCGAATCAATACGCTGGGAAAGATTCACCTTATGAGGCTACGGCAATGATTCTCCTCCGCAACAATATCGGAGCATAGACTTGCAGTCTGTAAGCCCAGCGAGTTTGCAACTCGCTGAAATGCAGGCCTGACAAATATACGAGACAGCGGAGAACATCTCCGCTGAGCGCACAGGGTGGCGGCCTATGTTTCAATACTCACCAGGCCAGCTTCCACCTCATTGCGTTGCGGCTCCGTAATCGGCTGAGATTCGGCCAGCGGGATCTCCAGCCAGCCCGCTTCATCAAAAAACCAGGAGCGGCGTTCCAGTTTAACAAAAATGGCGGACGCAGATGAAAAGATGGAGATCGGAATGGTGAGTTGACCCGCCAAAGCGTTTCCGGAGTATTGCGCCTCAGCGATGCAGTCCATCGAGACCGAGTCCAGCACTTTAATACGTGAAGATCGGGCGGGCACGCGCAGCGTCACACAACGCAACGCACCTGCTTTGTCCCGGCCGAAAACAAAAAGCGCCGGTTCGGACATACGCATGGCTTTGGGAGAGAGCCGCACCTCTACGCGAAGCGAATCAGGCAACCTGAAAACTGAAGTAATTGAGCCATCGGCGACGGTTTTATCACGTGCGCCAAGCTTGACCAGACGTTCCGGCCGCACAGCATATGCGAGAAATCTTTTCCGCGATAATTTCAGCTGCGTTTTGTGACACCGAATCGCGTGAAGCTTGGTCTCTGCTTCGATGCGCGATTGGCGGACGGTCTCTGCACAATCAAAGAACGCGGGGCTCCTACCGTGAACAATATAACTCCAGACCGCCATTTGTCCGGTCACCATCGAGTCCGAAAAAGATTCGCTCAAGGTCAGCCGAAACATTACCGCGAGCGCGCTATGGTCGGGATGCGTATCAGAAATCGACGGCACGAGAAGATCCGTCGGCTTCCAATCAGCAATGATTGCGCCAAAGCGTGCAATTGCAGATTGACAATTGCACATCAGCAAGGCCGTCAATTTTTGATCGGGTAAGGCAAGAAAACGCACGTCCGAACCGTTGACGCCTAGAACACGCAATGCCGCGAGCGCTTCTGTACGTCGCAACCTTCCCCAACGCCTGCGGTCAGTACCGTTCAGGCGCCATTTGCGTTCGAGCACGCGTTGCGGCCAGGGATTATCGTCGCCGTCCGTAACATAGACGACACGAACCGCTGCGCCGGCACGAACTGCTCGTTGCAGAAGGATGCTGCAAGCGAGCGATTCATCGTCCGGATGCGGTGCAAATAGCAACAGGCGAGAACGCGAAGTAAAGGCTGGAACCGGCACGGCTAAGTCTTCTAGCAGAAGCGTAGCCAAACGCAATGCCGGAACTCCTATCATTTTGGCCGCGGCGGGAAGTATTTCTCGGGGAGAAAATTCCGATCCACAGCCCGGGCCCAAAGAGCAGCCAGCTGTGTTCTGGATGACGTTTGCACAAACGTGTGTACGCCCGGCGCGAGAAAGCGCGCACCCTCATATGGCGTCCCGTCCAGCGTTCCTTCCACCGGGCCATCGCGTGCGATAATCTTGTAAGACGCTGGGATCACAACTTCGAACTCCAGTCGGCTGCCGTCGGTTGCAGAGGGTCTCAAGAACCTGCCCGCTACCCTCAAATCATTGCCGACTGAAATATAATTTTTCCAGATAAATTTCCTCGCGTAGAAAGGCATTCGTCCCTTCATGGCTGCAACGCAGGCGCGGGTCTCAACCGCACGCTCGGCAGCGTCATCAGCCACAAGGCGGCGCGCGAGGCGCTCTAACATGATTGATTCGGTCACGGGCCAAAAGCAGCGTTGCCGAAAGATAGTTTCGCCTTTGCAATCTAGAACGAACTCGCCGGGATCGGTCAATTTCAAAACGCCGCGGAGCAAACCTGTCTCGAGTCGGGCACGATCAATCCAGAACGGCCGACTTGCGATGAGCAGAAACAATTCCAGTAAAGCGACAAACGCCGGCAACGGAATGCGGCGAAGATAACGCCCGATACGCGGGTCGTATCTCGCGAAGTACGGCGAAATGGCCAGCAAACCTCCGCTGACGAGGACGAATGCCAGAGGATAATATGGAAGATCATCCTGACGCGTGAGCAGATTCCAAAAGCTGTACAGAGCGGGCGCATAGAAACCACAGATGAGAAAAATGAACCCGCGCCGAAATGCTAACGTTGGCTCAGGAGCTGCGCGAACGATTAGCCGCGCGGCGTAAATCACAAACGGGAAAACGATAGGAAAAATAAAGATCCACCAGGCTGGATGATTTTTAGGACTAAGATGCGGCAGAATGTTGTGCTGAAAATTGCAATAATAAAACTGGCGCCATACACCGCCGACAGCGAACGCGGCCGCGATTATTCCAGGAACTAAGAAGGTTGTGAAGAAAAAGGCCGCCGCACAACGCGCCAGATTTGGCCACGATTGACCGAGATCCTTTCTCCCCACCAGAAAGAGCGCAATCGACGCGCTGACCACAAGCGCAATCAGCAACAAAACCGACTTCATCGAAACGCTGAAGCAAAGCCCTAGTAAAAGCCCGGCCTTCAGCGCCCGAGGCACTGTTAAGCTTCCACTGATAAGCGTAAGCACGCACAGAAGCCACAGCGGCGCCCACAGGTTATCGGTCCGAAACTCCAACGAGATGAAATGATATTTGGAAAAAAGGCCAGCCAGAATGATCGCCCACACGCCAGCGCGCCGTGAGAAAAGTATTTCGCCAATTCGGTAAGTGCACCACGCTCCGACAAAATACATCGGAAGCAGGATGAAACGCATCCAGTAAAGAATGGTCGCCCGGTCGCCGAGCAGTCCAAAAATCGGCGCAAAGATTATCTGGAAAAGCGGCATGTGATTATCGAATACATCGCGGTATTGAACGAAGCCGCGTGCCCACGCCCAGATCACGTGCGTATGTTGCGACTCGTCGCTGTCGAAGCGGTAGTGAGTCATGTTTACCAGCTTGAGCAGGATCATGAGCACGAAAAGAATCGCAGCCGCCACAAACTCCGCTGGCCCGGACATGCCAAAGTACGCGGCGCCGCGTTGCGCGAGTGATCTGCCTCGTGAAGATGCAGATGAACTTATCGATGTTGCAGATTCCAGTGCCATCTCCAGCTGAATCCTAGCGGGACGAATTTTGCGCAGCAATTTTCTCAGCGCACTTCCGCACAGACTCTACGTCGCTCACCGATATCACATCTGCGTCTTTGCGCGTGCGCCGCAATAAACCGGCCAGCACACCGCCCGGGCCGAGTTCGATGAAAAAATCGCAGCCAAGTCCGGCTAGCCCCTCCACACAATCCATCCAGCGCACCGTGCCCGTGACCTGATCCTGCAAGGTGCG
Organism: Candidatus Udaeobacter sp.; assembly: GCA_035255865.1. GTDB lineage: Bacteria > Verrucomicrobiota > Verrucomicrobiia > Chthoniobacterales > UBA10450 > Udaeobacter. The sequence continues at coordinate 15,164 of DATEZD010000182.1, forward strand.
GCGAATTTCGATTGGCGTTTCTACTTCTTCACCGGTCACGTTGCTAATCACCGGAAAACGCGGCGGTTGCACCGTAACGTGCTGGAGCGCCGTGCCAAAGCTTTCATATGCGCTTTCCATCAAACGTGAATGATACGCACCGGCGACATTGAGCAGTGTCGCGCGTCGAATCCCATATTCCCTGGCCACACCGACCGCCGCTTCCACCTTCGCCAGCTCGCCCGAGATGACGACCTGGCCGGGCGCATTGATGTTCGCAATATCGACATCTTCATCCGCTGCGAGCTGGCGCACCACGTTTTCATCCGCACCGATCATTGCGGCCATTGCGCCATTTGTCGCCGCGCAAGCTTCATCCATCAATTCGCCGCGTCGCTGCACAAGCTTCAGGCCGCTTCCAAAATCAAAAGTGCCAGCAGCCGCGTAGGCGGTGATTTCCCCTAACGACAATCCGGCTGCGCCGCCAATCGGAAAATTGCCCGCCAGCTCACGCAGGACCGATATGCAGGCCAGCCCGTGAACGAAAAGTGCAGGCTGGCAATTTGAAGTTTTCGTCAGTTCTTCGATCGGCCCGTTCCACGTAACCTCGCTCAACTTCCGCCCAAGAATTTCGTCCGCCTGCTGAAACAATTCCGCCGCGCCAGGAAATTGCTCGCCGAGATCACGTCCCATCCCGACGCTTTGTGCGCCTTGTCCTGCGAAAAGCAGCGCGATTTTTTTTGCCATAGCGGTTTAGTTAATCGCGTTCCGTGAACAGCGCGAGCAGGATTCTGCTTCTGGGTTGCACAGGCCGCTGGCCTGTAGTTCGCGGCAGCTTGCCGCGAACATGTAACGAAAACCGTGCGCGGGTAGTTGAGCACAGTCGGCCAGCTGCCGACTGCTACAGGCTGGCAGCCTGTGCTCCCCAGAATTCACGCTTGCGCGCCCTGTGGCTCACTTGCGACCATTCAATCGCAGTGAGGATCATCCTTGCACTTTACATCGGGATAACGCTATTCGCGATGACTCAAATTGCATCGCGCGCCAGCGATTGGCGTTCAGCGCCAAAACCAGACTTCCCGAGCGAGGCGCTGAAAACAGGCTCTGAGGGCTCAGTGAGGCTTCGAATTGTCCTGGCGAAAGATGGCAGCGTGACGCAGGCAACGATTTCCAAGAGCAGTGAAGATCGAGCGCTAGACGAACTAGCCCGAAAAGCTGTTCTGGAATGGAAAATGAAGCCAGATGCTCTCAAGCTAACGGATTTAACGAGTGGTCGTGAAATCGTCATGGACTTCAGGCAGGAAGCTCCGATCGCTGTTGTCCATCCGGATAGAGTCGCCGCTTTTGCAACCAACGGTGGAATCATTAGCGCAACGAAAACATCGCAAATCTGGATGTTTGCCCCGTTTCCATCTTACCCCCTCGCGGCTCGAGCACGTCAGGAACAGGGAACAGTTCTGATACGATTGACTATCGGTAAGAACGGCGAACCCGAGAGTATGCAAATCGCCCGGAGTTCCGGATACCCACTGCTCGACCAATCTGCGATTGGAGCAGTCAGGTTGTGGAGGGCACACAAAGAGTATGTCGGACTGAAGCTGAACTTGCCCATCAATTTCGGTCTAGTTCACCGTCCTCCAAATCTTCGCGCGTTCTGAAACATTCGCGACCGCGACGGTGGCGTCGTAAGAACGCTAGAGGAGTAAGCTACCCAATTTGGGCTTGCACGCGCCCAGCGACTCGCCAGCGTAGATCAATTGTCGATCGTTATGCCTTTCACAACGCGCGAGATTGAATCACCCGATCCAGTCACGCGAGTGGTCGCAGCCGACGCGGCACTGCGCGAGCCTGCTGACTCCGACATCGGCGAGAAGATGGTGCTCAACATGGGGCCATCGCATCCTGCCACGCACGGTGTGTTGCGGCTGGTACTCGAGCTCGATGGCGAGATCATTACCAAGGCCACTCCCGACATTGGGTTTCTCCACCGCGGCGACGAGAAAATCGCCGAGAACATGCAATACAATCAGTTTGTCCCGTATACCGACCGGCTCGATTATCTCGCGCCGCTCTCGAACAATGTGGCTTACGCGCTAGCCGTGGAAAAATTGATGGGCTGGGAAATCCCGGCGCGCGGAAAAGCCATCCGCACCATTTGCTGCGAAACCTCGCGCATTTCCTCGCACCTGCTGGGACTGGGCTCGATGGCGCTCGATCTCGGCGCGATGACGGTCTTCCTCTATACGTTCACCGAGCGCGAAAAACTCTATGACCTTTTCGAGCTGCTCACCGGCGCGCGTTTCACCACTTCCTACACACGCGTTGGCGGGCAAATTCGCGATTTGCCCGAGCGCTTCATCCCACAACTGAGAAAATTCCTCGACGATTTCGAGCCGAGCCTGAACGAGTGCGACCGGTTGCTGACCCGGAACAAGATTTTCGTCGATCGAACCAAAGACATTGGGGTCATATCGAAGGAGCGCGCGATCGCTTACGCCCTTTCCGGCCCGAACCTGCGGGGGAGCGGAATCGAACACGATTTACGGCGCAAACATCCGTATCTCGATTATGACAATTACGATTTCGATGTGGTGATCGGCAGCGCGGGTGATTGTTACGATCGCTATCTGGTGCGGATCGAGGAGATACGCCAAAGCGTGCGAATCTTGCGACAGGTGATCGATAAACTGCCGGGCGGACCGATCAATGTCGCAGATTGGAAAAACATGACTCCGCCCAAGTCACGCGTGATGACAAAGATGGAGGAGTTAATTCATCATTTCATTGTGGTAACGGAGGGACTCGACGCGCCACCGGGCGAAATTTATTTCGCGGCCGAAAATCCGAAGGGCGAGCTTGGCTTTTACATCAACAGCAGAGGCGGCGGCGTGCCGTATCGTTTGAAAATTCGCGCGCCGTCGTTCGTGAACCTCAGCATCCTGCCAGAGCTCCTGCCGGGCTGTATGGTCAGCGACGTGCCCGCGGTGTTGGGCAGTCTGGACTTCGTCATGGGGGAATGCGACAGATAATGGGATAATAACGAATGACGAATTTCGAATGACGAAGGAAATCCAAATGACGGATACCGAAAGATCCAAAGGCCTCTTCGGCGGCATTTCGTTATTCGGGCTTCGTCATTCATTCGGTATTCGACATTCGTCATTTGTCATTTTTGCACGCCTCATCCTCTTTCTCTCGCTCTTGCTCTGCGTTTCCTGTTCCGGCAAACGCATCGCCAAAGCAAACGTCGATCAGGTGACAGATGGCATGTCGAAGAAACAGGTGGAATCGATCCTGGGCCCGCCCACTTCTCTTAGCACTGAGGATTTCGTGATCATGAAAAAAACGACCTACATTTATCGACAGGGTAAAGACACGGTCACGATCGTTTTTAAAGACGACAAAGTGCAGTCGAAAGACAGCACGCTGTCCAATTAATCAACCACTTTCAGTGGACTCGACGAGCATAGCTGTTCCCGCCGAGTTGGAGCGACAAATGGATGACGCGATCGCGCGCTATCCGAGCGATCACCGGCGAAGCGCAGCCATGCCGCTGTTGCACCTGTGGCAGGAACACTTCGGATTCATTAGCGACGAAGCCGTGCTATGGATCGCGGAGAAGCTGGGTTTGCAGCCAATCAATATTCTTGAGCTGGTGACTTTTTATCCAATGTTTCGCCAGAAGCCGACTGGCAACACTCATATTCGCGTCTGCCGCACACTCAGTTGCGCGATGGCCGGCGGCTTCGAGCTGATGGAAAATTTGTGTGCGACCCTTGAAATCAAGCGCCCGCCTGACGGCGAAGGAGTTCATAATCCCATCGCTGTTAGTGCGAATGGAAACTACAGCATTGAATTTGTCGAATGCCTGGCAAGCTGCGGCACCGCGCCCGTGTGCATGATTGGGGAACAGTTACATGAGCAAGTGAAACCAAATTCGATTGGGGATATCCTCCGAAATCAAACATCAGACATTAAACATCAAACATCCCCCCACCCTCTTGAACACCGTTTGATCTACAAAAACATCGGGCGCGCGGATTGGACAATCGACATCGATTGTTACTTGCGCGATGGCGGTTACGATCAATTGGAGCAAGCGCTGACAATGTCGCGCAGTGACATCGTCAACAAAGTCAAGAACTCGGGCCTTCGCGGTCGCGGCGGAGCCGGATTTTCCTGCGGTCTGAAATGGAGCTTCATCAAACCGGACGAAAAGCGGCCGGTCTATTTGATTTGCAACGCCGATGAATCAGAGCCTGGCACGTTCAAAGATCGCTACATCATTCACGAAGACCCACATCAGTTGCTCGAAGGCATTTTGATCTCATGCTACGCGCTCAATGCGCGCGCGGCTTACATCTATATACGCGGCGAATTCCCCGAGGGCGCGAAGCTCCTCGAGCGCGCCATCGAAGAAGCACGCACACACAATTTTCTTGGAAAAAACATTCTGGGCTCCGGATTTGACGTCGAGGTTTATATTCACCGCGGAGCGGGCGCTTACATTTGTGGGGAAGAAACTGGCTTGATCGAATCGCTCGAAGGCAAGCGCGGTTATCCACGAATCAAGCCGCCGTATTTCCCGGCGGTGCTCGGTCTCTACATGTGCCCGACGATCGTTAACAACGTCGAAACACTCTGTGCCGTAAAACATATCATCGCCATGGGCGGCACAGAGTATGGGCGCCTCGGCCGGCCTAACAACACCGGCACGCGCATTGTGTGTGTCAGTGGCGACGTTCAGCGACCAGGTTGCTTCGAAATTGAAGTTGGGGCCGTCACAATGGGTCAGTTGATCTACGAGATGGCCGGCGGACTAAGACCGGGCCGCAAATTGAAAGCGGTTATTCCGGGTGGGAGTTCTGCGAAAGTCTTGCGCGCCGACGAGCGATTCAAACTTAAGGTGAAACAACCCGATGGATCGGTCGTCGAGCAGGAAATGTCGATCAATGATATTCCGATGGATTTTGATTCGCTCGCTGCCGCCGGTTCGATGGCTGGTTCGGGCGGCGTGATCGTGCTGGATGATTCGCGCGACATGGTCTCGGTTCTCAGCAACATCAACGAGTTTTATGCGCACGAGAGCTGCGGCCAATGCACACCCTGCCGGGAAGGTTCGCTCTGGATGAAGAAAATTACCGACCGCATGCTACGCGGCGGCGGCGTGGTAGAAGATCCGCAGACGCTCAAGACAATTGGCGACAATATTGCAGGGCGCACCATCTGCGCTTTCGGCGAGGCGTGCGCGTGGCCGACGCAAAGTTTTGTCGAGAAATTTCCGGAGGAATTCGCGGCCCGCGCCCAGAAACCTGTTCCTCCGCCATTGCCGCCTGAATACATGCCGGAAGAATTAATCGAGAAAGAATCGATCCCAACAGTTTCGATGGCGCACGATCCTGGCTGGGAAAAAGCCGGTGCGAAGGGAACGATCTAGCTCTCATGCTCATGCTCTTGCTCAAGCTCTAATTTAGAAATGAAAGCATATTTTGACCACGAAAAGCTGAATGTTTATCAAGTTTCACTGACGTTTAACGAGTGGGTCGGTGAACTTCTCACTTCAATCGAAAAAAAGGCCGCCGCTAAAGACCAACTCGATCGTGCCCCGACAAGCATTCCGCTAAACATAGCGGAAGGAAATGGAAAATTTTCAAAGCGAGATCGGGCCAGATTCTTCGACGTTGCCCGCGGATCTGCGCTTGAAGCAGCAGCGAGTCTCGATGTCTTAGTCTCGGGCAAGCTCACGACAAAGACGGAGATTATTCCGGCAAAGGAGCAGCTAGTCCAAATTGTGAATATGCTCATCGGGCTACTGAAGAGGTTGGGCTACGACTTCGAATCCGGAACCGTGATCGTGCGCGAAGAAGCCGATTCTACGTTCAGTTTCGAGCAAGAGCAGGAGCAAGAGAAAGAGTAAGAGTAAGACATGGGCGACCCAACACACCCAGCCCCTCCACTGTTTAACGTCCAAATTGACGGCGTGTGGCATCAGTTTCCGAAAGGCACGCGCATGATCGAGGCGTGCGCGCAGATTGGCGTTTTCATTCCGCGCTACTGCTACCACAAGAAGCTCAGTTCGCCCGGCAATTGCCGAATGTGCTTGATCGAAATGGGCTTCCCGCGGCTCGGCCCGGATCGCAAACCGGAGCTCGGCACCGATGGCAAACCGATCATTAACTGGATACCGCGTCCGCAGATTTCCTGCGCCCAAGATGTGTCCGAAGGGATGGCTGTTCGCACCAACTCGCCGATAGTGAAGGAATGTCAGCGCGGTGTGATGGAATTCCTCCTTATTAATCATCCGCTCGATTGCCCTATTTGCGATCAGGCCGGCGAATGTCGTTTGCAGGAATTCAGCGTCGATTTCGGAAACTCAACGTCGCGTTTTCTCGAAAACAAGGTCAAGAAACCCAAGAACGTAGTGCTTGGTCCGCGTGTCACGCTTGATGACGAGCGTTGCATTCTCTGCTCGCGGTGCATCCGTTTTTGCCAGGAGGTCGCACACGACGACGTCCTTGGGTTTGTCGATCGCGGCAGTCATACGGTGCTGACTGCGCATCCCGGCAAGCGCCTCGAGAACAATTACTCTCTCAACACCGTCGATATCTGCCCGGTGGGTGCGCTCACGTCGAGCGATTTTCGTTTCAAGATGCGCGTCTGGTTCCTGAAAGAAACAAAAAGCATCTGCACGAGTTGCGCGACGGGTTGCAACACCATCATCGGCACGCGCGAAGACGTCATTTACCGGCAGACACCGCGCGAGAACGATCACGTCAACTCCTGCTGGATGTGCGATTACGGACGGTTGAACTTCAAATATCTCGAAGCCGAAAACCGTTTGCTCGAGCCGCAGATTCGATCCGAGGGAAATCTGATCGCGGCGGATTGGCCGACGGCGATCGCGGAGGCGGCGCGTCAATTACAGCAGTTTGCCGGCCATGAAATTGCCATCATTGCTTCCGGCCGCATGACCAATGAGGAGCTTTGGCTTACATCGCAGTTGGCGAAATCCTTGGGCGTGCAGTGGATCGACATCGTCCCGCGGCGCGGGCCCACTGATGATATTTTGCTCAGCAAAGATCGCAACCCGAACACAAACGGCGCGCGCTTGATTCTTGAATCGACGCGTCAGCCCGGTGCGAAACTCACGGCGATTGCTGAAGCTGTAAAATCCGGACAAATCAAAGCGCTGATGATTTTGAAGGAAAACACGATGCATCTTGGCATATCCGTTGAACAACTTGCGCGCCTCCCTGCACTCATCGCGATGAATGTTTTGTCGAACGACGCCACTCAAAAAGCGACTGTGCTTCTGCCCGCGTGCGGTTTTGCCGAGAAACGCGGCTCGATGATCAACGGCAAAGGCCGATTGCAACGATTGAATCGCGCGGTGCGCCCGCCCGGGAACGCGCGCGATGATTGGGAGATTTTGCGTGATTTGCTCCAGGCAGTCGGCGGAGGCGATTCGCTCTCGTCCATCGATGATATCTTTAGCCGGATCAGCGAGACGGTACCCCAATTCGCCGGGTTGACCTTGAGCAAAATCGGCGACCTCGGCGTGGACATTTTACAAATGAAAGAATTGCCGCCGATGCATCCCAGCGACGAAGAAGCCATCGAGCAAGCGATCGCGGTCCAGACTGCACGCCGCGCCATTCGGCCAACCTGACATGGATGGTTTTTTCATCATCACCTCGCTGCTGAAAATTGTCGGGATTCTCTTCGTGGTGATTCTGCCGATGGTTTCCTATGCGGTTTACGCCGAGCGACGCGTGAGCGCGTTTATTCAGGACCGGCTGGGACCGAATCGCGTCGGGCCTGCCGGCCTCTTCCAGCCCATCGCAGATATGTTCAAATTGCTGCTGAAAGAAGATTTCACGCCACGAGCGGCGAACACATTTTACTATTGGCTCGCGCCATGTCTGGCCGTAATGCCCGCCATCATCACGATTGCCGTGGTCCCGTTTGGCAGCACCCTGTTTGGTGTTCCCATGGTGATCGCAGATGTGAATGTGGGAATCCTCTTCGTGTTCGCCATCGCCTCGCTCGGCGTTTACGGAATCGTGATTGGCGGTTGGGCATCGAATTCCAAATATCCATTCCTGGGCGGAATCCGGTCCAGCGCGCAAATGCTTTCATATGAACTTTCGCTCGGACTGGCAGTCATTCCTGTTTTTCTCGTCGTCGGAAATTTACGGCTAACCAGCGTGGTGCGTTATCAAATTGAGCACGGATGGTTCATCGCACCTTTTGTCGGCGATTGGACAAATCCATGGAAATGGCTGCTCGCGATTCCCATGATCGTTTCGTTCCTGGTGTTCATGATCGCAATGTTCGCCGAGACAAACCGCCTGCCGTTCGATTTGCCCGAAGCGGAGCAAGAGTTGGCCGGCGGTTACCACACCGAATACAGTTCGATGAAGTTTGCCCTCTATTTTCTAGGCGAATACGCCGCGATGATTACCGGCTCTGCTGTAATCGTCTCATTATTCTTCGGGGGTTGGCATTTCCCGGGAATTCCCGACGGCTCACATGGATGGATATTCGGCCTGATCAACATGGCAGTCTTTTTCGCAAAAGTGACCATGGTGATTCTCTTTTTCATGTGGATCCGCTGGACGCTGCCCCGTTTTCGCTATGATCAATTGATGCGGCTCGGTTGGCTCTTCTTCTTCGAGATCGCGCTAGTGAACATTTTCATCGTAGCAGCGATTATTCCTTTTGCCCACTAAACACACAAAATGACACGAAAGTTCTACAAAACTGATTTCATTCATCTTTTCGTGGGTTTTCGCGTGTTTCGTGGGCAGTTCTAAATATGGGTATCACTGTTCCAAGGCCGAGATTGAACTGGCGCGAGCGATTGTATCTGCCCGCCATCGTGGCCGGCCTGGCCATCACGTTCAAGCATTTCAAAAACATGCTGCTAGGACGTACCAAGGTCACAATGCAATATCCCGAGCAAAAATGGGATAGCAGCCTGCCGGACCACTACCGCGGGGCGCCTGCGCTCGTTCGAGATGAGGATGGCCGGGTACGCTGCGTGGCGTGTCAGCTTTGCGAATTCATTTGTCCGCCCCGCGCCATCAAGATTATTCCCGGCGAAATTCCCTCAGCAGATCGCTTCGCCAAGGTCGAGAAATATCCGGACCAATTCGATATCGACATGATCCGCTGCATCTTTTGCGGCATGTGCGAGGAGGTTTGTCCGGAGCAGGCGATCTTTTTGCGTAAAGACTATGCCATCACCGGCTTTACCCGCGCGGAAATGGTGCATCACAAGGAGACTCTTCTCGAGATCGGCGGAGTTATGCACGGTGTGGTACTAAAATGGAACGAGAAAAAATGAGAAGAACTGGAGCAATGGAGTGTTGGAGTGACGGAGTGTTCGGGAACGCAAACTCATTACTCCATTACTCCACTACTCCATTACTCCAATAGCCGATGTCTCCGTTCCTATTTTGGACCTTTGCATTGCTAACGCTGATCTTCGGCGCCGCTGTTGTCGTCAATCGCAATCCGGTCGCGAGCGCGCTCAGCCTTGTTGTTTCATTCCTCGGATTGGCTGCCCTGTTCATGTCGCTTGATGCCTTCTTTGTCGGAATCATTCAGGTATTGGTTTACGCAGGCGCCGTGATGGTGCTTTTCCTTTTCATCATCATGCTTCTTAACCTGCACGCCGAAGAACGGCGTCGAATCAATTGGCTCGCTGCCGCGGCCGGCGTCGGCGTGGCGCTCATCTTGCTCGTTCAGATTTGCTTTGTGATTGGGCACTTCCAAGCTGCCCGACAGACTTTTCCGCCGCTCGCGAGCTCGACAACCGACGATGTGCGGAACATCGGCACGGCGCTTTTCAGCAATTACAATCTTCCGTTTCAGATCGTCGGGGTTCTCGTGCTGGTGGCGACCGTTGGCGTGGTGCTTTTGAGCAGACGCGAACCAAAATAATGACGAATTCCGAATGACGAATGACGAAACAAATCCGAATGACGAAGCCCAAAAGGCTGCAGCTCGCACGCCTGGGGTGATTGGTTCATTCGAGCTTCGTCATTCCTTCGTCATTTGTCATTCGAGCTTGGTCATTTCGGTACGATGATTACTCTAGGCGATTATCTCATCGTGAGCGGGATGCTCTTCGCGATTGGGTTTGCCGGAATGATGTTGCGACGCAATCTCATCATTATTCTCATGTCACTGGAGCTGATGTTGAATGCGGCAAACTTGTCACTCGTAGCTTTCTCGCGAATCCGTCTCGATCCAAGCGGCCTGCCAAATTACAACGCGCAGGTGTTCGTCTTTTTCATCATCACAGTGGCTGCTGCCGAAATAGCGGTGGGCCTTGCCATTCTCGTCGCCCTATTTCGCGCGAGGCAAACGACGGACGTAAAAGACATCAGCAGCTTGAAATTCTAGGGGCGAATCATCCCATGAACTCAATCTTGCCGTGGATCATTCTGCTCGGGCCGGCAGTGAGCGCAGCTGTGATCACGCTGTTTACCCTCCGATGGAAAACCGTGAGCAGTTCGATATCAATCGTCGCGATGCTCGTAAGTTTTACGTGCAGTTGTTTGATCTTTGCACGGCACACTACCGGCGCGGCTGAGTTCACATGGATCGGAATTAGCGGCGTCTTCCAAATCCCATTTGGCCTGACGCTGGATCCGTTGAGCCGGACAATGGCCGTTCTCGTTTCGGGTGTTGGGGCGATCATTCACATCTATTCGCTGGGTTACATGCGAGATGACGAAGGCAAGTCCCGCTATTTCGCGGCGCTGTCGCTCTTCATGTTCGCGATGCTCGGGATCGTCTTTGCGAACAATTTCGTCATGCTTTTCATGTTTTGGGAACTGGTCGGGTTCACGTCCTATGTTTTGATTGGTCACTGGTTCTATCGCGACGCAGCCGCAGATGCGGCGAAAAAAGCGTTCATCACTACGCGCATAGGCGATTTCGGTTTCATGATTGGAATCCTGATGGTTTGGACGGCGACCGGCTCTATTGTTTTCGCTGAGATCGCGCCACGGATGTCGACTTTAGCCGGTCATCCGCTATTTCTGACAATTGTCGCCCTGTTGATTTTCTGCGGTGCAGTTGGAAAGTCGGCCCAGTTTCCGCTGCACGTGTGGTTGCCGGACGCGATGGAAGGTCCGACGCCAATCTCTGCTTTGATTCACGCGGCGACGATGGTCGCAGCAGGTGTTTACATGCTCGTGCGCGTTGCGTTCGTCATTCAATCTTCGCAAACCGCCCTTTTGGTTATTGCTTGGGTCGGCACGATCACCGCAGTGATGGCTGCGCTAATCGCGACGCAACAGAACGACATCAAGCGGATCCTCGCCTACTCCACGCTTTCGCAACTCGGTTACATGGTCATGGCTGTGGGTCTTGCCTCGAATAATGCAGCCATGTTTCACCTGTTTACTCACGCGTTTTTTAAAGCGCTTCTCTTCCTTGCCGCCGGCTCAGTCATCGTCATGCTTCATCACGAGCAAGACAT